>NZ_JARVKU010000022.1:0-166389 GCF_029813805.1 Streptomyces sp. DH10
GTTGGAGAGGGTCTCGCGGCGGCGCGCTGCCAGGGCGTGCGGGGACGCCGACAGCTCGACCTCCAGGCCGGTGACGGCGAGGACGCGGTGCAGGACGTCCATCAGCGGGTCGGCCAGGGAGCGGCGCAGCTCGCGCAGTTCGGTGGCCAGGCGGGCGAAGCGCACGCGCGCGTCGGGCGAGAAGGGCAGTCCGTCGTCGTCCCCGTGACCGTCCAGCGGCGTCTCCAGGAACGTGTCGAGGGCGTCCGCGAGCGAGATCACCTCGGAGGGGTCGACTCCCTCGACGGCCTCGGCGAGCCGGCGGTCCGGGTCGTCGTCGCCCTCCACGCGCGCGTGGGACACCAGGAGCCGGGCGCGCCGCCCCAGCAGGGCGAGGTCGCGGGGGCCGATGCGCCATCGCGGGCCGGTCAGCAGCCGGACCAGGGAGGCGTTGGCGCCGGGGTCCTGGAGGACCTCGCAGACGGCGACGAGGTCGGCGATCTCGGGCAGGTGCAGCAGCCCGGACAGGCCGACCACCTCGACCGGGATGTCCCGGGCCACCAGGGCGGCCTGGATCTCGGCGAAGTCGGTCGCCGTGCGGCACAGCACGGCGATCTCGCCGGGTGCCGTCCCGGTCCGTACGAGGTGGGCGACGGAGTCGGCGGCCCAGTCGATCTCCTCGGCGTGGGTGGGCAGCAGGGCGCAGCGCACCATGCCGTCGCGTTCCGCACCGGCGGCCGGGCGGAGTGCCTCCACGCCCGCGTGCAGGGCACGCAGGGGCTCCGCGAGGCCGTTGGCGAGGTCGAGGAGGCGGCCGCCGCTGCGGCGGTTCTCGCTGAGCGCCTGCCGGGTCGCGGGACGGCCGTCGGCGTGGGGGAAGTGCTCGGGGAAGTCGTCGAGGTTGGCGACGGAGGCGCCGCGCCAGCCGTAGATCGCCTGGCAGGGGTCGCCGACGGCGGTGACCGGGTGGCCGGTGCCCTCGCCGAACAGGCCGGCCAGGAGGACGCGTTGGGCGACCGACGTGTCCTGGTACTCGTCGAGCAGGACCACCCGGAACTCGTCGCGCAGGTCGCGGCCCACTTCGGGGATCTTCGCGAGCCGGGCCGAGAGGGCGATCTGGTCGCCGAAGTCGAGCAGGTCCCGCTCGCGCTTGGCGGCCCGGTAGCGGGTGACCAGCTCGGCCAGTTCGCGGCGGGCGGCCGCCGCGTCGGGGACCTTGCGCAGGTCGGCATTGGTGAGCTTGGCGCCGCGCAGGGTCAGCAACAGCTCGGCGTCGTACGCGCGCAGCGATTCCGGGCGTACGAGGTGCTCGGCGAGCTCGGCGTCGAGGGCGAGGAGGTCGCCGACCAGGTCCGGGAAGGAACGGGTCAGGGCCGGATAGGTCCCCGGGGCCTCGCGCAGCACGCGCGCGGCGAGCTGGAAACGGGTGGCGTCGGCGAGCAGCCGGGACGTGGGCTCGAGGCCGATGCGCAGGCCGTGGTCGGTGAGCAGGCGGCCCGCGAAGGCGTGGTAAGTGGAGATCACCGGCTCGCCCGGCGGGTTGTCCGGGTCGATGGCGTCCGGGTCGGTGACGCCGGCCTTGACGAGCGCCTTGCGGACGCGCTCGGCGAGTTCGGCGGCGGCCTTGTTGGTGAAGGTGAGGCCGAGCACCTGCTCGGGTGCGACCTGGCCGGTGCCGACCAGCCACACCACGCGTGCCGCCATCACCGTCGTCTTGCCCGAGCCGGCTCCGGCCACGATCACCTGCGGGGCCGGCGGCGCCGTGATGCAGGCCATCTGCTCAGGGGTGAAGGGGATACCGAGGAGGTCTTTGAGCTGTTCGGGATCGGCGATACGGGCGGACACGTCAGAGAGGCTAGCGGCGGCCACTGACAGTGGCGGCCGGATCTCTTTCCCGGGCAGAAGAAGCGCAGGTCAGCACAGGTGGTGCGATAAGTCACTCCACGACATGACGACCCTCCTGCCGCGCGCTGCACGACGCCCGGAACGCGCAGTGCGTGCAGTGCTGGCCGGCGGTCGGGGTGAACCGTTCGTCGAGGACCTTGCCGGCCGCGGTGGCCAGCAGGTCGCCGACCCACTCCCCCTCCAGCGGCTCCTGGGCCTGCACCTTGGGCAGGGTCTCGCCGCCGTCGCGCTGGGCGGCGCCCTGGCGCAGGTGGACGAGCTCGGCGCCGCCCGGCTCGGGTCGCGGACCGTCGAAGACGTCGTCGACGGCGCCCTCGCGGACGGCCAGCTGGTAGACCGCGAGCTGCGGGTGGCGCTCCACCTCCTTGCCGGTGGGCGCGTGTTTGCCGGTCTTGAAGTCGACGACGTAGGCACGGCCCTCGCCGTCCGCCTCCACACGGTCCATCTGGCCGCGGATGCGCACCTGGTAGTCGCCGGCTTCGAGGGTGACGTCGAAGTCGTGCTCGCTGGCCACCGGGGTACGCCCGGTGCGGTCCATCACGTGCCACTTCAGGAACCGTTCGAGCGCCACGCGCGCGTTGTCCTTCTCCTGGTCCGACTTCCACGGCGCGTCGAAGGCGAGGGCGTTCCACACGGAGTCGAGCCGTTCCATGAGGACGGAGAGGTCGGCCGGGGTGTGCCCGGAGGCGACCTCGTCGGCGAGGACGTGCACCACGTTGCCGAAGCCCTGGGCGGCGGTCGCGGGCGCGTCGGCCTTCACCTCGCGGCCCAGGAACCATTGCAGGGCGCAGGTGTTGGCGAGCTGGTCGAGGGCGCTGCCGGAGAGCACGACGGGCTGGTCGCGGTCGCGCAGCGGCACCTTGGACTCGGTCGGCTCGAACATGCCCCACCAGCGGTAGGGGTGCGCGGACGGCACCAAGGGGCGGCCGTCCTCGTCGGCGAGGGCGGCGAGCCGGGCGAGGCGGCGGGCTGCGGCCTCCCGGAGTACGTCGGAGACGCGCGGGTCGACCGTCGTGGCGCGCAGTTCGGCGACGAGTGCCGCTACGGACAGCGGGCGGCGCGGGCGTCCCGTGACGTCCTTGGGTTCGACGCCGAGTTCGGCCAGGAAGCGGGAGGGCTGGTCGCCGTCGTCCGCCGGGGCCTTGACGGCGGTCACGACGAGACGTTCACGCGCGCGCGTGGCGGCCACGTAGAACAGGCGGCGCTCCTCGGCGAGCAGCGCGCCGGGGGTGAGGGGTTCGGCGAGTCCGTCGCGGCCGATGCGGTCGGCCTCCAGCAGGGAGCCGCGGCGGCGCAGATCCGGCCAGAGGCCCTCCTGGACGCCCGCGACCACCACGAGGCGCCATTCCAGGCCCTTGGAGCGGTGCGCGGTCATCAGGCGGACGGCGTCGGGGCGGACGGCACGGCGCGTGAGGGTGTCGGCGGCGATGTCCTCGGCCTCGATCTCCTCCAGGAAGTTGAGGGCGCCCCGGCCGCCGGTGCGCTCCTCGGCACGGGCCGCGGTCGCGAACAGCGCGCAGACGGCGTCCAGATCGCGGTCCGCGTTGCGCCCGGCCGCGCCGCCCCGGCGGGCGGACCGCTCCAGCCGCGTGGGCCACGGTGTGCCCTCCCACAGGTCCCACAGCGCCTCCTCGGCCGTGCCGCCGCCCGCCAGCCGCTCACGTGCCTTGCGCAGCAGCGCGCCGAGGCGCTGGGCGCCACGCGCGTACGTGGGGTCGTGCACGGCGAGGCGCTCCGGCTCGGCGAGTGCCTGCGCGAGCAGCACGTCGGAGGGCGGCGGCAGCGGGTTGCCCCCGGCCCGTTCCTCGTCGCGCAGGGCCCGGCCGAGGCGGCGCAGATCGGCGGCGTCCATGCTCGCGAGCGGGGAGGTGAGGAGGGTGAGGGCGGTCTCGGTGTCGAGCCAGGAGGTGCCCGGCTGCGCGGAGGGGGCGTCCTCAAAAGAGGTGCCCGGCTGCGTGGAAGGAGCGTCCTCAAGGGATGCGTCCGGCTGCGTGGAAGGGGCGTCCTCAAGGGATGCGTCCCGCTGCGCGGAAGGAGCGTCCTCAAACGAGGTGTCCCGGGTGTCCCCCTCGGAGTCCTGAGGCTCGGCAGCTGCCGTCCCGGAAGTCCCCGCCTCCGCCGTGGCCACCGCCCGCAGCGCCGTCAGCAGCGGTGCCACCGCCGGTTCGTGGCGCAGGGGCACGTCGTCGCCGTCGACGTCGACGGGCACGCCGGCCGCCGTGAGGGCGCGGCGGACCGTCGGAACGGTGCGGGAGCCGGCGCGCACCAGGACGGCCATCTCGCTCCAGGGGACGCCGTCTTCGAGGTGCGCCCTGCGGAGGATGTCGGCGATGTTGTCCAGCTCCGTCCCGGGCGTCGGGTAGGTGTACGCCTCGACGCGGCCGCCGTCCCGTTCGGGGGCGAGTTCGCGGTGGGCGCGCACCTTCTCGGCGGGCAGTCGGGTCAGTGGCATGCGCTGCGTCAGCAGCCGGGTGGCGGCCAGCAGGGCGGCACCGGAGCGGCGGGACGTGCGCAGCACCGCGACGGGGGCCGGGCGGCCGTCCGCGCGCGGGAAGGCGTGCGGGAAGTCGAGGATGCCGTTCACGTCCGCCCCGCGGAACGCGTAGATCGACTGGTCGGGGTCCCCGAAGGCGACGAGGGTGCGGCCGCCGCCGGCCAGCGCGTGCAGGAGTCGCACCTGAGCGGGATCGGTGTCCTGGTACTCGTCGACGTAGACGGCGTCGTACCGGGCGGCGAGCCAGGCGGCGACCTCGGGCCGGCGGGTGAGGAGCACCGCGCGGTGGACGAGTTCGGCGTAGTCGATCACACCCTGGAGGTCGAGCACGTCGAGGTACTCGGCGAGGAAGGCGGCGGCGGCGCGCCAGTCGGGGCGCCCCGTGCGGCGGGCGAAGGCGTCCAGCGCGTCGGGGCCGAGACCCAGTTCACGGGTGCGGGCGAGGACCGCGCGGACCTCGTCGGCGAAACCACGCGTGGTCAGGCAGGCGCGCAGCTCGTCCGGCCACCGCACGTGCGCGAGGCCCAGCCGCTCCAGGTCCACCTGGCCGGCGAGCAGTTCCCGGACGGAGACGTCCTGCTCTGGGCCGGACAGCAGCCGCAGCGGCTCCACGAACAGGTCACTGTCCTGGTGGGCGCGGACCAGGGCGTAGCAGAACGAGTGGAAGGTGGTCGCCTGGGGAGCGCGGGCCGCGCCGCTCCGCAGGGCCATGCGGTCGCGCAGTTCCACGGCCGCCCTGCGGCTGAAGGTGAGCACCAGGACGCGCTCGGGATCTTGGCCCCGGGCGATGCGCTCGGCCACGGACTCGACCAGCGTCGTGGTCTTGCCGGTGCCCGGGCCTGCGAGAACGAGCAGCGGGCCGGTGGTGTGGTCAACCACGGAGCGCTGCGAGGCGTCCAAAAGAGGGGGGTCCACCCGGACAGGAGGGGTACGTACCAATCGGTAAGCGCCACGGCTCCCCCGGCGCACACGGGGGTGCGACAGGCCGCTGATGGAGGAAGAGGAGCTCACGTGGTTCGCCGGTCCTGGTGGAAGTGCTGGTTGGCGGGCCACCGCGCGTGGCGGGCGGTGACCGCGGGGTGACGGGGACGCGTGCAGCCGACGCTACGCCGACGGATAAGGCGGAAGCAGGGCTTCCCCTTCTTCCCGCCGGTCACTCGTGGCGCTCATGGCACTCATGTCCCTCATCTCACGAACGTACGTCATACCGACTCCGTGCCCAGGTTCCCCCGTACGGATCACGGGTCACACGGGAGGGCCTCCGATGGCGGAAGCTGTCAGGTGTGACCCTCCGCGCGTTCGCCGCCGTCCCAGCGCGCCCGTCTCATGTCGAGGCGCGGCAGGTGGCCCTCGGTGGCCCGGCTCGCCTCCTTCAGGGGGGTGCCCTCCGCTCGGTAATGGCCGAGCGCCCGCTGTTCGTGCCCCGGGAGCAGGACGCCGTCCGCGCGGACGACGCGCCACCACGGAACGGCCCCGCCGTAGAGGGCCATCACGCGGCCGACCTGCCGCGGACCGCCCTCCTCCAGCCACTCGGCGACGTCCCCGTATGTCATGACACGGCCCGGCGGGATCAGTTCGGCGACGTCCAGAACCCGCTCGGCGTACGCGGGCAGCGCTTCCCCGGGCTCCTCACGGGTGCCGTCGTACCCCGCGCGGGCGCCCTGCGCGCCGGCGTCCTCCGGAAGGCTCAACTCGCTCATCCGCCCCATCCTGCCGCACCCCACCGACAACGGGACGGGTGTGCTCCGGAGCGTTTCCCTCACCCGGAGGGAGCACGTCGGGCAGACTGTCCGCCCCCGCATGTGCACCCTGATGCCCCCGTGTGTCGGTGCGGCATGCCACCATCGTGCGGGCGGTGACCGGTGATACGAGACCAAGAAGAGACGATGAAGCAGCAGGGTGCGCACCCCGAGGACACGGAGGGCACCTCCGACGCTTCGTCGCGCCCGGGCACTCCTGACGACGGCCCCGAGCCGGCCGGCGAGAAGGCCGGGACGGCCGCCGAGAAGGCACCGACGGCAGCCGGAAAGTCCGCCGAGCAGGCTCCCACGGCAGCCGGAAAGTCCGCCGAGCAGGCTCCCACGGCAGCCGGGCAGTCCGGCAAGAAGACCCCGGCGGCAGCCGAGGACGAGGACACCGTGCACATCGACGAGGTGGAGGGCGACGAACCGCTGCTCCCCGCGCGCGTGCACCGCCCGTCCGATCTGATGCGGCTCCTGGTGGGCGTGCTCGCCGTCGCGCTGCTGATCGGGATCGCCGCGTTCGCGCACGGCACCACCTCGGGCCTCGAACAGGACATCAACAAGGGCACGGGCCAGGCGCCCGACCTGCTCATCAAGATCGCGGGGCTGGCGTCCAGCATCGCGATCCTGCTGGTGCCGGTCGCCTTCGCCATCGAGCGGCTGATCAAGCGGGACGGGCTCAGAATCGCCGACGGCGTGCTCGCGGCCGTCCTCGCCCACGGTGTGACCCTCGCCACCGACCTGTGGGTCGCCCGTGCCGCCCCCGGCTCGATCCAGGAGGCGCTCACCCAGCCCTCCCCCGGCGACATCCACGCGCTGACCGACCCCGTGCACGGCTATCTGGCGCCGGTCATCGCGTACATGACGGCCGTCGGCATGTCACGCAGGCCCAGGTGGCGCACGGTGCTGTGGGTCGTGCTGCTCCTCGACGCCTTCTCGATGCTCGTCACCGGGTACACGACACCGTTCTCGATCATCCTGACGGTGCTGATCGGCTGGACCGTGGCCTACGGCACGCTCTACGCGGTCGGCTCGCCCAACGTCCGGCCCACCGGGCAGACCCTGATGGCGGGCCTGCGGACCGTCGGCTTCCGACCCGTCAGCGCGTCGCGCGAGGACACCCCGGACCACAACCCGGACACCGGGGACCGCGGGCGGCGCTACTTCGTCACGCTCGAGGACGGCCCGCCGCTGGACGTGACGGTCGTGGACCGGGAGCAGCAGGCCCAGGGCTTCTTCTACCGCGCCTGGCGCAACCTGACCCTGCGCGGCTTCGCCACCCGCAGCAGTCTCCAGTCGCTGCGCCAGGCCCTGGAGCAGGAGGCGCTGCTGGCGTACGCGGCGATCGCGGCCGGTGCCAACGCGCCGAAGCTGATCGCCACCTCCGAGCTGGGTCCCGACGCGGTGATGCTCGTCTACGAGCACAGCGGCGGCCGCACCCTTGACTCGCTGCCGGACGAGGAGATCACCGACGACCTGCTGAGCGACACCTGGCACCAGGTGAAGGCGCTTCAGTCCCGGCGCATCGCGCACCGCAGGCTGGTCGGCGACGCGATTCTGGTGGATCGTTCCGGCACGGTGATCCTCACCGACCTGCGCGTCGGCGAGATCGCGGCCGGCGACCTGCTGCTGCGCATGGACACGTCCCAGCTGCTGGTGACCCTCGGCCTCCGGGTGGGCGCGGAGCGGGCGGTCGCCTCGGCGGTGGAGGTGCTCGGCCCCGACGCGGTGGCGGACTGTCTGCCGATGCTCCAGCCGATCGCGCTCAGCCGCTCCACGCGCGCGACGCTGCGCAGACTGGCCCGGGAGCGGGCACAGCGCGAGCGCGAGGCGGTCCTGGAGGCATCCCACCAGGCCAAGCTGACGCGTCTGGAGGACACCTCGGACGACGCCGTTCCGGTCCTGGAGAAGCCCGACAAGAAGGCCGTGAGGGCGGAGCAGCGGGCCGAGAAGCGGGCCATCGACGAGGCCCTGGAGGAGGCGCGCGAGGAGGACCTGCTCACCCAGATCCGGCACGAGGTGCTGCGGATCAGGCCGCAGGCGCCGGTCGAACCGGCCCGGCTGGAACGGGTGCGGCCACGCACGCTGATCAGTTTCATGGCCGGCGCCATCGGCGCGTACTTCCTGCTGACGCAGCTCACGCACATCGAGTTCGGGCCGCTTATCGCGAACGCCGAGTGGGGCTGGGTCGCCGCAGCCGTGCTGTTCTCGATGGGCAGCTACGTCGCGGCCGCGATGGCTCTACTGGGGTTCGTGCCCGAGCGGGTGCCGTTCGTGCGGACCGTGGCGGCGCAGGTCGCCGGTTCGTTCGTGAAGATCGTCGCCCCGGCGGCGGTGGGCGGGGTCGCCCTCAACACGCGCTTCCTCCAGCGCGCGGGAGTGCGGCCGGGGCTCGCGGTGGCGAGCGTCGGAGCGTCACAGCTGTTCGGGCTCGGCTGTCACATCCTGATGCTGCTGTCCTTCGGCTATCTGACCGGCACCGAGAAGACGCCGTCGCTGTCGCCGTCCCGGACGGTCATCGCCGGTCTGCTGACGGTGGCGGTGCTCGTGCTCGTGGTGACCTCGGTGCCGTTCCTGCGGAAGTTCGTCGTCACGCGCGTGAGGTCGCTGTTCGCGGGTGTCGTTCCGCGCATGCTGGACGTGCTCCAGCGGCCGCAGAAGCTGGTCACCGGCATCGGCGGCATGCTGCTGCTGACCGCCTGTTTCGTGATGTGCCTGGACGCGTCGATCCGCGCGTTCGGTGACGAGTCCACGTCGATCAGCCTCGCCAGCGTCGCCGTCGTCTTCCTCGCGGGCAACGCCCTGGGGTCCGCGGCACCGACCCCCGGCGGTGTGGGCGCGGTCGAGGCGACCCTGACGGTCGGTCTGATCGCCGTCGGCCTGCCGAAGGAGGTCGCGGCACCGGCGGTCCTGCTGTTCCGTCTGCTGACACTGTGGCTGCCCGTGCTGCCGGGCTGGCTGGCCTTCAACCACCTCACTCGCAAGCAAGCCCTCTGACGGACCGGCCCAGAAGCAGGCCCTTCGGCACCACCAGCCCCTCTTACCTCGTACGGCACGCGTCCCGCGCGGGCGGCCCCCCGCCGCCGCAGGATGGAACCATGCCAACGCTCCTCCGGCTGCGCGCCGCCGCCCTGACCGTCACCGCCGTGCTGCTGTCCACCGTGCTGGCCGGCTGCGGTGACGACGGCGCCGAGGACGAGGACCTGACGCGGCAGGAGCTGAGCTGGGAGGACTGCCCGACGCCGTCCGATGCCCAGGGAGGAGGCGCCGCGCCCTCACCGCTCCCGGAAGGCGGCGAGTGGCAGTGCGCCACCATGAAGGCCCCGCTCGACTGGGACGACCCCAAGGGCGACACGATCGGTCTCGAACTGATCCGGGCCGGGAGCACCGGCGACGCGGGCGCACGCATCGGCTCGCTGATCTTCAACTTCGGCGGCCCCGGCGGCTCGGGCGTCACCTCGCTGCCGTCCTTCGCGGAGGACTTCGAGACCCTGCGCACCCGCTACGACCTGGTCAGCTTCGACCCCCGGGGAGTCGGCCGCAGCGCCCCCGTGGTCTGCCAGAACGACCAGCAGCTCGACGCGTACTTCCAGCAGGACGCGACCCCCGACGACGCCGCCGAGCGCACCGAACTCCTGGACAGGATCAAGGAGTTCAACGACGCCTGCGAGCAGAACTCCGAGAAGGTGCTGCCGCACGTGCGCACCACCGACGCCGCCCGCGACCTGGACCTGATGCGCCAGGTCCTCGGCGACGACAAGCTCCACTACTTCGGCATCTCCTACGGCACCGAACTCGGCGGCGTCTACGCCCACCTGTTCCCCAAGAAGGTCGGCCGTGCCGTGTTCGACGCCGTCGTCGACCCCACGAAGAACGGCGAACAGGGCTCGCTGGCGCAGGCCAACGGATTCCAGCTCGCGCTCGACAACTTCGCCGAGGACTGCGTGTCGAAGACCGAGGAGTGCCCCGTCGGCGACAGTGCGCAGGACGTGAAGGACCGTATCGCCACGCTGCTGAAGGACCTCGATCGCAGGCCGATTCGGGGCGTCTTCCCACGCGAACTGACCCAGACCGCGGCGACCGACGGCATCGTGCAGGCGCTGTACTCGCAGGAGCTCTGGGAGTACCTCACCCAGGGTTTGCAGCAGGCGTACGACGGTGACGGCACGATTCTGATGCTGCTGTCCGACTCGATGAACGGGCGCAGTGAGAACGGCGAGTACGACAACTCGACCGCCGCCCACACGGCCATCAGCTGCGCCGACGCCAAACCCCGCTACGACGCCGCCTACGTGGAGCGGAAGCTGCCCACGTTCCGGGCCGCGTCCCCCCTGTTCGGCGACGCCATGGCGTGGGGCATGATCGGCTGCACCGACTGGGCCGTGGCGGGCGCCGCCGACCATCCGGACGTGAGCGCGCCGGGCGCGGCGCCGATCCTGGTCGTCGGCAACACCGGCGACCCGGCCACCCCGTACGAGGGCGCACGGAAGATGGCCGACGAGCTGGGCAAGGGCGTCGGTGTCGAGCTGACGTACCGGGGGCAGGGACACGGCGCCTACACCAGCAAGAACAAGTGTGTGCAGGGCGCGGTGAACGGCTATCTGCTGGACGGAAAGGTGCCGCGGGCGGGGACCGTCTGCACCTGAGATGAACCCCGGTTCGGCGAACGCGCAGGTCAGAGGGTTATCCACAGGCTGCAACGGCCGAGGCGGGATCTGCCTACCATGGCCTGACCGCCATCCGCGGCCTGTGCGGACGGCCTGCGAGGGGGGATGGGCACATGACGCGTTTCGCACGGTGGACCGCTCTGGCGGCCGCCTCGGCACTGCTCGCCGCGGGGTGCAGCGGCGGCTCGCCGGACGACGGCAAGGGCAAGCTCTCCTGGGGCCGCTGCAAGGCCACCACCGACGGCCCCGCGCCGAGCAGCGACTGGCAGTGCGCGACGCTGAAGGTGCCGCTGGACTGGTCCGAGCCGGACGGCGAGACCATCGGGCTGGCCCTGATCCGCGCCAAGGCCCGCGGTGGCGACCGCGTCGGCTCGCTCCTGTTCAACTTCGGCGGCCCCGGCGCCTCGGGCGTGTCCATGATGCCGTCCTACGCCCCGACCGTCTCTCGACTGCGTGAGCGGTACGACCTGGTGAGCTGGGACCCGCGCGGCGTGGGTGCCAGCGAGGGCGTGCGCTGCCGCGGCGACAAGGAGATCCAGGCGGCCGAGTCGGTGGACGTCTCGCCGGACACACCGGCCGAGGAGAGGGCGTACTTCCAGGACGCCGCCGACTTCGGCAAGGGCTGCCAGAAGGACGCCGGGAAGCTGATGGCGCACGTGTCGACCGCCGACTCGGCCCGCGACATGGACCGCATCCGGGAGGTCCTCGGCGACAAGAAGATGCACTACTTCGGCATCTCCTACGGGACCGAACTGGGCGGCACGTATGCGCACCTGTTCCCGAAGAACGTGGGGCGGATGACCCTGGACGCGGTCGTCGACCCCGGCGCCGACGCGGTGGGGCACGCCAAGAACCAGGCCAGGGGCTTCCAGCGCGCGTTGAACGGCTACCTCGAGTCCACGGGCCAGGACCCGGCGGAGGGCTCGCGGAAGATCGCGGACCTGCTGCGGCGGATCGACGCCCGGCCCCTGCCGGCGGGCACGCCCGGACGGAAGCTGACGCAGACGCTCGCGGCCACCGGCATCATCCTGCCCTTGTACAGCAAGGACAGCTGGCCCACGCTGACCAGCGCCCTGGATGCGGCCGAGCGGGGAGACGGCTCGGAGCTGCTGGCCCTCGCCGACGGCTACAACGAGCGCGATTCGTCGGGGCGTTACGGCACGACGACGCATGCGCAACGGGTCATATCGTGCCTGGACGACCGCCAGCGGCCGACCGCGGCGACCACCAAGAAGCTGCTGCCGGAGTTCGAGAAGATCTCCCCCGTCTTCGGGACGTTCCTCGGCTGGGACACGGCCGGCTGGTGCCACGACTGGCCGGTGCCCGGGCAGCGCGACACCCCGGAGGTGAGCGCCCCCGGCGCCGCACCGGTCCTGGTCGTCGGCAACACCGGCGACCCGGCCACCCCCTACGAGGGCGCGCGGAGGATGGCCGACGAGTTGGGCAAGGGCATCGGAGTGATGCTCACCTGGCGGGGCGAGGGACATGGCGCGTACGGCAGTGGCAGCGACTGTGTCGACTCCACGGTGGACGCGTACCTGCTGGACGGGACGGTGCCGAAGGACGGCAAGGTCTGCTCATGACGACGGCGGGGGCTCCGGGCACCCGTGGTGCGCGAAGCCCCCGCCGCTCGGGAAGGAATGCCGGATACGGCCCGGTATGCCGGCCCGTCCGGTCAGTACACCGGCTTGTCCGGCTCGATCTGGTTGACCCAGCCGATCACGCCGCCGCCGACGTGGACCGCGTCCGAGAAGCCCGCGGACTTCAGGACCGCGAGGACTTCCGCACTGCGGACACCCGTCTTGCAATGCAGGACGATCTTCTTGTCCTGCGGGAGGCTCTCCAGGGCGGTGCCCATGAGGAACTCGTTCTTCGGGATCAGCCGGGCGCCCGGGATGGAGACGATCTCGTACTCGTTCGGCTCGCGGACGTCGATGATGTCGACGCTCTCGCCGTCGTCGATCCACTCCTTGAGCTGCTTGGGAGTGATCGTGGAGTCGGCGGCCGCCGCCTGGGCCTCCTCGGAGACGACGCCGCAGAAGGCCTCGTAGTCGATGAGCTCGGTGACGGTCGGGTTCTCGCCGCAGACCGCGCAGTCCGGGTCCTTGCGGACCTTGACCTGGCGGTACTGCATCTCCAGGGCGTCGTAGATCATGAGTCGGCCGACCAGCGGCTCACCGATGCCGGCGAGCAGCTTGATGGCCTCGTTGACCTGGATGGAGCCGATGGACGCGCACAGCACGCCCAGGACGCCGCCCTCGGCGCAGGAGGGGACCATGCCGGGGGGCGGGGGCTCCGGGTACAGGCAGCGGTAGCAGGGACCGTGCTCGGACCAGAAGACGGAGGCCTGGCCGTCGAAGCGGTAGATCGAGCCCCACACGTAGGGCTTGTTCAGCAGCACGCAGGCGTCGTTGACCAGGTAGCGGGTCGCGAAGTTGTCCGTGCCGTCGACGATGAGGTCGTACTGGCTGAAGATCTCCATCACGTTGTCGGCCTCGAGCCGCTCCTCGTGAAGGATCACGTTCACGTACGGGTTGATGCCCTTGACGCTGTCGCGGGCGGACTCCGCCTTGGGGCGGCCGATGTCGGCCTGGCTGTGGATGATCTGACGCTGCAGGTTCGACTCGTCGACCTCGTCGAACTCCACGATGCCGAGGGTGCCGACACCTGCGGCGGCCAGGTACATCAGCGCCGGCGAGCCCAGGCCGCCGGCGCCCACACACAGCACCTTGGCGTTCTTCAGCCGCTTCTGCCCGTCCATCCCGACGTCGGGGATGATCAGGTGGCGGGAGTACCTGCGGACCTCGTCTACGGTGAGCTCGGAAGCCGGCTCGACCAGGGGTGGCAGCGACACGGGGACTCCGTTGGTCGGTCAATCACTACGGTTGTTCTCCCCGTAACAGTGCCATGCGCTTTTTCATTCCGAGACACCTGTTCCGACCAGCGAGACGATTTCGTCCCAGTAGCCGGGCATGGCCTCCCAGGGGTCGGTGCGGCCGCCCTGGTCCGTGCGGTCGGTGCGGTCGGTGAACCAGATCGTCGCGGCGCCCTGCCGACGGGCGATGCGCAGTGCCTCCTTCAGGTGCGAGCGGGGCACGCTGTGGACGAAGTGGCAGAAGCGCTCCGGCGGATGGTCGGCGGTCCACTCGGCCACCGGCGACCAGCGGTAGTCGCTCCACGGGCCGGAGAAGGTGACCAGCTGGTCGGCGAGCTGGGCGTAGCCCGGGTGCGGGTGGATGCCGTGTCCGAGGACGATGTGGGCATCGTCACGGATCACGCGGAGCGTCGCGACCGTGCGGCGTACCTCGGGCAACCCGCCGTGATCCGCCGGGCAGCGGTCCAGGAGGAAGCCGTCGACCTGGTACCAGTCGACGAACCGGTGCGCGCCGGAGACCAGCTCCTCGAAGTTCCGGGTGCCGTACCGGGTGTCGAGGTGGCCGAGGACCCGGATCCCCGCGTTGCGCAGGCGGCCGGCCGCCTCCAGGCAGTGCGGGTCGGGTCGGGCGCCGGGGCCGTCGGCCACGTTGAGGACCACCCAGTGCAGCGGGGTGCCGGGGCGGGCGAGTTCGCCCCACTCGGTGCGGGCGAGGAGGGGGTGCGCGTAGCCGGGGACGCCGACGCCGGGGCGGAGTTCCGTGCCGGAGGTGCGAGGTCGTGTGCTGGTCAGATGCGGCATGCCGCCTCCATCCAGATGTCGGCGAGGGACTCCTCCAGGCCGATCCGGGGACGCCAGCCGAGCCGGTCGCGGGCGGTGCGCACATCGGCCTGCTGCCAGCTGCCGCAGCCGTCCGGGTACGGGTACGCGACCGGGGGCGCGTGGTCCGGGTCGGGTCGGGGGTGGCCGATGGCCGGGCGCAGGGCGCCGGGAGGACCGTCGAGTTCGTGGAGGGCACCGCCGTATCCGGCCACGCGGGCGAGGACCGCGGCGGCGTCGCGCAGGCGTACGGCACGGCCGGAGCCGATGTTGATGACGCCCTGCGCGGCGGAGAGCGAGGCGGCGTGGACGGCGCGGGCCACGTCGCGGACGTCGACGAAGTCGCGCTGCGCGCCGAGGCCGCCGAGTTTCAGCTCGCCGTCGCCGGACTGCATGGCGCGGCGCATGGCCTCGGCGAGCCGGCCCAGCGGGGAGCCGGCGGGGGTTCCGGGTCCGGCCGGTGAGAAGACGCGCAGGACCACGGCGTCCAGGCCGGAGCCGAGGACCAGTTCGGTGGCGGCGAGTTTGCTGACGCCGTACGGGCCGCCGGGCCGGGGGACGGCGTCCTCCGCCGTGGAGGAGCCGGGCTGGCTGGGGCCGTACTCGGCGCTGCACCCGATCTGCACCAGCCGGGCACCGCAGCCGCTGCGGCGCAGGGCCTCGCAGACGGTGGCGACGGCGACGGTGTTGTGGCGGGTGAGCTCCCGGGCACCGCCCCTGGTGGCGCCGGCGCAGTTGACGACGACGCCCGGGTGGACCGCGTCGAGGAAGCGGGTGAGGGCGCCGGGGCTGCCGGACGCGAGGTCGAAGCGGACGTCGGCGTCGTCACCGCGGCCGAGGGCGGTGAGCTGCACGGCCGGGTCGGCGAGCAGGCGGTCGGCGACGAAGCGCCCGATGTAGCCGTTGGCTCCGATCAGCAGGACTCTCATCGCGCGGCTCCCGGGGCGGCAGGGGCTGCTGGGCGGGTGGTCATGCGCGTTCTCCTTGAGGCGGAAGGAAGGGATGTGACGAGTGCTGCCGTGGCGACGGGGCCGGTGGCGAAGGGGCCGGTGGCAGCGGCATGGTCACCGGGAGGGTTCCGGTGGCGCGTGGGCCGAGGCCCTGGTCAGCTTGCGGCCCGCGTGGATCAGGAGGGCCAGGGCCGCCGCGCCGCAGGCGAGGGTGGGGACGCTGCCGGCACCCCAGGCGGTGACGAGGGTTTCGACGGGGGCGGCCAGGAAGCCGCAGCCGGGCAGGCGTGAGGTGAAGACCGCGGCGAGAGCGGCCGCCTGGATCGTGGCCGTGGCGGTGAGGACCACGGCCGGGGCGTAGGCGAAACCGTGCGTGGTGAGGAGGCGGGCCAGGAAGAGGAGGGCGCCGAGGGTGAGGGCCTCCGCGTAGGCCGCGGGCTCGTCGAGGACCGCGGCGCAGAGGGTGAGCAGGGCCGCCAGGGCACCCAGGAAGAGGGCGAACGCGCCGAGCAGGAGCGGTCGTACCGCGGCGGCGAAGTCCTCCAGGCCGCGGCTGGCCGCGAGTTTGCGGCGGGCGCGCGCGGTGAAGAAGTGGGCGGTCCAGGCGGCGGGCGCGCAGGCCAGGGCAAGGGCCAGGACGGGGGAGGCCGTGAGGGGCCAGGGGCCGTCGGCCGTGCCGGTGGGCAGACCGTCGGGGCCTCCGGCGATGGCGCTGCCGAGCAGGCC
Organism: Streptomyces sp. DH10; assembly: GCF_029813805.1. Lineage (NCBI taxonomy): Bacteria > Bacillati > Actinomycetota > Actinomycetes > Kitasatosporales > Streptomycetaceae > Streptomyces > Streptomyces sp. DH10. The sequence continues at coordinate 16,158 of NZ_JARVKU010000022.1, forward strand.
GTTGCCCAGGACGGCGTAGGCGAGGAGCCATGCGGTCCAGGTCGTGCCCCTGCCCGGGGCTGAGCGGTCGGGTCTGCTCAGGGGGCCGCGGCGCAGGGCCGCGCGGAGGGCCAGGGCCACGGCGAGGGCGCCGGCCGCCGCCGCGAACAGGCGCGACTGGCCGTGGGTGAGGTGCACGGCGGCCACGGCGGCGGCGCACAGCGTGCCCGGCAGGAGCGTCAGCAGGGCCCAGTCGGCGCGTGCCCGTGGAGCGGCGGGCGCGGAGGACGGGGGCGCGTCACCGTCGCGGGAGACCCGCGCGTACATCTCCTCCGCGAGGGAGAAGACGTCCCGGTGGCGGAATCGGGCGGCGGTGCGGTCGGTGATGCCGTGCGCCTCCAGGCCCGCCGCGATCTCGAGGGGATCCACCGCGCGTTCGCAGAGCTCCCGGTGACGGTGCATCAGCGCCTTCACGGGATCGGCGGCACCGCGACGCGGGGAGGAGGGCTTGCGGTCGGCGGCCGCCTCCGGTGCGGACGCGGGCGTGGTCGCGGGCGTGGCGGCGGGGCTCAGCGCCTGTTCCGAGCCGGCGTCCCACGCCCCCGGGCTCGTCGGGGTCTCCGGGCGGTCCAGTTCGCCCAAGCCGGTCATCGTGCTCCCTCCGGGGCGGGGACGGGAGTGGTCGCGCGTACGGGTCTGCCCGTCGCCCAGCCGGGGCCGTCGCGGGTGACGAGGCTGGGCGACGGGGCGGCCCAGCGGATCGGGACGTGGTCCTCGGCGGGAACCGCGAAGGGCAGCGGCGCCCCTGCTGCGTCGAGGACCACGCGGCGGATCGGTGCCCGCGAGACGATCTCCAGGTAGATGCCGTGAAATGCCTCGATGTTCTGCTCGACCGTGAACAGTTCGAGGGCGCGGGCGCGGGCGGCGGCACCCAGACGCGCACGGCGCTCGGGGTCGCGCAGCAGCGCCACGCACGCCTCGGCGAGCGCCCGCGGATTGCGCGGCGGTACGACGAGCCCGGTGCCGCCGATCACCTCCACGACCGCGCCGACATCCGTCGACACCGTCCCGCGTCCGCAGAGCATGGCCTCGACGAGGTTGACCGGGAAGCCCTCGACGACGCTGGAGAGGACGGTCACGGCGCCCGAGGCGTAGGCGTCGGCGGGGGCCGGGAGTTCCGGCCCGCCGATCTCCTCGAAGGACACCGGGTTGTCGCCGTCGGCGTGCGGCCCCTCGGCCTCGTCGGGGAAGAGCTGGGCGGCCAGGGTCCGGCAGTGGCCGAGGTAGGCCGTGCCCTCGGAACCGGCGGGGGTTCCGACGATGCGCAGACGCGTCTTGGGCTGCCGCTTGCGGATCTCCGCGAAGGCGTGCAGCAGCGAGACCAGGTCCTTGGCGGGCTCGACGCGTCCGACCCAGACGAGCGTGTCCGGGTCGGCGCACTCGGGCGATTCGCCGGCCTCGGCGAAGGGCCGGGCGTCCATGCCGGGGTAGACCGTGCGGAGCTTCTCGCGGTCGGCGCCGCAGCGCTCCTGCCAGCGGCGGGCGTGCGTGTTGCCGGACGTGACGATCTCGGCCCGTGCGTAGGCCTCGGCCGCGAGCCTGCCGTGGAAGGCCGCCAGCAGGGACCGTACGGCGGGCGGGTCGTCCGGGGCGGTCAGGTAATGGGTGCGCAGGCGCACGCCGTACTCGGTGACCAGCAGGGGCACGCCGGTGAAGTGGCGGGCCATCAGGCCCGGCAGGGCGGCCGGGCCGCCGGACGCGGCGTGGCAGAGGTCGACCGCGCCAAGTCCGGCGTCCTCGTACCAGTCGAGGGACAGGGGGCGCAGGGCGCGTTCCAGGTGTGCGGCCACGGCGAGCAGATCCGGTACGCGTGCCTCGCGCGCCGCGCGATGGGCGCCGGGCGCACGGCAGGCGCGCTCCAGGGTGCGTACGGCGGCCTCGGAGCGGAGTGCTCCCACCAGGCCGCCCTCCTCGCGGGCGAGTTCGGCGAGCCCGTACAGAGCGTTGGCGAAACGGTCCGCCTCAGGGGTCGACGTACCCGCGGAGGAGCCCTTGGCGGCGGTCGGCGCACCCCCGGTACCCCCACTCAGCACGGCCGCCAGTTCGCCGAAGCACTCGGTGAACCGCCGGCGCGCGCGGCGGCCCAGGACCGCTTCGTCGTCCTCGGCCATCCACAGCGGTGCGGTGCGCACCCTGCGGACGTTGGGCGGCAGCGGGATCCAGCCCTCGTCCTCCTGGTGCTGGCTGCGGCTGAGTGCGTAGACGTCGAACTCGTGTTGTCCGAGCCCGCGCACGAGCCGGTCGCACCAGAGCCTGGCGTCACCGCTCACGTACGGATAGCCACCCTCCGTAAGCAGTCCGATGCGCACGAGTGCACCCCCGATCTCCCGTATGGGGAGCCGCCGTTGCCCGGCGGCTCGCAGCGGGACGAACGTATGCGGACAAGGCGGTGGGGGGGGGGGGGGGGGGGGGGGGGGGGGGGGGGGGGGCCGGCGCTCGGGCTCACGGACGGCCTTCGGGGGTGGCTGTCGGGGCGACTGCCTGAGGGGCTGCAGTCGACTCCGAGGACGGTCTCCCACTCCGGGTCGGGCCGACCGTCGCACGTCGTGACGCGTACGAAGTCGCCCTGGCTGCGCAGCACGCCGGCCAGGGCATCCGCGACGACGACGGCACGGACCTCCGCCGGGCACCGGAGCCGCACGATGGTCCCGCTGAACCCCTCGACGTGGCCGTACCGCCGCCCGCGCCGCAGGATCTCCTCGACGAGGAGCGCGGAGGCGTTGCGTTCCAGGCTGAAGTTGAGGAAACCGGGCCCCGTGACGACGACGTCGCCGATGAAGGCCTCACCGGCGAGCCGCGCCCTCAGGATCTCGGCCACGCGCCGCGGCGGCTGCCCTGCCGCGCCGGCCAGCTGGAGGGCGATGTTGGTGGCGTAGTCGCCACAGCCCCCGGGCCCGGGCGGAGTGACCACGGCCCGTCCCGGCACGGTCACGCTGAGCTCACCCTCGTCGACAGCGCGACGCACGGCGTGCAGCACGGTGCGGGAGAGCTCGACGGGGGTCACGGAGACAAGCGTATGGGAGGAAGGGGGTGGGTATGCGAACCGGTTTTGCAGAGGGTCCGGGATGTGGACGGGACCCTCCACCACCGACCGATGAGGGAGCGATCCGCAGAGGACGGATCAACCGCCGGCACTCCCGGCCCGCTCGGTCTCCCCCGCGCCGAGGACGGACCCGTAGGCGGGCGCACTCCCACCACCGCCCCCTTGCCTCCCCCCGCTCCGCTCCCGCTCGATCAACTGCCGGACCATCCTGACGAGTTCAGCAGGATCGAACGGCTTGGCGAGGAAGGCGTCGACGCCCACTTCCAGCCCGGCCTCGACCTCGTACTGGGTGCAGGCACTGATGATGGCGAGGGGCACGTCACGGGTACGCGGATCGGCCCGCAGCCGAGCGGCGGTCCGGATCCCGTCCAGCCGGGGCATGGCGACGTCGAGGGTCACGACATCGGGCCGCACCTGATGAACGACCTCAAGACACTCGGCACCATCGGCCGCGGTCACGACCTCCAGCCCCTCCAGCTCGAGGTTGACCCTGATCAACTGCCGGATGACCTTGTTGTCGTCCACAACAAGCACCCGACCCGACGCGCCTGGCACAACTCGAGAGTAGGTCGGCCCCGGCCACCGCGTCCGGGTTTTCCCCACTTCCACCCCGACCGGGCGACCCACAACCCCGCCCCCGACAGCGGAAACCCGTTCATGACCACCCGGGGGGAGCTGGTAGTGTTCTACCCGTCGCCGCGAGCAACGCGACCGACACGCCCCCGTAGCTCAGGGGATAGAGCAACGGCCTCCGGAGCCGTGTGCGCAGGTTCGAATCCTGCCGGGGGCACCCTGTATGAGGTGCCCAGAGACCCCGTCATCAGCGGAAACGCTGAGTGCGGGGTCTTCGCGTATGTGCAGGCGTGTGCGGCCCGGAGCGGGCGTATGTCGGGGGCTGTGGACGAGGCGTGGACGGGATCTTGGGGCATCGCCGCAGGTCCCGCGCATCTTTGGGACATCGGTACGCTTCCAGCCCGCGACTCACAACTAACGAGGGGTAGACGTGAGCGTTGATCGCGAGCACGACGAGGATGACCGCGAGAGCGTCGATAGTTTGTACAAGAACTGGGAAGTGATGCACTCCCGATTGCGCAGGACCGGTGATGAGGTCCGCGCCCTCCACGCGCGCACGACCCTCTGGCACGGCTCAGAGCCGCGCTACGCGTCCGACTGGCACTGGATCATGCAAGCATTCGCCCGAGAAGTGGCTACCGCCAAGCGCAGCGACTTCGAGAGCTTGATCCTCCAGACAACAGAGCTACACCACCGCGGTACCGGGGTCCTCAATCCGGATCGCGGCCCTGAACCCATCCCATCGCCGTTCGTTCGACACATGCCTCCGGACCAGGACGAGATCGAGGCGAAGCGCCGTCAGCGCCAAATCCGTCACGTGCTTGCCTACCAGCAGCACATCCGGCAGTGCCTCAAGCACTTCGTCACCGCTTGGACAGCCCTCATTGACGGCTGCTTGATCTGTGACTGGGAGATGATTGATGACGAGTTCCCAAAGCTCGCGCAGTTGCTGGAAGAAGCCCAGCGCGCCTTTGACATCTGGGTTTCCCTCGATCGGTAGCAGAATTCGGCAGGCGTCCTGGGCGTCTTACCGCTTCCAGCGCGTGACCTTTGGCTCCGCGAGCCCCCTCATCTGATCTCCACTCGAAGCAGCAGGTACACGAGAGGGGCCCCGGACAAGATGCCCGGGGCCTCGGTGGATTGCAGCGTGCCTCACTCGTATTCGCGAAGCAGGTCCTCGATACGCCGGTTGGCGACGTCCTGCCGTCCGTCGAGGCACTTGGCGTAGCGGGTCAGCAGGACCTCCACGCTGTTGCCGGCGCGCTCGGCCACCTCGGTTGGGTCGACACCGGCGTTCAGCCACGTCGACAGCGCCGAGTGCCGGAGGTCGTACGGCCGACTCGCGAGCGGCGAGGCCGCGACGGCCGGCGGCAGCGCGAGAAGCCGAGCTTCCTGCCACACGCGGTAGTAGGTCGACGGCGGGACGACCGAGCCCTTCTCACTGAAGAAGAGCCGTCCGTCGTCCGCCGTGCCGAAGGTGGCCAGGTGCTCGCGGAGCACGGCGACGAGGTGGGGCGGGATGGGCACCCGCCTGACGTCCTCGGTCGGCCGGTTCTTCAGCCCGCGGTCGTCATGGGTCTCCCTCGAGTCGGTCCACTGCTTGCCGACGGACGGACGGGTCCGGTGGAGCAGCGCCGAGCCCCAGCCCTGCTCGGGCAGCTTAAGGTCCGTCTCGACGATGCCGACCGCTTCCGCCGGCCGCAGGCCACCGAAGTACATGGCGGCGAACAGACCCACCAGGCGACGACCGCGGGCGCGCCGGTACCCGCCCACGTAGGAAACCGCCGCCAGGAGGTTCCGTGCCTGCTCCGGGTTGGCGACAACCCGCGGATCGACCTGGTTGGACACCTTCGGCTTCTGCCAGCGGACAGCCGTGATGGGGTTCTCCCGCAGCTCCCTCAGGTCGACGGCGTAGTTCGCGGCGTTGACGAGTGTCCGCCGCCTACGCCGCGCTGTCTCCGCCGCTGCTGCCGTGCTGTCCATCCTGAGCTTGAGCGAGTCGAGGACCGCCCGGGCCGTGGCTGGTTCCGCGAGATCGGCAAGCGGTCGAGACGCCTTAGACACCCAATAGGGAACGTTCCGCACATCGCCAGCACGGCCATGAGGAGGGGAGAACCCCGTTGTGGCTGGGGCGGTCGGCTCCGCGACTTTAGCCAGCCACTTTGGCGCGAGCCTCGAAGATCATGGCCCCAACATCGTGCTTTAGCGGGCAGGTCCACAGACTGCCCGACGCGCCGGAAGCTTACGGGGCCATGATCACTCGCGCCAAAGCAGCTCCCGGCCAAAGTCGCTACGCCGACCTAGGTGCGCAGGTCACTTACCTATCAGGGGCTTCACCCGTCTGTCAGCCCAACTCACGATGCGCTGAGCCAGGGCGCCACTACAATATTCCCCCAAACCAGAGGCAAGCGCCGCGCCTCGCCAGTTCCTGCTTACGCTCGTCGTAGTCCGGCATGACGCGGGCGAGCAACTGCCAGAATGTGGGGCCATGGTGAGGCTCGCGCAGATGCGCGAGTTCGTGCGCCAACACATAATCAACGAGTGGTGGGGAGAGCTGGAGCGTCGCCCAGTGGATGCGCACCCGTCGTCCGGCCGTCGCACTTCCCCACTTGTGGCCGAGGTCTGCCACCTCAATGGGCCCCGCATCGACTCGCAGTCGCTCTGCCCATGCCCGAGAGCGGGGTCGTAGCCAGGCCTCGCCGCAGCGCTGGTACCAGGCGATCAGGCTTGCCTGTCCCACGCCGAGCAGCTGTCGCGGCAGGACGAGTCGGCCTCGCTCCAGGCGGACAGCGCCGTCCACTTCATCGATCTTCAGTCGATGGCTGCGCCCCAAGTACAGAAAGCCCTCACCGTCGACGAGCTCCTTGGTAATGGGCTCGTGCTGCAGAACTTCCTTCTCGACCAACTTGCGGTAGACCCACTCGCGCTTCGACGCCAGGAATTGCTGCAGCTCCTCGGTCGCCACGTCAGCGGCGGCCTTCAGACGCAGCGATCCGTCGACCTCGATGGTGAGCCGAGCCTTACGGCTGCTGCCGCCGATCTCGACAGGTACGCGCAGATCGTCAAGCTGGAGGACAGTGGTCATGAGCGCCCTCGGGTACGGAGTTGCTCCCTGATCAAAGACTGGTTGGAGCGCGCCAGCTCCATGAGGCGGTCAGCAATGGCCGCCTGCTCGGAGAACGGAAACAGGTCGCAGTCGTCCAGCTTATGGACGATGGCCTTACGCAGCTCGTCCTGGGCGTGCGGGTTTTGCCAGAATCGCACGATGCTGGCGTGCCGCAGCACCTCACCGACGATGTCTTCGGCCAGGTGCAGGATGTCCGCCCGCGCCTCGTCTGGCAGGGTGGCACTGGTGGCGAACTCGCTCTCCAGAAGGCCGTAGAAGCGGGAAACGAGCGGGTTTTCGTGGACGCGCGACGAGCTGGACTCGTCGGTTATGTCACCGAGCAGCACCTCGAGCGCGAGGCTAAGCTGGTCCCATTTGCCGGTAAGCGACTTCAGTATCTCGTCGAGGCGCTCGGAGAGCTTGGTGTAACGAGCGGGGTCCTCGTCGAAGTTCGTCCGGATGTGGAACCGCAGGGCGTGCTCCATCTCCGAGGCCTTCGCCTTGTCGGAACTAAGACCCTTAACCTTCGCGAGGAAGTCCGGGTCAGTGACCGAGACGGGTGCGATCTTCGTCGCGATATCGAGCGCCGTGACGTGCTCGTCGATCAGGGCACGCACCTTCTCGCCGTACAGCGAGGCGTTGAAGTCTCCGAGGCCGTCGTCCCGGTAGCGTCGCCGGGCGGCCTTTTGGATCAGGCCGAGCCGCTTGGCGTCAGCCACGAAGGGCAGCGCCTCGGGACGGGGCAGGATGGTGTCGAGCGTGGTGAGGAAGTGCTTGAGCAGCACGCCAAAGCGGGCCCTAAGAGCGTCGTCTGAGAGCAGGTCGACGCAGGCCTCGATGTCCTCATCCAAATCGAACGTCTCGATACCCGCCTGGGCGAAGAGCGCCACCACCCGGGCGTGCCGGTCGCGCAGCTTCGGCACCTCGTCCGCAATCGAGGCCAGCGCCCCGATGGCATCCTCGGCGTCCTCGGGCCCGTAGGCTTGGAGCGCCTTTTGCAGATGGGCGCCAACGCCGAAGTAGTCGACCAGCAGGCCGGCGGCCTTACCCGGGCTGGTCCGGTTGACACGGGCAATGGCCTGGAGCAGTTCGGCGTCCTGGATAAAGCGGTCGAGGTAAAGCGCCTGCTCGACTGGGGCATCGAAGCCGGTCAGCAGCATGGTGCGTACCAACAGGAAGGCGGCGGGACTCGTCTGCTCGCCCGGGAGGCCCAGCGGCTTCTTAAACTCGGCGATGACCGCTTCCTGACGAGCCTTGTCGGTCCACTGCAGCCAGGTCGGGGCATCGTTGTTACTGCCCGAGATCACCGGGACGAAGTCCAGAATCCGGATGAGCTCAAGGTGCGGCAGGGCGCGGACCAGGACCTGCTTGCGGCGATCGAGCCCGTCCACGTCCAGACTGCCGTCCTCGGCCCCGCGCACGAGGTGCCCCGGCAAACGCTCGATCTGCGCGACGAGGTCGTCCCGGGCGCTAAGGAGCGCCTCGCGGTACCGCACCGTCGCCAGGCGGCTGGTAGCTGACAGCTGCGCCTTAAAGCCGCCGGGAAGCACTGTCGACACGTAGTGCCAGAGGATCGACTTCGCCTTGGCGGCGATGAGTTTCGGGGCTTCCAACACGGCGCCGGTCGTGGCGTAGCGCGCCTTGAGTTTCTCGATCTCCTCGTCGGTGTGCTCGGCGAACATGTCCTCGAACAGTTCGTCCAGGTCGCTGCCGCCGACCACCGCCCCCTTGGCGGTGCGTCCCTCGTAGAAGATGGGAACGACGGCGCCGTCGTGCTCGGCCTGGCGGATCGTGTACTTGTCGATGAACGACCCGAAGATGGCGTCGGTGCGCTTTTTCCCTTCCCGCATGATCGGGGTGCCGGTGAAGCCGATCTTGGCTGCGTTCGGCAGCGCCGCCATGAGGTTGGCGTGCAGCGTCGAGGTCTGGGAGCGGTGCGCCTCGTCGACGAGGATCACGACGGTCTCGTCAGTATTGAGGACGCCGAGTGCCTCGTTCTTCTCGTCCGCGGCCATGCGGCTCTCGCCGGCGCCAGCGGCATCCGTGTCCCGGTACTTCTGGATCATGGCGAAGACCAGCGCAGGGCCCTTCTCAGCCAGGACGGTCCGCAGCTGAGCCGTGCGCCGTGCCCGGACGACGCCCTCACCGGAGAGCTTGGCGGTCTCGGAGAGCTGCTTTTCGAGGTCGGTCCGGTCAGTGATGACCACGACCTTAAAGGCGCGCAGTAATGGATCCGAGCGCATCGCCCGGACCAGAAACACCATGGTCAGAGACTTACCCGATCCCTGAGTGTGCCAGATCAGACCGCCACGGCGGTCGCTCTCGCCATCGTGAGCTCGTGTCTTGCCGGTCCGGAGACGCTTGAGCGCCCGGCCGACGGCGCGGTACTGCTGGTAACGGGCGACGATTTTGATCCGCCGGCCGTTGACCTCTGTAAACAGGGTGAAGTGCCGGATGAGGTCGAGCAGGTTGGACGGCGCCAGCATCCCGGCAGTGAGTAGCTCTTGACCCGTCAGCTCCGCCGCGGGCTTGCCGAGCCATATCGCCAGCTCGTCACCGGTAAGCGGGAAAGCGTCCTTCCACTCCAGGTAGTGCTCCGGCCCCGCGGTGAAGGTCGCGACGCGTGCCTTGTCGCCGTAGGTCGAGACCACAAATTGGTTCGTCCAGAACAACTGGTCGTTGCCCTCGGGGAGGCCGAGGTGACGCTGGTTGGCATAGCGACGTAGCTGTGTGATGCCCTCGGCCATGGGATCGGTGATGTACGGGCTCTTACACTCGATAACCACCAGGGGGATGCCGTTGACAAACAGCACGACGTCGGGAGCGACGAACTTCTTGGCCTGAGCGCCGGGCTCATCCACCCGGAACTGGCTGATCGCCAGGAAGTCGTTGCGCTCCGGGTGGTCGAAGTCGATGAATCGGACGCGCTGAGAGCGGCCCTGATCCCAGTTCGGCAAGCCCGCCACGGACACGCCCTCAAGGAGGCGCCCGGTCATCCTCTCGTTGAGCTCTATGAGCTTGCCAACTTCAGCTCGCGTCAGCGACGACACCACCTCAGCGAGGCGCGCATCGTCCAACCACGGCGAACCGTCCGGCCCAGGATTGATCTTGAGCAGCGCGGTGCGAAGCCTGTGCTCAAGGATCGAGCCGCGAAAAGAGTCGCGCCCCGTGACTGACGGGTCTGACTTCGACCCCTCGACTACCTGCCAGCCGAGACCTTCCAGCTGGCCAAGTAGCGGCTTCTCAACCTCGGTGTACTCCGAGCCCTTGCTCATGACGCAGCCTCCACAGGCACGCGGACTCGTCCGGTAAGGAGATCGGCGATCAGCCCTTTTCTAAGTGCAGTGAGCTTCATCAGCTCTCTAGCCTCGTCCGCGAGACGTCGATCGACAGCTGCAGCCCGACTGGCAATGACCGCTTGTTCCGCCAGCGGCGGAACAGCAACAAGGAGCGACTTCATTTCCGACACATTGAAGTGCTGTTGCGCCAGTCCGCCTTGCGCGCGCAACACTTGCCCTTTACCTCGATCGGAATTTACCCAGAGAGCAAGATAATCTGAGCACACTTCCGAGCCTGGACGGGTGATGATAATGTCTACGCAATTAGCAGACGGAAGCGATTGAGGAATAACGGCCGTCGTGCCAGGATAGCCCGTTCGAACGGTTACCAGATCACCCGGTTTAACGGCACTCTTAGCCATCGCCGCATGATCAGCAAGAGACATATAAACTACATCACTGACATCCAAGCCGCTCGCGCGAACATTCGCGGAGCGCAGAACTGGGACACCTGATGAACGGTAGTACTGTGTTGGACGAATGACGATGCCGACGACGATGTCTCGGGCCAGAGCGCCACACGTAGCAACTCGCCATCCACGCGGAATTAGACCAAGTGCAGTCTCCCTAAATTCGCTTGGCTCCACGCGCGGATTACGTAGGCGACCATCGCCGTTGACTCCACATGAGAGAAGATCTCTTACCAGACCCTCCCTAGCAAGGTTGAGTTTTTCTATAGTTCGCTCAACTAGATAAATCTGAGCATCCAGCGCGTCTAGGATCTCTACGATGCGCTGCTGCGCGGGCAACGGTGGCAGCTTAATTCGAAAATCGCTCAAGGCAGGCAGATTGATGTTCTGAAGCCCCGTGCTGCCGCGCATGGTCACCCTCAGATACGACCGAATGTCGTCAGAGTTCAACAGCCTGAGCAGATATCGACCAAGTACCCGACGCTGGTCGCATTTAACGCCCACAAGAAATGAGGCAAAAAGGAAATCGCTTTCATCTTCAATAATGATCGCGTTTCCGATTCGATCGGGATTACCATTCGAGCCAACAGCCAGAATCCAACCTTTGGATGCAGCCGTACGCTCCCGCACACTATCAGGGATGCCCGACAAATACACTAGGTCACTAGTTGTCAGGTTTTCTTGAATATTTGGAATCCTTAGCACGGGAACTCTTCCAGCCCCGGGATCGCGGTGTTCCTGATCAGCAGACCAGCTCACGCCTCGCTGGAAACGGACGACATCACCAATGCGAACGCTATTCATAGCCCAGCTCCTTAAGGAACCCGGCCAGCCTCGTAGCGGCAGCATCTCGCTCTGCCTCCAGTGTCGCGAGCGGCGTCTGGTATTTATCCCACCAGGTCTCAAAGGCCGCGATCACCGCCCGGCGATGACGGACAATTCGGTCGTTTGCATCGGCCACCAGGTCACGCTCCATGGCATCGAGCACGACCTGACGCGCGAACGTGTCGTCGAGAGCGCTACTGGCCGCCGCGAGACGGTCGGCGAACGCTGCCTTCTCAGCCTTGAGTTGCTTCTTCGTGGCCGTCAGCTTCGTCCTCAGTTTCTTCAGTTCGGCCGGCGACAGCGTTTCCTCGCCGGGCTCGACGTCCTCCTCTTCATCCAAGGCAGTAGCAGCCTTGATCGTGCTGTCCAGCTCGGCCATCTCGGCTTCCAGGGCGGCCAGCCGGTCTAGGTACTCGGGTAGCAGCGCCCGAGCCACCTTGTGGTCGAGCGGGTCGACCTTCGCCTTCTCTTCGGCGAGCGCGTCGAGCACCGTAGCAACCCAGGCCTCGATGAGTCCGCGGTAACCGTGGGTCGCGAGCGCCTTGAGGTCGGGCAGGCTCTCGCCCCACCAGGAGGACACAATGCCGCGGATCGCGAACGGGTCAAGCAGAGGCGTGGAGACCAGCGTGTCTTGGAAGGTCTCGATCAGGTCCTTACGTAGATCGATGAGATCGCCAGGCGACTCCAGCCTGTCGAAGCTCGCTTCCTGCGCCTCCCACCAAACCCGGATGGCGTCGAGCACGGCGCTCTCTGTGGCGACCACTCCGCAGTCAGCCTCGATCAGGCGACGGAGGTCGCGTCGCTCGGTCACGACGTCGGTGAACTGCAGGTAGTCGTTACTCTTCGAGGCCAAGAGGTGCTCTGGGGTCAGACCATGGGCGGCGAAGAGATCTGCCTTGGCGCTGACCTCGGTCTTCGGGATGCCGCCGTGCAAATGCGCCCGCACGTCCTGCGGCTCGGGGGGCGGTGTGGTGTCGACGTAGCGGCGGATATTGAGGTTGTCGTCGTCCTCCGCCAACTCGCCGCGGGAGACGACGCGCGCGAAGTCGGGAATGTCCTCGAAGGAGCGGTAGGCCGAGACGATCTTCTCAATGTGCTCGGGCTCCAGGTAGTTCTGCGCCCGGCCCTCGCGGAAGTCTCGGTCAGCGTTGATAAATAGCACCTTGCCCGCGCGATCCTTCGGCTTCGAGCCAAGGGGCCGCAGCACGAGGATGCATGCCGGGATGCCCGTGCCGTAGAAGAGCTGGGGGCCGAGACCGATGACCGCCTCAATGAGGTCGTCGTTCAGGAAGCCTCTGCGAATCTTTGCCTCGTCGCCACCCCGGAACAGCACGCCGTGCGGCATCACCGTCGTGACGAGCCCGCCAGGCCGGGTAACCGCCAGCATGTGCTGGACGAACATCAGGTCGGCCTTCTTGCCCTTCTCGGGCGTGTAACCGTAGCGGAAGCGCTCGGGGAACGGAATGGCGTCGGCTGAGTAGTTCATCGAGAACGGCGGGTTGGTGATCACCCGGTCGAAGCGCTGCAACTCCCCGCCCGTGATGTGCGCTGGGTCTTCGAGCGTCCCGTCATCGTTGTTCCGAAGATCCGCATCGGGGATGCCGTGGAGCAGCATGTTCATCTTAGAGATGGCCCAGACGCTGCCGTCCTTCTCCTGGCCGGCAAGGGCGAGGTTGCGGCCGTCGCCGCCCGACTCCTCGACGTACTCCTTGGAGAGGATCAGCATGCCGCCAGATCCCGTACACGGGTCGTAGACGCTCATGCCGGGACGCGGGTCGGCGATCTGCACCATGAGGCGGACGACGTCACGCGGCGTGTAGAACTCGCCGCCTTTCTTGCCGGCCGAGTCGGCGAAGTCCCGGATCAGGTACTCGTAGGCGGCGCCGAGGAGGTCGGGGAACTCGAAGTCCTGCTGCCGAAGCGGCACCTTGTTGAAGTGCATGATCAGCTCGCGCAGCTTCTTGTCGGACATCGACGACTGACCGATCTTGCGGTTGAAGTCGATGTGCTGAAGCACCCCGTCGAGGGATCGGTTGCTGTGCTCCAACTCCTCCAGGGCCTTGTTCAGGCCACTGCCGACCGACTTATGTAGATGATCGCGGACCTGGTCCCAGCGGGCCCGCTGCGGAACGTAGAACGTCCGGTAGAACGAGGGCGACTCGGCCCGCTGCTCAGCCTCGGCCTGAGAGCGGCCCCGTGCCCGCTGCTCCGAGATGACCTGCCACCGCTCGGCCTCGAACTGGTCGGAGGCATATTTCAGGAACAGCATCCCGAAGATGTACTCCTTGTAGGCCGAGGCCTCCATGGAGCCGCGCAGCACGTCGGCAGCGGCGAAGAGGTGCCGCTCCAGCTGCGGCAAAGTCAAGCGAGGCATCCGACAGTTCGTCCTTCCTGGCGTGCGTCAGCCCCTCGCCCCGGAGACCGAGTCGGACCAGGAGGAGCTACATCCTGCAACCTTAGCTGTGAGGACCGATAGCACATTGCTGCTTCCCTGGGCCCACGGCGGCTCGGCGCCGACACGCTTGTGGTCCGCGAGGTGCTGTCCAGTGCGACCGCCCCGGACAGGCTGGTCTTCGCAAAGCTGCCCCGAGCCCTCGGTTTCGAGGGGATCACTCCGAGAACCCCGAAGCGACGGAGGCTTACGCAGCGCGCCTCGCCGCGCTCAACGACCTCACCAGCGCCAGCTGGGGGCTACGTGGTCGAAACCCTGGCGAAGGAGTTCCGAATCCCAGCGTCCAGCAGAGCAATGCCCCGATCGTCCTGAACATCGGCATGGCTTTGGCCCAGCAGCTTAGAAGCATGGCGAAGGCTGCATCGAGCACATACTGACTGGGCGAGAAGTCACGGTCACAAGTCGGCGTTCGGAAGAGAGCCTTCTTGAATGACCGCTGTGCGAAGCTGTGGACCATCCGTGGACGGCCTGCACTTTCCAAACCATACGCAGGCCGCTGAGCAGGCCTAACGCATGAGACGCATAGGGCCTCCGAAGCCGTATGCGCAGGTTCGAATCCTGCCGGGGGCACCCTGTATGAGGTGCCCGGAGACCCCGACCAGCGGAAACGCTGCGTGCGGGGTCTTCGCGTACGTCCGGGCCCGTGCCGCGCGGAGCGGGTGCACGCCGGGGTCTGCGGGCGAGCTGGGGACGGGACCCTGGGCCATCGCCGCAGCTGAGACTGCTGGGTACGGCCGATCAGCGAAGAGAGCTTGTCGCACAGCTAGCCTCAGCCCCGCTGTCCCCCGCCGAGGCCTCAACCCCCCAGTCCCACAGCGCCTGGAGGACAGGGCCGAGGCGGTGTCCACTCGGGGTGAGCGCATAGCGCACTCGCGGTGGCCAGCCCGGTCGGCGGTCGCGCTCGACGACTCCGGCCTCGCCAAGCTGTGCCAGCCGGTCGGACAGCACCTTGTCCGACAGCATGGGCAGGGCCGCGCGCAGCTCGCTGTAGGAGCGGTCGCCGCGCAGCAGTTCGCGAACCACCAGCGTGGTCCAGCGGCCGTGCAGGGCCGCCAGCGTGATCTCCACGGGGCACTCGGGATCGGGCGCGGTGACGTTCGCGCGCGGGTCGTCGGGCAGCCCTGCCGGGTGACCAACCGTTCGGTGAGTCACGAGACCGCCTCCTAACGTGGTCGGCACTTCAATTGTCCCTGAACGGAAGGATGTTCGTCGATCATGCGAGAACTGGCCGATCGGCCCGAAGAGGTGCCCGCGGTGTTCGCCGAGCGGTTCAACAGCGGCGACGCCGCGGCGTTGGCGCAGGTCTACGAGCACACGGCTGTGCTGGTCCCGCAGCCGGGAACGCCGGTGACCGGCCCGGATCTGCACGCCGCCAACAGGCGCCTGCAGAAGTTGGGAGTTCCCATCTCGGTTCGTCCGCGGCACGTGTACCGCAACGGGGACCTGGCGCTGCTGATAGTCGACTGGGTCATCGACGGGACCGGCCCGGAGGGACAGGCTGTGTACGTCGAGGGCACTGCCACCGACGTCGCCCGGCGGGGTTCGGACGGTCGTTGGCGGTACGTCATCGACAACCCCTTCGGCTATGTCATCGACAACCCCTTCGGCACCCGTGCACAGCAACTCCTCACCGAGGAAACGCCGGAACCGTCCTGAGTGAGCACACCTGCCCGGTGCTCAAGCCCCACGGCCCTTCGCGTAGCGGCGCCGTGCCGCCGTCGCCAGCAACGCCGCGCCCGCGCAGCCGACGAGCAGAGTCCCCCACTCGGGGACGTCGGCCGCCCGCAACAGGCCCGCGACACCGAAGCTCGTGTTCCAGCCGGCCTCTGTGATGGCGGAGCCGAAGCCCTGGATGGACAGGATGGCGCCGAACAGCCAGAGCAGACCCTGGCCTGGCTTGGTTTCCGAGGTGTTGAGCTGCTGCCGCTTCCGCATGGCGGGTCCCTTCGAGGAGTTTTTTCGATGCGGTCGCATCACATCGTGCAGGCTCGACGGATATGATGCAAGTGCATCGGAAAACGGGGAGCCGGACCGGAGAGCCAGAGAGGAGCGGCGCGTGCCCAAGCAGGTCGACTACGAGGAGCGGCGGCTGCGGATCGCGGAGGCGGTGTGCGCTCTGATCGCGCGTTCCGGGATGGAGGCCGCCAGCCTCCGGGACGTCGCCGCCGAGGCGGACGTATCCATGGGGGCCGTGCAGCGGTGCTTCCGCACCAAGGAGGACATGCTGCTCTTCGCACTGGAGCACATCTCACAGCGCGTCAGCGAACGCGCCGAGCAGCGCATCGCCGCGACCTCCACACCACAGGCCGCGGCCACCCTGCTGTCGCACACCCTGGCCGAACTCGCCCTGCTGGACCAGGAGTCGAGGCTCCAGGCGCATGTGTGGCTGGCCTTCGTCAGCCAGGCTCCCGCCAGCGAGAGGCTCGCCGCCGTCCTGCACGAGACGTACGGCAAGCTCCATGACCTCGTCGTGTGGCTCATCCGCTACGGCCAGGACACCAAGGAGATCCCGCAGCATCTCGACGCCGCCCAGGAGGCGCATACGCTCCTCGCCGTGGCCGACGGTCTCACCGTCCACGTCGTCGCGGGGCATCAGTCCCCGGAGGCGGCGTCGGCCGTCCTCCAGCGCCATGTCGACTCGCTGCTGAGGTGAGTAGACGCTCGGGAGTTTTATGGCTTTCGCCCCATATGCCCCAGTGTTCTACGGTGGATACAGGTGGACAAGTACGACGCTGCTCACCCCGCACGGACATCGAGGGGACGGCCATGACGGAGACCACACAGCGCAGAGACACCACTGACGGCACGGGAAAGCAGGACCGCACCGCTCCCCCGGAGGCCCGCGGAAGCACCGCGATCGCGGACACGGTCGTGGCGAAGATCGCGGGCATGGCGGCCCGGGAGATCCCCGAGGTGTACAACCTCGGCGGAGGGATAACCAGGGCCTTCGGGGCCGTGCGCCAGCGGGTGCCCGGTGGGGGCACCGGGGTCACTCAAGGAGTCAAGGTGGAGGTCGGTGAGCGCCAGGCCGCCGTCGACCTCAACGTCGTCGTCGAGTACGGCGCCGCCATCGCCGACACCGCCGCGGACATCCGGACCAACGTCATCAACGCCGTGGAGCGGATGACCGGGCTGGAGGTCGTCGAGGTCAACATCGCCGTCGACGATGTCCATCTGCCGGACGAGGAGGAAAGCGAGGGCGGGTCCGAGCAGGAGGGGCGTCGCGTGGCCTGAGGATCCAGGTCTGCCGGAAGGAAGTTCACGGGACAGGAAGTTCACGGGACCCCCGCCCATCGCAGCAGTGCCGTCGCGCCCGCCGACGCCAGCACGACGACGAGGAACGGGGCCCTGCGCCAGGCGAGCACTGCGCCGGTCAGGACCCCGAGCGGTCGGGCGGGGCCGGTGAAGGTGTGGTCCTCGGTGAGGGCGGACGTGGCGGCCAGGGCGGCGAGCAGGAGGACCGCCGAGACCTCCAGCAGTTTCCCGGCGCGCTCCGGGAGCGTGAACCTCGCCCGCAGGGCCGGTCCGGAGAGGCGGAGCAGGAACGTGCCGGCCGCGAGGGCGAGCATCGCCGCCAGTGCCGGCGGCAGCGGTATGGCGTCGGCGGCGCTCATCGCTTCGCCTTCCGCGCGGTCTTGCCCGCATGCAGGGGCAGGGCGGCCAGTGCCAGCAGGACCGGCAGGCCCGCCGGCAGGAACGGGGTGACGGTCAGGGCCAGGGCCGCGCCCGCCAGTGCCGTGCGCCGCAGGGGTCTGTCCTTCAGCGCGGGCAGGATGAGCGCCAGGATCACCGCGGGGAACATGGCGTCCAGGCCCAGCGCGCCGGTGTCCCGCACGACGCTGCCGAGCAGTGCACCCAGCGCAGCGCCGACGGGCCAGCAGACCAGGATGCCCAGACCGCAGAGCCAGTACGCGGCCCGCTTGCGCTCCGGCTCGTCCTGGGCGAGGGCGAAGACGACCGTCTCGTCGTTCATGAGATGTGCGCCGAGGGCTCCGCGACGGCCCCGCCCGAGGACGTCGGGTACCGCCAGACCGAACGGCAGATGGCGGGCGTTGACGAGCAGCCCGGCCAGCAGCGCGGCGATCGGGCTGCCGCCGGTGGCGATGATCCCGACGAACAGGAACTCGGACGAGGCGGCGAGGACGAGCACCCCCGTCAGGACCGGGAACCACCAGGCGAACCCGGACGTGACCGCGACAGCTCCGTAGGACAGGCCGACCACCCCCACCGCCAGACAGACCAGCGCGATGTCGCGGAGCAGCGGGCCGTCCAGTGTCCGACCCTTCGGTGTTCTCCATAGCGAACGCATGATTTTTATAGTGAACATGGCCTACGATGTTCGTCAAGACGAACGAATGACCTCTGGAGCGAACACCCCATGTCCGACGCCGAGCCCGCCCCCAAGCCCCCGATCGAAGTGATCGCCGCGTCGCTGCGGTCGGAACGCGTCCGGGCGGGCCTGTCCCTCACCGAGGTCGCTCGCCGGGCCGGGCTCGCCAAGTCCACGCTCTCCCAGCTGGAGTCGGGCACCGGGAATCCGAGCCTGGAGACGCTGTGGGCGCTCTGCGTGGCCCTGGAGATCCCCTTCTCGCGGCTGGTGGCCGTGCCGCGGCCGCAGGTGCAGGTGATCCGGGCCGGGGAAGGGCCGGCCGTCGGGTCGGAGCAGAGCGACTACCGGGCCACGCTCCTCGCCGCCTCCCCGCCCGGGGCCCGGCGGGACGTCTACGGCGTCGCCGCCGAGCCGGGGCCGCAGCGCTCCTCGGCGCCGCACCCGCCCGGCGTCCTCGAGCACGTCGTGATCAGTGCGGGCCGGGCCCTGGTGGGCGTCGCCGACGAGCCGGTGGAACTCCACCCGGGCGACTACATCTGTTATCCGGCCGACGTCCCGCACGTCTTCCAGGCGCTGGAGCCCGGCACTCGTGCCGTGCTCGTCTCCGAGCACCACTGACCGCCCACGTCCGCCGACGCCCCACCGGTTGCCCTCCATCCAGGCGGGCATGGCCGGGCCGCCCCGGCCGGACATCGCCTACGCGCCGCGAGGGGTGCGGCCGGGTGCGGGGCCGGGTGCGGGTCAGGCTGAGCGCTTGCGCGGGGTCGCCTTCTTCGCGGGCGTCTTCTTCGCGGTGGTCTTCGACGCGGTGCTCTTCGACGCGGTGCTCTTCGACGCGGTCTTCTTCGTGCCCTGGCCGGACTTGGCGGTCGACTTCTTCGCGGATGCCGTCGTCTTCTTGGCCGCCGTCTTCTTCGCGGTGGACGCCGACTTCTTGCCCCCGGTCTCCTTTGGCGCCGCGCGGGCCGTCTTGCGCTGCGGGAGCGACTTGACCTCTGCGTGCTCGTCGGCCTCCTCGCCCCGGGATTCGCGTGCCGCGCGGACGCTGTTCTCCAGGGCCGCCATGAGGTCGAGGACCTTGCCGCCCGCGGCCGGCTCGGGGGCCTGGGGCAGGGCCTCGCCGGAGGCCTTCGCGGCGATGACCTCCTCGACGGCCTCGCGGTACTCGTCGTGCAGGTCCTCCAGGTCGACCTCGCCCAGGGTGTCCATCAGGGCGTCGGCAAGGTCCAGCTCCTTGTCGCGGACCGTGACGTCCGTGTCGGGGGCCAGGCCCTCGGGGGCGCGGACCTCGTCCGGCCACAGCAGTCCGTGCATGGCGATGGCGTCGCCGACCACCCGGAGCATGCCGAGGCGTTCCCGGCCGCGCAGGGCGAACTTGGCGATCGCCACCTTGTTGCTGCGCTTGAGTGCCTCCCGCAGCAGGGTGTACGGCTTCGCCGCCGGGGCGCCGCTCGCCTGGAGGTAGTACGCGGCGTCCATCTGGAGCGGATCGATCCGGTCGGCCGGGACGAAGGCGACGATCTCGATCGTCTTGGCCGTCGGGATCGGCAGGCTGGACAGGTCCTCGTCGGTGATCGGGATGATCGAGCCGTCCGCGTCCTCGTAGCCCTTGCCGATCTCCCCCTGGGTGACCTCCCGGTCCTCCAGCTCACAGAACTTGCGGTAGCGGATGCGGCCGCCGTCCTCGGTGTGGATCTGGCGGAAGGAGATCGAGTGGCTCTCGGTGGCGTTCACCAGCTTGATCGGAATACTGACCAGGCCGAAGGAGATGGCGCCGTTCCATATGGATCTCACGTGCAGCACCCTTCCGGTCACTCTCGGGAGTGTTTGTCACGATTCGCGTGGGATTCTTATCGTATGGCGCCTATCACAGTGGTGGAGGGGCGACGGCTCCCGCTCAGCAATCTGGAGAAGGTGCTGTATCCCGCCACCGGCTTCACCAAGGGCGAGGTGCTGCACTACTACGCGACCGTCGCCGAGGTCCTGCTGCCCCACCTGCGCGATCGGGCGGTGTCCTTCCTGCGGTATCCGGACGGGCCGGACGGACAGCTGTTCTTCACGAAGAACGTCCCGCCGGGTACGCCCGACTGGGTCACCACCGCCGAGGTGCCGCGGGTCGAGGGACCTTCGCGGATGGTCCTGGTGCAGGACCTGCCGAGCCTGATGTGGGCGGCCAACCTCGTCGCGGAGTTCCACACGCACCAGTGGCTCGTCGACTCGCCGGACGAGGCCGACCGCATCGTCTTCGACCTGGATCCGGGAGCGCCCGCGAGCATCGTGCAGTGCTGCGAGGTCGCGCTGTGGCTGCGGGAACGGCTCGCGGCGGACGGCATCGAGGCCTACGCCAAGACCTCCGGGTCCAAGGGGCTGCATCTGCTCGCCGCCGTGCGCGGGGCGTCCTCGGAGCGGGTGTCCGAGTACGCCAAGGAGCTGGCCGTCGAGGCGGAGAAGGCCATGCCCCGGCTCGCGCTGCACCGGATGACCAGGAACCTGCGGCCCGGAAAGGTCTTCGTCGACTGGAGCCAGAACGCCGCGCGCAAGACCACCGCGACCCCCTACACCCTCAGGGCCCGCCCCGAGCCGACCGTCTCGGCGCCCGTGACCTGGGAGGAGGTCGAGGAGTGCGGCTCGCCAGGGCGCCTGGACTTCCACGCGACCGACATCGCACCGCGGGTGCAGGACTACGGCGATCTGCTCGCGCCGCTCCTCGAACCGGGCGGCGCGGGCCGGCTGCCCTAGCCGGCCAGAGGCCTGACGGCAAGCCCTCAGCCAGGGGGCTTTTACAGCACCCCCCTCACACCCGCGTCCACGTGTTCCGGTCCCGTGCCATCGCGTGCAGGGCCTCCACGTCCGCCGGCTTCAGGACGCCGCCCTGGCGGGCCAGGGTCTGCACCTCCAGGTCCGTGAGGACGCGGACTTCGCGGGGCGCGGCCGGGACCGACACGGCCGTCGGGCCGACGAGGGCGAGCACGGGACGGACCTCCGCCGTCAGGGCGTGGGAGGCGCGGTCGGCGTCGGCGCGGACGCGGCGGAGCAGGGCGGCCGGTTCGCGGCGGCCCAGGGTGACCAGGGGGTCGGCGACCGTCACCCGCTGCTTGCGGGCGTACAGGGTGTGCAGGGCGAACAGCCCGCCGGGGCCGATGAGCAGGTGGTGGATGCGGCTGCCGCCGGGGAGCGGGACGGAGTGCACGGCGTGCCAGCCCGAGCCGTCCAGGTGGTCCAGGGCGTCCCCGACCGTCTGCTCCGCCTCCAGGGCCCGGCGGCGCGGATCGGGGCGCAGCCGGCGGGCCGGGCCGGGGTCACGGTCGAGGGCGACGAGGAGGGCCTCGCCGGGGCGGTTGGGGGCCAGGTCGTCGTCGGGGTGCAGGGTCAGACGGGCGAGTTCGGCGGGGGTCGGAACCGGGGGCGGCCCCACCGTCACCGGGCCGGTGATGAAGGGCCCGAGGGCCCGGAGCACCTCGTCCTCACGGTCCTCGCCCAGCAGGTTGACCCGGCCCGCCTCACGGTCGTACCAGGCGATGTTCCTCCCGTCCGGGAGGCAGACGTACAGCCGTTCCTGACCGTGCCGCCAGGTCGGTATGACGCGCAGTCGGTCCATGCACCATCACCCCTCTCCATGGGAACAGGCGGGGTGCTGCGGGGGCAAGAACCCGGTTACCTTTGAGAGGAGTTGGGCAGGCCTTCGGGCTCTGATGCCGGGGAGGCGCCGTTGCGTACCCGCAGGAAACCCGATGTGCCGGCTCCGGAGAGTCCCTGGAACGAGGTCGTCCCAGGGCTGTGGATGGGCGGCCACGAGTACACCGGGGCCTTGGGCCACCCGGAGTTCGCCGTCGTACGGGACGAGTTCCACCTCGTGCAGACGCTGCTGCGGCTTCCGGGGCACGGGCCCGATCCTGCCGTCCGGCACCACGTCTGGCCCATACCCGACGGGCCGCTCGACGGGACGCAGCTCGCCGGTGTCATCCGGCTGGCCGAGGCCGCGTGCGAGGCGCTGGACGAGGGCCGCAAGGTGCTCGTCCGCTGTTACCACGGGTACAACCGCTCCGGCCTCGTCGTCGCGCACGCGCTGATGCGGCGGGGAAACTCCGCCGACGCGGCGATCCGGTTGATCCGGGACCGTCGTTCGCCCTGGGCGCTGCACAACGAGCTGTTCGTCGAGTATCTGCGGGCCGGGCTGGTGACGGCCCGGCTGCTGGAGGAGCTCACCGAGTAGGGCGGCGAACGGGCTCCTCGCGCGCAAATAGGACGTCCCTGCGAATAAGGTGTACGGGGCCGACGGTCGGTCCGAGCCGTGTGATCGCCCTCGAACCCAGGAGTGCAGTGCCCGTCAGCCGCCCCGGAAGCCGTGTCGACAGCCTTGCCGGTTGCCCCGAGGGCCTCCCCGGCCGCTCGGACGGCCCTTCCGGTCGATCGCATGACCCTCGTGACCGCCCGGACGGCCTCCGCGGCCGTCCTGACAGTCCTTGCGGCCGTCCCGGACGCCGGAACCCCGGAAACGTCGCCCGTCGTGCCGCCGCCGTCGCCCTCCTGCTGGCGGCCGCCGTCGGCTGCGGGGACGCCGGTGGACTGGAGGGCGCCGGTGAGACGGCGACGGCCGTCGGGCCCGCCCGGCTCTGGCCGGAGCTGACGCCGGCGTCCAGTCCGGCCTTCGAGATCGGTGAGGTGAACACCGAGGTGGTCAAGGGCGTCAAGGTCCCCGGCGACGACATCCGCCGGGTGGATCCGGTCGGGGTCGTCCGGGCCGAGATGGCCGCGAGCCCGGGCGACTACGACGGCGACAAGGCGCCGTACCGCGACACGAACAGCAGGATGGCCGACTGCGGCAAGGGCCCGGAGCACGGCCGGTGCCCGGTTCTCAGGCCGTACTACCGGGACCTCACCGGCGACGGGCGCGACGACCTGACGCTGGGCTTCCGGCTGCTGCCCGGCAAGACCACCGCGGTGCGCGTCTACACCGTCGACGAGCACCGGCTCGTGCGGGTGATGGCCTGGGAGGACGCGCTGAGCGGCGTCGAGCTGGCCGGGCGTTCCCTCGTCATCCGCTCGCCCTCCGAGGTCGCGGGCTACGAGTACCGCCTCCAGTGGACCTGGGACCGGGACCAGCGGGCCATGCTCCTCACCCAGGACGAGATGCTGCGCACCGGCCCTCGGAAGCCCTCCCGGTACCCCTCCGCCCCGCCCTCCGCTTCTCCCTCCCTCTCCCCCTCGGCGAGCACCGGATGAGACCCACGCTTCCGCAGTGGTCCGGGACGCTCGCCGCGAAGGCCGCCGCCTTCATCACCGTGATGTGCTGCGCGCTGGCCGCCCTGCTCGGCGTCCTGGTGCACGTGCAGGTGACGAACCAGACCGTCGGCCAGGCCCGCGACCAGGCGTTGCAGCGGCTGACGCAGGCGACGGAGCGGTACGAGGCCGGGGACTCGCTCAAGCGTGGCGCCGGCGTGGATCCCCCGGGCCTGCCCCGCTCGCTGCGGAACCTCGCGGTCGGCGGGGACCGCGGCACGATGGTCTCCGACTTCCGGGGGCGCCCCACGATGTG
Organism: Streptomyces sp. DH10; assembly: GCF_029813805.1. Taxonomy (NCBI): domain Bacteria; kingdom Bacillati; phylum Actinomycetota; class Actinomycetes; order Kitasatosporales; family Streptomycetaceae; genus Streptomyces; species Streptomyces sp. DH10. The sequence goes on from NZ_JARVKU010000022.1 coordinate 39,810, forward strand.
GGCGGCCGGGCCCGCCGACGGCGACCGGGCCCTGGCCGTGGCGGTCGACTACTCGCAGCAGGCCCGCACCATCCAGGGCCTGGACCGGGCGATCCTGTGGTCGTCGGGGCTGGCGATCGGGGCGACGCTGCTGGTCGGCGCCTTCGCGGTGACGCGGGTGACGCGGCGGCTGCACACCACGGCGCTGGTGGCCCGGCGGATCAGTGCGGGCGACCTGGACGCGCGCGTGAACGACCCGCGTACGGACCCGCGTACGAAGGACCCGGCGCGCCCGCAGGACGAGGTGGCCGCGGTCGCCGCCGCGCTGGACTCCATGGCGTCGTCGTTGCAGGGCAAACTGCTCGCCGAGCAGCGGTTCACCGCGGACGTCGCGCACGAGCTGCGCACTCCGCTGACCGGACTGCACGCGGCGGCCGAACTGCTGCCCCCGGGCCGCCCGACCGAGCTGGTGCGGGACCGGGTGGCGGCACTGCGCACCCTCACCGAGGACCTGCTGGAGATCTCCCGGCTGGACACCGGCCGGGAGCGGCTGGAGCTGGACACCGAGCAGTTGGGGCCGCTGACCGAGCGGGCGGTGCGGGGCGCGGGGAGCGACACGGAGGTCAGGGTCGTACGGGACGTGGCCGTGGAGACGGACCGGCGGCGGCTGGAGCGGGTGCTGGGGAATCTCGTGGCGAACGCGCACAAGCACGGGCGGGGGCCGGTCGTGCTGACCGTGGACGGGCCGGTGGTCACGGTCCGGGATCACGGGGACGGCTTTCCGGAGTACCTGGTGGCGCACGGGCCGCAGCGGTTCCGTACCGAGGGTGGGGCCAAGGGGCATGGGCTGGGGCTGACCATCGCGCTGGGGCAGGCCGAGGTGCTGGGGGCGCGGCTGGAGTTCGGCAACGCACCGGACGGTGGGGCGGTGGCGACCCTGAGACTGGCGGCGGAGTGAGAGCTCGGGGAGGCCGGGGCGCGTTCTCCTATGGCCCACTGTGACGGGCGGGGGCCACAGGGCGCTCCTAATGTGGCGATTAGTCAGCTTCAGTACCTTCGCCCCCACATGGAGGTAACCCCCGTGTCTCTGCGCTCCCGCCTCTCCATAGCAACCGCCGCCGGGCTCCTCGCCGCCGCGGCCGCCGTCACGCCCGCCGCAGCCGCGCACGACGTCTGGGACCCGAGCGGTGGCAACGGGAACCACCACGACCCCAGCGGCGGCAACGGGAACCACCACGACCCGAGCCTGTTCAGGGGCGTCGTCACGGCGAACACGCTGGCCCTGCGCAGCGCCCCGAACCGCGGCTCGCAGATCATCCGGCACGCCCACAAGGGCGACATCGTCAGCATCTTCTGCAAGACCGGCGGCGAGACCGTCCAGGGCAACCCCCTCTGGTACCTCCTCACGGACGGCACCTGGGCCTGGGGCGCGGCCCGCTACATCGACAACATCGGACCCGCGCCACGCTGGTGCTGACATTCGGTCACCCAAAGGCACACAAGATGCACTGTTTGGGTAGGTTCCGGACATGAGCAAGGCCGGAATCACCGTGGCGACGGCGGACCCGCCCGCGCCCGCCGTCCGCCGCCTCCCCCGGCGCCGGGGTATCGAACTCGCCCTCATCGTCCTGGCCGTACTGCTGTCCGTGTACGGCTACTGCGCCGTCGGCCTCGCCCAGCACGGCACGCTCCCGCCCGGTGCCGCCGGCTACGGCGCCGGGCTCGGCGTGCTCGCGCTGCTGGCGCATCTGGCCGTACGCCTGCGGGCGCCGCACGCCGACCCGCTCCTCCTGCCCATCGGCGTGCTGCTCAACGGGCTCGGCCTGGTGCTCATCTACCGGCTCGACCTGGAGACCCCGGGCGACCGGGCGGCACCGGCCCAGCTGATCTGGTCGACTCTCGGCGTGACGCTGTTCATCCTGGTCGTCCTGCTGCTGCGGGACCACCGGGTGCTCCAGCGCTACACGTACGTCTGTGTCGTCGCCGCGCTCGTGCTGCTCACCCTGCCGATCCTGTTCCCGGCGGTGAACGGCGCCCGCATCTGGATCCGGATCGCCGGGTTCTCCATCCAGCCGGGCGAGTTCGCGAAGGTGCTGCTGGCGGTGTTCTTCGCCGCGTACCTGGCCGCCAACCGCAGCGCCCTCGCCTACACCGGCCGCCGCGTCTGGAGGCTCCAGCTGCCCACCGGCCGGGTGCTCGGCCCGATCGTCGCCGTCTGGCTGGTGAGCGTCGGCGTCCTGGTCCTGGAGCGTGACCTGGGCACGTCCCTGCTCTTCTTCGGCGTCTTCGTGGTCCTCCTCTACGTCGCCACCGGCCGCACCGGCTGGATCGCCGTCGGCCTGCTGCTGGCCGCGCTGGGGGCGGTCGCCGTCGGCCGGCTGGAGCCGCACGTGCACAGCAGGATCGAGACGTGGCTGCACCCGTTCGCTTCGATCGAGGCGGGCGAGGGCCCGGGCCAGCTCGCCCAATCCCTGTTCGCCTTCGCGGAGGGCGGCATGCTCGGCACCGGCCTCGGACTCGGCCACTCGATCCTCATCGGCTTCGCCGTGAAGTCGGACTTCATCCTGGCCACGGCGGGCGAGGAACTCGGCCTGGCGGGGCTCTCCGCGATCTTCCTCCTCTACGGCCTGCTGGTGGAGCGCGGCTACCGTGCCGGTCTCGCCCTGCGCGAGCCCTTCGGGCGGCTGCTCGCCGTCGGCCTCTCCTCGCTCGTGGCGCTCCAGGTGTTCGTGATCGCGGGCGGGGTGACCGGGCTGATCCCGCTGACCGGCATGGCGATGCCGTTCCTGGCGCAGGGCGGTTCGTCGGTGGTGACCAACTGGGCGATCGTGGCGCTGCTGGTCCGGGTGAGCGACTCGGCCAGGCGGCAGGGCGACGGGCAGGACACCCGGTGACGCGGCACATCCGGCACGCCGGCCTCTTCTGCGCCCTGCTGCTGGTGGCGCTGCTGCTGAACGCCGCCCGCGTCCAGGTCGTCCAGGCCCCCGAGTACGACCGCAACCCCGCCAACCGCCGCCCCGACATCGCCCGTTACGAGGAGCCGCGCGGCGACATCCTGGTCGGCGACCGGCCGGTCACCGGCTCGAAGGACACCCGCGAGCACCTGCGCTACGAACGGACGTACACGGACGGCCCCTTGTACGCCCCGGTCACCGGCTTCGCCTCCCAGCTGTACGGGACGACGCTCCTGGAGAAGGCGGAGGACGGCATCCTTTCCGGCACGGACCCGATGCTCGCGCCGTTCCCGCTGTGGAACGACTTCACGCGGGCCCGGAACTCCGGCGGGGACGTCGTCACGACCCTCGACCCGGCCGCGCAACGGGCGGCGTACCAGGGACTCGCCGGGCTCAAGGGCGCGGTCGCGGCGCTGGAACCGTCGACCGGCCGGATCCTGGCCCTGGTGTCCCGCCCGTCCTACGACCCCCAGCCGCTGTCCGGGAACGGGTCGGCGGCGGCGAAGGCGTGGAAGCGGCTGAACGCGGACCGGGACCGCCCGATGCTCAACCGGGCGGCACGGCAGACGTATCCGCCGGGCTCGACCTTCAAGGTCGTCACCGCGGCGGCCGCGCTGGACGCCGGCGTGGTCACGGACCTCGAGGCGCCGACGGACTCCCCCGACCCGTACACCCTGCCCGGGACGCGGACCCGCCTGACGAACGCGTCCCGGGGCTGCCGGGACGCCTCCCTGCGCGAGGCCTTCACCCTCTCCTGCAACACCGTGTTCGCCAAGCTCGGCGTGGAGGTGGGCGGGACGGACATGACGGCCACGGCCCATGCCTTCGGCTTCAACAACCCGGCGCTGCGGATTCCCTTCCCGGTGGCCCGGTCCACCTTCGACACCTCGCTCGACCGGGCGCAGCTCGGTCTGTCGTCGATCGGTCAGTACAACACCCGCGCCACACCGCTCCAGATGGCGATGGTCGCGGCGGCCGTCGCCAACGGCGGTCAGGTACGGGAGCCGTACCTGGTGGAGCGCACGACCCGGCCGAGCGGCAGCACTCTCGCGACATCCGGTTCGCGCGGGGTCCGCCAGGCGATGTACCCGTCGACCGCGGTCCGGCTGCGCGCGCTGATGCGGGAGGTGGTCGAGAAGGGCACCGGACGCCGGGCCGCGATCCGGGGCGCCAAGGTGGGCGGCAAGACCGGCACCGCCCAGCACGGCCTCGGCAACTCCGGCATGCCGTACGCCTGGTTCATCTCCTGGGCTCAGGGCGACCGCGACCCGGCGCCGCGGGTGGCGGTCGCGGTGGTCGTGGAGGACGCGGAGGCGGAGCGCCGGGACGTCAGCGGGGGCGGCGACGCGGCGCCGATCGCCCGGGCGGTGATGGAAGCGGTACTGGCCCACACGAGGTAGACGCCGGGTCAACAAGTCGCGCACAGGGGATTGACGAGCTTGCTGACAGGCAGTCTCATAAGGGGAACAGTGACGTGTGCACAACGAGGTGGGCAGCCATGACGACCCTGACGGAAGCCGACGCGCTCAACGGCCTGCGCGATGCCCTGGGCCTGCTCAAGGACCGGGAGCAGGTGGCCCAGCGGCTGCTCGACTCCTCCGCCAAGCACTCCTTCGACCCGGACAAGGAACTGGACTGGGACGCGCCCTTCGAGGAGGGCAAGTGGTTCTGGCCGCCGGAGCTGGTGTCGCTCTACGACACGCCGCTCTGGAAGCGGATGGGCGAGGAGCAGCGGATCCTGCTCTCCCAGCACGAGGCGGCGGCACTGGCCTCCCTCGGCATCTGGTTCGAGATCATCCTGATGCAGCTGCTGGTCCGCCACATCTACGACAAGGCGGCGACGAGCGCGCACGTGCGCTACGCGCTCACCGAGATCGAGGACGAGTGCCGGCACTCCAAGATGTTCGCCCGCCTGATATCCCACGGCGGCACACCCTGGTACCCGGTCAGCCGCGCCCACCAGCACCTGGGCCGCCTGTTCAAGACCATCTCGACCACCCCGGGTTCCTTCACGGCGACCCTGCTCGGCGAGGAGGTACTCGACTGGATGCAGCGCCTGACGTTCCCCGACGAGCGGGTCCAGACCCTCATCCGCGGCGTCACCCGCATCCACGTCGTGGAGGAGGCCCGCCACGTGCGCTACGCCCGCGAGGAACTGCGCCGCCAGATGGTGACGGCCCCCAAGTGGTCCCAGGAGTTCACCCGCATCACCTCCGGGGAGTTCGCCCGGGTGTTCTCGGTGGCGTTCGTGAATCCCGACGTCTACACGAACGTGGGCCTGGACAAGCGGGAGGCCCTCGCACAGGTGAGGGCGAGCGGCCATCGCCGCGAGGTCATGCAGAACGGGTCCAAGCGGTTGACGGACTTCCTTGACGACATCGGGGTGTTGCGGGGGGTCGGACGGCGGCTGTGGAAGTCGTCGGGGTTGCTGGCGTAAGGGCACCGGGAGGGGCGTCGTGGTGTCACTGCCGCATCACGAAAGCGAACCCGGGTCACGTCATGTCCATGCAGGGTGACTACTGTCCTCCTTGAACTCGTCACCCTCCGTGGCCCTGAAGGAGATCACCACCGCATGTCCCCCCGCACCCGCCTCACACGGCTCGCCGCCCTCGGAGCCACGACCGCTCTCACCCTGACCGCGTGCGGCGGCCAGGCCGCCTCGGACTCCGGCAGCGAGGACACCCCGCAGGGCGTGGTCAGCAAGGCCGCCGCCAAGAAGATCGCCGATCACTACGAGGCGGTCAACAACAAGGCCAACGCGGCGCAGGACGAGAAGCTCCTGGGGACGGTCGAGGCAGGTCAGGTCTACGCGATGGACAAGGCCACCTACACCCTCTTCGAGACCTGGCCGAAGAAGGAGCAGCAGGCCTATGCCAAGCCCTTCTCCTACCGGGACCGCGAGTACGTGATCCCCGAGAAGGGCACGGCCACCTGGTTCGCCGTGCGGGCCAAGTCCAGCGAGAACAGTGAGAACAGCGTGCTGCTGGTCTTCGACAAGGTGGGCGGCACCTACAAGATGGTGCTGTCCTTGTGGGCCGACGGCGAAGAGCCCCCGAAGCCGGCCCTCGACCGCCACGGTCTCGCCGAGGCCGTCGACCCCGGCACCAAGGTCGGCAAGCTCGCCCCCTCGGACATCGGTGCCGCCTACGCGGACTTCCTCGAGACCGGCGGCAAGAAGAAGGGCAAGGCCCTGACCTCCACGAAGCCGCTCGAGAACGCCAAGAAGACCTACCAGCGGAGCAGCACCGAGGGCGCGGCCGGCGGCAAGGCCACCGAGAGGTTCTTCGCCAAGACCCCCGCCGACCCGAGCGTGTACGCCCTGCGGACCGCCGACGGTGGCGTCCTCGCCCTGTTCCCGGCCGCCCACAAGCAGGAATCCCTGCTGAAGGAGTCCTACCGCTCCATCGCGGATCTCGTCCCCAACGACGAACAGTCCGCTCTCGGCGCCACCAGGGGCGCCCTCATCACCGACGTGTTCGAGGGCCAGGGCCTGGCCGAGCTGACCCCGAAGTCCGCCAGGATCACCGCCGTCGACTTCCAGCACGTCGACGCGCGATAGCAGGCGGCCCACTCCGCCGCACCCGCCGACGGCGAGAAGAGGCCGTGTCGGGGGTCCGCCCGCAGCGGTTGGCGCGTCAACGGACAGTGAGCCGGTTCGCAAGCCCATCGCGCCGTTCCGAGGACGGGCACCCCCGGCGCGGCCCCGACCCACCGCACCCCGGCAGGCGCTACGCGCACCCCCACCGAAGCGGCCACAGGCCGCCGCAGGCACCCCCGCCCCACAGCCGGAGGATTACCCTGCGAGTCATGACACCAGCCGCCCCCACCCCCGCCTACCGGCGACTCAGCGTCGAGGAACGCCGCAGTCAGCTCCTCACCTCCGCGCTGAACCTCTTCGCGCACCGCGCCCCGGAGGACGTCTCCCTGGACGACGTGGCGGAGGCGGCCGGGGTTTCGCGGCCCCTGGTCTACCGGTACTTCCCGGGCGGCAAGCAGCAGCTCTACGAGGCCGCCCTCCGCTCCGCCGCCGACGAGCTCCAGCACTGCTTCGACGAACCCCGCGAGGGCCCCCTGCTCCCCCGCCTGTCCCGCGCCCTCGACCGCTACCTCGCCTTCGTCGACGAGCACGACACCGGCTTCAGCGCCCTCCTCCAGGGCGGCAGCGTCGTCGAGACCTCGCGTACGACCGCCATCGTCGACAGTGTCCGCCGCGTCGCCGCCGAGCACATCTTCCGGCACCTGGAGGTCACCGGGCCCGGTCCGCGACTGCGGATGACCGTCCGGATGTGGATCACCGCCGTCGAGGCGTCGTCGCTCATCTGGCTCGACGAGGAGAAGCAACCGCCCGCCGAGGAGCTGCGCGACTGGCTCGTCGAGCAGTTCGTGGCCATGCTCTCGGTGACCGCCCGCCGCGACCCACAGGCCGACGCCCTGGTCCGGGCCCTCGCCGAGGATGTCTGACACTGGTCCCGTGAAGAGCGAAGACACCCCCTTCGAGGGCGGCCCCATGGACGGCAGGGTGCTGCCCGTCCTGCTCGGCATCACCGGCCACCCGCCCAAGACGTACCGCATCCCCGTCCCGGACCCCGCCGGCGGCCCGCCCACCGTCCTGGTCTACCGCCGCGTGCCCCGGGCAGCGGGCAAGGCCGGGCTGTCCCACCGCTGGAAGTACGAGTACGCCCCCGAGGGCGCACCGACGCGCCGGCTCAACTGGCCCTGGTCGAAGCCAGACGCCACGCCGCCCGGCAAGCGGGACGACGCCGACGGGTGACCCCGTTGCGCCGAACCGCGCACACCCACCGCGCGCACCTGGCGCGCACGCCTGATCCTCACGAGTGTCCGGTGGCCAAAGGGCCGCCCTCACACCGGAGGTGATGGCATGTCAGGAAGGCTCGTGCGGATGGTCTGCGCCGCGGCGGCGGCAACCACCGTCCTCGCTTCCGCCCCCGCCGCGGCGGCCCCGGAGCCCGGCCCCGCCCAGGACCCCGCCTCCGCCCAGGACGCCGCCTCCGTCGCCGGTCTCCTGACGGACCTTCAGCAGCTGTACCGGAAGGCCGAAGAGGCCACCGAGGCCTACAACGCCACCGAGGAGAAGCTGAAGAAGCAGCGCGCCGAGACCGACCGCCTCGACCGCGCCCTCGTCCGCACCCGGCTCTCCCTGCACGACAGCCGGGGCGCGGCGGGCCGCCTGGCCCGGCAGCAGTACCAGAGCAGCACCGACATCTCCCCGTACGTACGCCTGCTCCTGGCCCGCGACCCGCAGCACGCGATCGACCAGGGCCATGTGATCGGGCGGCTGGCGCGGGAGCGGGCCGAGACCGTCGGACGGCTGACCGGCAGCGAGCGGAAGTCCCGGGAGCTGGCCCGCGAGGCCCGCAAGGCACTCGACCAGCAGCTCGCCCTCATCGAGCGGCGGAAGAAGGAACGGGACGAGGTCCGCGAGCGGCTCCACGACGTCGAGGAACTGCTCGCCTCCCTCAGCCCCGACCAGCTCACCGCCCTCGCCACGTTCGAGAAGAACGGCATCGAGAAGGCACAGAAGGAGTTCATGGCGTCCGGCGCACTCGGCAGCAGCGGCGCCGGCGGCAGCAACGGCGCCCGGGCCGGCAGCGTCCGCAGACCGTCCGCCGCGGGCGGCCGGGCCGTGGACTACGCCGTGCGGCAGCTCGGCAAGCCGTACGAGTGGGGCGCGGAGGGCCCCACGTCGTACGACTGCTCGGGCCTGACCTCGCAGGCCTGGGCGGAGGCCGGGACGCCCGTTCCGCGGACCAGCCAGGAGCAGTGGAAGCGGCTGAAGCGGGTCCCGCTCTCCGAGCTGCGGCCGGGGGACCTGGTCGTGTACTTCCCGAAGGCCACGCACGTGGCGCTGTACCTCGGCGACGGCATGGTCGTACAGGCGCCCCGGCCGGGCGCGAAGGTGAAGGTGTCGCCGATCGCGGCCAACCCGGTCCTGGGCGCCGTACGCCCGGACCCGGACGGGAAGCCCCTGCGGCGCTACGAGCCACCGGAGCTTCCCGAGGGGGCCACGGACGGGTCGGACGAGGGATACGACGGATACGGCGATGACGAGGGATTCGCGGACGGGGCCGACTACGCGGCGCCCGCGCCGGACACCTCGACCAGGTAGGCCTGCGTCTTCTCCGGGTCGTAGAAGAAGTTCTCGAAGTCGGCCGGGTCGTTGAAGCCGTTGGCGAACCGGTCGGCGACCGGCTGGAGCTCACCGGCGGCGCCGATCAGGTTCAGGATGTGCTCCGGCGGCGGCGCGAGCATCGCGTTGGTCCACTTGGTGACGTGCTGCGCGGTGGCCCAGTAGAGGTCGAAGGTGGCCCGCATCCACTCCTCGTCGAACGGCTTGTCGCCGCGCTCGACGATCGAGGAGAGGTAGGCGGCCGCGCACTTCGACGCGGAGTTGGAGCCCTGGCCGGTGATCGGGTCGTTCGCCACGACGACGTCCGCCACACCCAGCACGAGCCCGCCGCCGGGGAGGCGGCCGACGGGGTTGCGGACGGTGGGGGCGTAGCGGCCGGCCAGCGTGCCGCCCGCGTCGGTCAGTTCGACCTTGGTGGCCCGCGCGTACTCCCAGGGGACGTACCGCTCCATGAGTTCCAGGGTCAGGGAGAGGTGCTCCGCCGGGTCCTTGACGCCGTTGAAGACGTCGAGCGGGCCGCCGGGTATGCCCTCCCAGAACAGGATGTCGGCGCGGCCCGAGGTGGTCAGGCACGGCATCACGAACAGTTCGCCGACGCCCGGCACGAGGTTGCAGCGGACCCCTTCGGTGTCGGGGTGCTCGGGGCGCGGGCCCAGGCCGTGGACGTACGACACGGCCAGCGCGCGCTGCGGCTCGCTGTAGGGGGACCGCTCCGGGTCGCGGGCGAACATCTGCACCAGCTCGCCCTTGCCCGCCGCGACGAGCACCAGGTCGTACGTGCGGGAGAAGTAGTCCAGGTCGCCGACGGCCGCGCCGTGGATGACGAGCTGCCCGCCGCGCTGGGCGAACGTCTCCATCCAGCCGGCCATCTTCACGCGCTGGTCGATCGACTGCGCGTACCCGTCGAGCCTGCCCAGCCAGTCGATCGCACGGGCCGCGGGGCCCTCGGCCCAGGAGCCGGGGGCGGCGACCGAGACGCCGAGTCCCTCGATCTTCGGGGCCTGGGACTCCCAGAAGTTCAGCTGGAGATCGCGCTCGTGCTGAAGTGCCGTGTGGAACATGCACTGCGTCGACATGACCCGGCCGGTGCGGATCTCGTCCGCCGTCCGGTTGGACATCAGGGTGACCTCGTACCCCTGCGACTGGAGGCCGAGAGCTATCTGGAGCCCGGACTGACCGGCTCCGACGACGAGTATCTTCCGCATGCGGGGTTGTCCTCTACTCGGGGGTTTCGTCGAGCGCGTGGCCCACCAGGACCAGGAGGGTCTCGATCACGGAGATCCGGCGACGCGCGTCCATGATCATGACAGGTATGTGTTTCGGGATGGTCAGGGCCTCCCGTACGTCCTCCGGCTCGAACAGCTCGCTGCCGTCGAAGTGGTTGACCGCGACCACGTACGGCAGCCCGGAGCTCTCGAAGTAGTCCAGGACCGGGAAGCAGTCCTTCAGCCGGCGCGTGTCGGCCAGGACGACGGCGCCGATCGCGCCGCGCACGATGTCGTCCCACATGAACCAGAACCGCTGCTGGCCCGGCGTGCCGAACAGGTAGAGCACCAGGTCGTCGTCGAGCGTGATGCGCCCGAAGTCCATGGCCACGGTGGTGGTGGTCTTGCCCGGCGTGGCGGTGAGGTCGTCGGTGGCCTCGCTCGCCTCGGTCATCAGCGCCTCGGTCTGCAGGGGCGTGATCTCCGAGACGGCGGTGACCAGCGTGGTCTTGCCCACGCCGAAGCCGCCGGCCACCACGATCTTCGTGGCGATGGGGGCACGGGTGCGGTCCGTCTCCCAGGCGTGCATGCTCTCGCCGGGCTGGACGAACGGGGATGAACCAGCGACGCCGTGAGCGGCGTCAGAGACGACGGAGTCCACTCAGCACCCTTTCCAGCAGAGCTCGGTCCGGGCGGCCCGTGCCATGGCCGGTGCCCGTCCCGTACACACGGATCTTTCCCTGGTCCGCGAGGTCGCTGAGGAGCACGCGGACCACGCCGAGCGGCATCTTCAGCAGCGCGGCGATCTCGGCCACCGTACGCATCCGGCGGCACAGTTCGACGATGGCCCGCAGCTCCGGCATCACGCGGGTGGACAGGGAGCCGTTCGTCAGTTCCCTGCGTTCCTCCGGGGCGTCGAGCGCCGCCGTGCTCGCCACGAACGTCTCCACCAGCAGGACGTGACCGAAGCGGGTACGGCCGCCGGTGAGCGAGTAGGGGCGGACCCGGGCGGGTTTGCGGTCACCGCCGCGGACCGGGAGGTGCTGCTTCGGCGCACTGCTCATCGGGCACTCCCCGTGATCTCGGAATCCTCCAGGGATTTTCGGAGCTCGCTGCGGAGTTCGGGCGTCAGGACGTGACCGGCCCGGCCCACGAACAGAGCCATGTGGTACGCCACCACGCTCATGTCGCAGTCCGCGGAGCCGTGGACGCCGAGCAGCGAGCCGTCGCTGATGGACATCACGAACAGGCTGCCCTCGTCCATCGCGACCATCGTGTGCCGGACCCCGCCGAAGTCCATCAGCTTGGCGGCGCCGACGGTGAGGCTGCCGATGCCGGAGACGATGGTGGCCAGGTCGGCGGCGGAGCCGCGCGGACCGGTCCGCTGGGTCCCTCGGGCTTGAAGGGCCTGACGGGCCTGCTGGTTGCGGTGGTCGTCGGAGGACAGCAGGAGCAGTCCGTCGGACGAGACGACCGCGACCGAGAGGATGCCGGGTACCTCCTCGACGAGGTTGGTCAGCAGCCAGTGCAGATTGCGGGCCTCACTGCTCAGTCCGATCAGTCCGAAGGTACTGGGAGCGGTCAACTGCTTGCCTCCTCGACTGTGCCCCCCGTGGCTTCTTCGGATCCAGCTGGTTGTGCTGTGCCGGTGTCCGGCCGCTTGTGCGAGGCCGTCTTCTCGGCGATCTCCGCCTCCACCTCGCGGTAGCCGGCCTGGGCGCCCTGGCGGAAGCCGCCGAGACGGCGGCGGAGGGCTTCGGCGTCCACGGAGCCGCTGCGCTGGCGCGGGGCGGTGGTCGGAGCGGTGATCTTGGGTGTGCGCTTGGGGAGGCCCTTGTCGGTGACGCGTTCGTGCTCGACATCGGCCTCCGCCTCGGCTTCGCCTTCGGCGTCGTGGCTCCCACCCGCACCCCCCGTGCGGGTTTCGTCGTCGCGTGCGGATGGCTCCTGTGGGGCGGATACGCCGTCGGTGGCCGCGGGCTCGTGCTCCGCCGGCACCGGGTCGTCCTGCGGTATCGGGGCCAGCACCATCGTGGTCTCGGCGGGGGTTTCCGCCGGTGCCGTCACCTCTGCCGCGGGTGCGGCCGGCTCCGCCGCTTCCGCGGGTTCCGGATGTCCGGCGGCCGTCGCGTGCTCCGCGGACTCCTCCGCCGTCTCCTCGCGCCGTACCGCCTTCTCCGCCAGCGCCACCAGCGGGTCCCCGTTGCCCGCGCGGCCGTGCAGGACGTTGGAGTTGGCCTCGGCGTCGGCACCGGGGAACGCGACGGTGTGGGTGGTGCCGGCCAGAGGACCGGAGGCCGGGACTGCGGCGGCCGGGGCCGCCGCCAGCAGGGTGCGGGGCAGGACGACGACCGCCGCGACACCGCCCTGCTTCTGCTCGCGCAACTGCACGCGCACACCGTGCCGGTGGGCGAGGCGGGCCACGACGTACAGGCCGAGGCCGAGACCGTCCTCGCCCTCCTGGTCGTACGGCGCCTCCGGGTCGAAGTCGGCGAGGCGGGAGTTCAGGCGCTCCAGCCGGTCCTCGGTCATGCCGATGCCCTCGTCCTGGACCGAGAGCATGACCTCGCCGTTCTCCAGCAGCCAGCCGGAGACCTCGACGGGCAGGTCGGGCGGCGAGAACGAGGTGGCGTTCTCCAGGAGTTCGGCCAGCAGGTGGGACAGGTCGTCCGCGGCGAACCCGGCGATGTGCGCGTGCGGCGGCAGCGCGGCGATCCGGACCCGCTCGTACCGCTCGATCTCACTGACCGCGGCGCGGACGACGTCCACGAGCGGCACGGGCCCGGCGGCGTGCTGGACGTGCTCGGTGCCGGCGAGGACGAGGAGGTTCTCGCTGTGCCGGCGCATGACCGTGGCGAAGTGGTCGAGCCTGAACAGCGTGGCGAGGCGGTCCGGGTCCTGCTCGCGCTCCTCCAGGTTCTCGATGACGGCCAGTTGCCGCTCGACCAGGCCCAGCGTGCGCAGCGCGAGGTTGACGAACGTGCCGCCGATGGCCGTGCGCAGCCGCTCCAGCTGGGCGGCGGACTCGGCGAGTTCGCCGCGCAGCTCCTCGCGGGCGTCGGCCATCTTCTGGCGCTGGCCGACGAGGTGCTTGCGGTCGGACTCCAGCGTGGCGATCCGCTCGGTGAGGGCGACGGCGTGCGCGTGCAGGGCGTTGACGGAACGGACGACCTGGGCGAACTCGTCGTTGCGGCCGGTGAACTTGACGGGTTCCTCGGCCGTCGGAACCTCCGCCTCGGCCAGCCGCTTCGAGCCCAGGCGCAGCACCGCGAGGGGACGCGTGAGACTGCGGGCCATGCCCGTGGCGACGCCGACGGCGAGCAGCATCAGGACGCCGAGGACGGCGATGCGGATCTCCAGCGCGGTGACGTCGTCGTCGCGCAGCGCCTCCAGGTCCTTGGTGCGGCGGTCGTAGAGGGCCGACTCCACGCCGCGCATCAGGTCGATCCGGGCGGAGAGGGCCGCGTCCAGCTTCCTGGCGTTGGTGGAGAGTTCGCCGTTGGAGAGCGTCGGCTGGTCGGTGAGCGTGGCGAGGTACTTCTCGGCGGAGTTGACCTCGGTGCCGGTGACCGTGTTGTCGAAGGAGGTACGGGCCGGCTTGGGCGCGGTGTCGCGGAAGTCGGCCAGGGCCGCGTCGGAGCGCAGCCGGGCCTGCTGGGCGGCGGCGCTCAGGGCGTCGCGCTGCCGGGTGTCGGCGTCCGAGGAGGTCTCGGTCGGCAGGCCGGTGACCGGGTCGATGACCGTCTCGGTGCCGCGCGGCACGCTGAGGGCGGCGAGCAGCAGGCCCCGGGCCGCGGCGGCCTGCTGCACGGCGGAGTCCAGTTCGGCCATGGCCTGAGCGCCGGAGCCCGCGCGGGGCGGGGTCTGCTGGGCCAGCTCCTCGGCGAGCCGGTGGAGTTCGGTGATGGCGGCGGAGTACGCCTGGTGCGCTTCGAGGGCGCTGCTCTTGCCGGTGAGCGCCGCCCGGCGTACGGCCGCGATGGCGTCGAGGTCGGAGCGGAGCGAGGCGGGCGTGTCGGTGTCGGCCCGCAGCTCCTCGACATGCCGGTCCACCCGGGCGCTGCGCTGCTCGGAGGGCGCCTTGGACTTGGGGCGGCCGGCCGCGATGTAGGAGGTGACGTCGTCGCGCTCGTCGGCGAGGGAGTGCGCGAGGGCGAGGGCGTCCTGCGTCTGCCCGGCGAGCGTCACCAGCTCCTGCGAGTCGTGGAGTTGCCCGGAGGCGGCGAGGACGGACGGGGTGCCCGCGCCGGCGATGGCCGCGGCGACGACGGCCACGGCCACGATGAGCCGGTTGCGTACATGGGTGGGGCGGCCCTTGCCGGTGGGGGGCGTCGACTCAGCGCCCTGAACGGGGGCCGTCTGCTTGCCTGTGCGACGAGGCCGCGACATCTGCACCGGTGCTCGCATTCCTGACTCGTGAACTCATGGGCCCGGATGACGCTCCGTCAACTGGCGCGTACTCCAGGTACACCTCCCGACCCTCCCAGCGCCGGTGGGCAGCGCACGCGCATCACCTGACCCGCCACCCGAAGGAGTGAACCCCGGAGGTGAGTTGGGGAGCAAGTTCCGCTGGCCCTTGCAGCGGCCTTGCGCGGCGGGCCGGTTGGACGCCGCGGGCGGGTGGTGGCAATATTCGCCGCCACGCCTTCCCGGAGCAAAGCATTCCATCCCAAACAGGGCGTCTGACCTGCATGGCTGCACCGGCCCGGCAACCATTGCCAGCCTTTTGCGGACCTTGTGAAGGGCTCGTGCAGACTGGCTGGATGCGTACTGAACTCGCCTCGGAGCCGGGAGACGCGGACCGCCCCAACGAGGACTTCGCCAGTGTCGGACTACCGGCCTCCGGACAGGGCGGTTCGGTCGTCGTGCTGGATGGTGTCACACCGCCGAAGGCCGGGACGGGATGTCTGCATTCCGTCCCCTGGTTCACCGCGCGCCTCGGTGGAGCGCTGACCGAACTGACCGTTTCACTCCCGGATGTTCCTCTGGTAGACGCCTTGTCCCGTGCCATCGCGCGTACCGCCGAGGCACATGCCTCAACCTGTGACCTTTCTCACCCCCGCACACCTCAGGCCACGGTGGTCGTGGCCCGCTGGTCCCCGGAGACGGTGGAGTACCTGGTCCTGTCGGACTCGGCTCTTCTCGTGGAGTCCCCGGACGGCGTGGTGACGCCCCTCCTGGACGACCGTCTGGCCCTTCTCCCCCGCTCCGCCCTGGCCACGGACGCGCTGGTGGACGCCACGCTCCGCAACAAGGAGGGCGGCTTCTTCACGGCGGCCGCCGATCCCTCGGTGTCCCGCCGGGCGGTGACCGGAACCTCGCCCCGCCGTGAGGTGCGCGCCCTGGCCGCGCTGACGGACGGGGCGACCCGCTGGGTGGAACGGTTCGAGGAGGGCGACTGGACGGGCTGCTTCCACCTTCTGCGCAAGGAGGGGCCGCAGGCGCTGGTGGACCGGGTTCGGACGCTGGAACGGGCGGATTCGGCCGGATCGTTCCTGGGCCGGAGCAAGACGCACGACGACGCGACGGTCGTGTACGTCGAGTTCTAGACGACCGGCCATTGTCTCGCCGGGCGCTGGTGCTACTTCTCCATGCCGCGGTTGAGCTGGTGCAGCAGCCGGGCCAGTTCCGTGACCTCCTGGGTGTCCCAGTCGGCCAGGCGGCCGGCGTAGCGGGCGCGGCGGGCCTCGCGTACCCGGCGGACCCGGTCGTGGCCCTCCTGGGTGAGGGCGACGAGCCAGGCGCGTCCGTCTGCGGGGTCGGGTTCGCGCGCGACCAGGCCGAGTTCCTCCAGGGCGCGCAGCTGGCGGGACATCGTGGCCTTGCCGACGCCGATGTAGCCGGCGAGCTCGGTGGCCCGCTGCTTGCCGCACTCGTCCAGCCGTACGAGCAGGCCGTACGCGGAGGACTCCAGGTCGGGGTGGACCTCCCGGGCCATCTCGCCCTGGCTGGCCCGGGCCCGCCGCAGCAGCACGGTCAGCTCCCGCTCCAGCGCCAGAAAGGCCGGCTGATCCACACCGGTTCCGGCCAGAGAGGCGTCCCGGTGTCCGTCGTCGTTGCCGTCCTGGTGCACGTGAGCCCTGCCTCGGTCGTCGCCCGCTACCTGCATTTTCCGCCACCCGCGGCCATCGCCGCAGCTCGGCAAGTATTCCGCAGGTCACGGGGTGCGCGTCCACGGGCCGCCACACGGTGAAGGCCCGGGTCTCCCTCACGGGACCCGGGCCTTCCCTCATCCGGTGACCTCCGTCACGCGGCCACCGGAACCTCGGGCGCCGCCTCCGCCGTGGCGGGCGCGAGCGCCAGCTGAAGGACCTGGCGGACGTCGCTGACGGCGTGGACGTCGAGCTTGTCCAGCACCTCCGCAGGGACGTCGTCCAGGTCGGGTTCGTTGCGCTTGGGGATGATCACGGTGGTGACCCCGGCGCGGTGGGCGGCCAGCAGCTTCTGCTTCACGCCGCCGATCGGCAGGACCCGGCCGGTCAGCGAGACCTCGCCGGTCATCGCCACGTCCGTGCGGACCAGCCGGCCGGACAGGAGCGAGGCGAGGGCCGTCGTCATCGTGACGCCGGCGCTGGGGCCGTCCTTGGGGACCGCGCCCGCCGGGAAGTGGATGTGCACGCCCCGGTCCTTCAGATCGCCCACCGGCAGTTCCAGCTCGGCACCGCGGGAGCGCAGGAAGCTCAGCGCGATCTGCGCGGACTCCTTCATCACGTCGCCCAGCTGACCGGTGAGAGTCAGCCCGGCCGCGCCCGTCTCCGGGTCGGCCAGGGACGCCTCGACGTACAGCACGTCACCGCCGGCGCCCGTCACCGCGAGGCCCGTCGCCACGCCCGGCACGGACGTCCGGCGCTCGGCCGGGTCCTGGGCGGACTCGGGCACGTGGTGCGGCCGTCCGATCAGAGAGCGCAGGTCCTCGTCCTGGACGGTGAACGGCAGCTCCCGCTCACCCAGTTCGTGCTGGGCCGCGACCTTGCGCAGCAGCCGTGCGATCGACCGCTCCAGGGTGCGCACGCCCGCCTCGCGCGTGTACTCACCGGCGAGCTTGCGCAGCGCGCCCTCGTCGATGGCCACCTCGTCCTTGTCGAGCCCGGCCCGCTCCAGCTGGCGCGGCAGCAGGTGGTCGCGGGCGATGACGACCTTCTCGTCCTCGGTGTAGCCGTCCAGGCGGACGATCTCCATCCGGTCGGCCAGGGCCTCCGGGATCGCCTCCAGGACGTTGGCGGTCGCGAGGAAGACCACGTCCGACAGGTCCAGCTCGACCTCCAGGTAGTGGTCCCGGAAGGTGTGGTTCTGCGCCGGGTCGAGCACTTCGAGCAGGGCCGCGGCCGGGTCGCCCCGGAAGTCCGGGCCCACCTTGTCGATCTCGTCGAGCAGCACGACCGGGTTCATCGACCCGGCCTCCTTGATGGCGCGGACGATCCGGCCGGGCAGGGCGCCGACGTACGTACGGCGGTGACCGCGGATCTCGGCCTCGTCGCGGACGCCGCCGAGGGCGACGCGCACGAACTTGCGCCCCATCGCGTGGGCGACGGACTCGCCCAGGCTGGTCTTGCCGACGCCGGGCGGACCCACGAGCGCGAGCACGGCACCGCCGCGCCGCCCGCCGACCACGCCCAGCCCCCGGTCGGTACGCCGCTTGCGCACCGCCAGGTACTCGGTGATCCGCTCCTTCACGTCCTGGAGGCCGGAGTGCTCGGCGTCGAGGACGGCCTGGGCGGCCTGGATGTCGTAGGCGTCCTCCGTGCGCTCGCTCCACGGCATCTCCAGGACCGTGTCGAGCCAGGTGCGGATCCACGAGCCTTCGGGCGACTGGTCGGAGGACCGCTCCAGCTTGTCGACCTCCTTGAGCGCGGCCTCGCGGACCTTCTCGGGCAGGTCGGCGGCCTCCACGCGGGCGCGGTAGTCGTCGGACTCCTCGCCCTCCTGCTCGCCGTTCAGCTCGCGCAGCTCCTTGCGGACCGCTTCGAGCTGACGCCGCAGCAGGAACTCGCGCTGCTGCTTGTCGACGCCTTCCTGGACGTCCTTGGCGATGGACTCGGCCACGTCCTGCTCGGCGAGGTGGTCGCGCAGCTGCTGGGTCGCGAGCTTCAGCCGGGCCACCGGGTCGGCGGTCTCCAGCAGCTCGACCTTCTGATCGGTGGTCAGGAACGGCGAGTATCCGGAGTTGTCGGCGAGCGCCGAGACGTCGTCGATGGCCTGGACCCGGTCGACGACCTGCCAGGCGCCGCGCTTGCGCAGCCAGGCGGTGGCGAGGGCCTTGTACTCCTTGACCAGTTCGGTGACCTGCCCGGGCAGCGGCTCCGGGACGGATTCGTCGACGCTGGTGCCCTCGACCCAGAGGGCCGCGCCGGGACCCGTGGTCCCCGCACCGATCTTCACCCGGCCCCGGCCTCGGATCAGCGCGCCCGGATCGCCGTCGGCCAGCCGGCCCACCTGCTCGACGGTGCCGAGGACACCGGTGCCGGCGTATGTGCCGTCGATGCGTGGCACCAGGAGTACCCGGGGCTTTCCGGGTGTTGTCCGAGCAGCGGCCTGGGCGGCCTCCACCGCGGCACGGACCTCGGAGTCGCTCAGGTCCAGCGGGACCACCATCCCGGGCAGGACGACCTCGTGGTCGAGCGGCAGCACGGGCAGGGTGAGCGGTGTGGACGTCGAAGCCATGATCTCCCCTTCGGCAGTCAAGTTGAGCTATGCCGACTCAATGCTCGGGAGGCGCCGGATGTTCCCCACCCGCCGTTCGCTGTGAGCGATCGACCGTGACGCCAAGGGCGACCAGGACCGTAGAGTCAGCGGCGTAACAGATCAGGCCCATGAGTGCCTATTACCAGGGGGCGGCGTGGACGGGACCGTGCAGGCGTGGGTGGACGGGTGGGTCGTGTCGCGCGGGGCGGCTCCGCCCGTGCCCGAGCCGTGGGGCTGGACGATCGACGTGGGGATGTACGGACACGTCACCCGCCATGTGTTCGGTGCGACCGGCGACGACCTCGACGAGGCGGCCGTCCGCAAGGTGGCCGGCGCGGTGACCGGGGCCGGAGTGTGGCTGAAGGCGTTCCAGGACCCGTCCGTGGTCGCCGGCTGGCTGGACGCCACCTGGTGGATCGACCCCGAGCCCGGCTATCTGATGACGGTCCCGCTGACCCCGGGAGACACGCCGGACCCGCCCGACGGCTACCGGCTGCGCAGCTGGGAGCGTGGCGGGGTGACTCGCGTGATGGTGGCGGCCCCGGACGGTTCGCTGGCGGCGCGCGGCCAGATCACCCCGACCGGCGGCACCGCCGTGGCCGACCAGATCGAGACGGCACCGGAGCATCGCCGCAAGGGACTCGGCAGCCTCGTCATGCGGACGTTGCAGATCACCGCCGTCCGGCAGGGCGCGCGGACCGGTGTCCTCGCCGGCACGCCCGCGGGACGAGGGCTCTACGAGGCGCTCGGCTGGGAGGTGGTGGCCATGCTCACCAGCGCGAAGCACTGCCCGCGGACCTGAACGAGCTCGCCGTCAGCTCCGCACCGGCCGGGGGGGGACAGGGGCCCCTCGACCTGGCCGTCAACTCCGGACCGGACCGGGGGAACCGGGGCCCCTCGCCTGCCACCGCCGGACCACCGGCCAGGTAGCGACACCGATGGCCAGGGCGATCACATGCCCCCAGTTGGTCATCGGGTCGGTGAAGGCGAGCAGGTCCTGGAGCAGCATCCCGCCGAAGCCGGCCAGCAACGGCACCCGCAGCCAGGGCGGCAGCAGTCCGGCCAGGGCGCCGGTGCCGGCGGCGACGCCGAAGCTGACGCCGTAGTCGAGCCGGTGCAGCGAACTCCCGGGGAGCTGCCCGGCCAGCACCGCGAGCCCGACCGGGACCTCCGTCGCCAGGGTGGCGAGGACGTGCCCGAGCAGGAAGACACCGGCCGTGCGCAGACCGCCGATCCGCCGCTCCAGCGCGGTCAGCACGAGCACGAACCCGATCGCGAACGGCGAGGCCACCCCGCCCGCGAGCCACAGCGCGCTGCCGACCAGCACCAGCTCCGGCGTCCGCACCAGGTGCGCCACATCTGTACTGAAGGTTTGCCGCAGGGCGTGCACCAGGGCGGGGTCCGCGTAGGCGGAGATCAGCGAGGTCAGGCAGAGGACGATCGCGTAGCCGAAGGTGAAGGGCGTACCCGTGGGAGTCGGGAGCAGCCGCCACGGTCGCGGGGTCCGAAGCCAGGGGCTTTTTACCGCGGTGGGCTCTGTTACGCCCGGGCCCCCGGTCCCGCATGGCCCTCGGCCGCCGGCCCGCTGCCGCGGCACCCCGTCCAGCAGCCCCGGCGCATCGGGAACGGGCGCGCCCGTCGGCGTCGGCGTGGCCGTCTCATCGGCCGGCGCGGTGCGATCCACGGCGGGGCGCTCCTTCCGTCCCGCCCCACACTTCGCGCACCTTCGCTCCCTGTCTGTGACGGGCGCCACGCGAGAGCCGATTCACAGCAACCTGACAGCAGTCCACCGCGTCCCCCGGCGGCCGCTCCTTATTTCTTGGCGCGGGACACCCCCACCTGCCAGGATGCCCGGATGCCCACCTCGAACGACATCCCCCATGTGCTGGACCGTCGCGAGGGCCCGCACGGCGAGGTCGTGCTGCGACGGCACGACGACCGGCTGGAGATCATCGCGAACGGCTGCTTCCTGATGGACACCTCCGACGGCCGCTCGGAGCGGCGGCTGGTCGACGCGGCCCTGGACGCCCTGGCCGGCCGGGACCGCCCGGACGTGCTGATCGGCGGACTCGGCGTCGGTTTCTCCCTCGCCCACGCGTCGGCGGATCCGCGCTGGGGAGGGATCACGGTCGTGGAACGCGAGCACGCCATCGTCGAGTGGCATCTCGGCGGCCCGCTCTCCGCGTTCTCCGCCGAGGCCCTCGCCGATCCCCGCACGCGCATCGTCGAAGCCGATCTCGTGGCCTACGTCAATGAGACATCCGACACGTACGACGCCCTGTGCCTCGACATCGACAACGGACCCGACTGGACCGTCACGGAGGGCAACGGAAATCTCTACGGAGAAGCCGGACTGGCAAGCTGCGCAAGGGTGTTGAGGCCCGGCGGGGTGCTCGCCGTCTGGTCCGCCCAGCCCTCTCCGGAATTCGAAGAAACCCTGCGGAATGTCGGATTCCAACAGGTGCGTACCGAAGAGATCCCGGTTGCCCGGGGCGTTCCGGACGTCGTACACCTCGGCATCAGCCCTGGATAGCAAAGGTGTACTGACTCCCCGTACGCTGCTCCCCTGACGCCGATCATTCAAGCGTCAATCGCAACCATGCGCAGACCGAGGAATCACCCCACTGATTCCGGAAAGCACACCCCAGGGGCGGGCGATGGAGCAGACACACACCTCCCACAACGGTTCGGCGACGGCTACTCCGGGCGCACAGCGCCGGGTCCTGGTGGTCGAGGACGACGCGACGATCGTGGACGCCATCGCGACCCGCCTGCGAGCCGAGGGATTCCTCGTGCAAACAGCCGGTGACGGTCCGGCCGCCGTGGACACGGCCGAGGCCTGGCAGCCCGACCTGCTGATCCTCGACATCATGCTGCCCGGCTTCGACGGTCTGGAGGTCTGCCGACGCGTGCAGGCCGCCCGGCCGGTACCGGTGCTGATGCTCACGGCGCGCGACGACGAGACCGACATGCTGGTCGGGCTCGGCGTCGGTGCCGACGACTACATGACGAAGCCGTTCTCGATGCGGGAGCTGGCGGCCCGCGTGCACGTGCTGCTGCGCCGCGTGGAGCGGGCCGCGCTGGCCGCCGCGACGCCGCGCAGCGGCATCCTGCGCCTCGGCGAGCTGGAGATCGACCACGCGCAGCGCCGGGTCCGGGTGCGCAGTGAGGATGTCCACCTCACGCCCACCGAGTTCGATCTCCTCGTGTGCCTGGCGAACACCCCGCGCGCGGTGCTCTCGCGCGAGCAACTGCTCGCCGAGGTCTGGGACTGGGCGGACGCCTCCGGCACCCGGACCGTCGACAGCCACATCAAGGCACTGCGCCGGAAGATCGGCGCCGAGCGGATCCGTACGGTGCACGGCGTGGGTTACGCCCTGGAGACCCCGACGCCATGAGCGGCGGGCCGGCCGCACGGAGAGGCCCCGGGGATCCGGAACCCTGGGGCGGGGTGAGCCCGTTCTCGATCAAGACCAAGCTGGGCGCGCTGGTCGTCATCTCGGTGCTGATCACCACGGGCCTGTCGGTGATCGCGGTGCACACGAAGACGGAGCTGCGCTTCATCACGGTCTTCTCGATGATCGCCACACTGCTCATTACGCAGTTCGTCGCCCATTCGCTCACCGCCCCGCTGGACGAGATGACGGCCGTGGCCCGTTCCATCTCGCAGGGCGACTACACCCGCCGGGTGCGGGAGAACCGCCGTGACGAACTGGGCGATCTGGCCGTGACGATCAACGCCATGGCCGACGAGCTGGAGGCCCAGGACAGCCAGCGCAAGGAGCTGGTGGCGAACGTCTCGCACGAGCTGCGCACCCCCATCGCGGGACTGCGCGCGGTGCTGGAGAACATCGTCGACGGCGTCACACAGGCCGACCCGGAGACGATGCGCACGGCCCTGAAGCAGACCGAGCGGCTCGGCCGGCTGGTGGAGACGCTGCTGGACCTGTCCCGCCTGGACAACGGCGTCGTACCGCTGAAACAGCGGCGGTTCGAGGTGTGGCCGTATCTGTCCGGCGTGCTCAAGGAGGCCAACATGGTCGCCTCCGTACGCGCGGGCATCGCCACCGGCTCGGGCAGTCACACCCGTACGGACGTCCATCTGCACCTCGACGTCCATCCGCCGGAGTTGACCGCGCACGCGGACCCGGAGCGCATCCACCAGGTGGTGGCCAACCTCATCGACAACGCCGTCAAGCACAGTCCGCCGCACGGCCGCGTGACGGTCAAGGCGCGGCGCGGCTCGCTGCCGGAGTCGCTGGAGCTGGAGGTTCTGGACGAGGGCCCCGGCATTCCGAAGTCCGAGTGGCACCGCGTCTTCGAGCGGTTCAACCGCGGCAGCGCCAAGCGGCAGCAGGGTCCTGGCAGCGACGGCGGCACGGGCCTCGGTCTGGCCATCGCCCGCTGGGCGGTGGATCTCCACGGCGGGCGCATCGGAGTGGCTGAATCCGAGCGAGGTTGCCGGATTCTTGTCACTCTTCCGGGACTTCCATCTCTGCCAAGTTGACGTAAAGTTCGAAGCGGAGCCACAAGATCCACGGGCGTCCGCGCTGACGGACACGTGTGATCAGGCACAGGCCCGCGCCGTCGGCGTATGAGGCCCGGCTCAACCCTTGCCTCATTAAGCGGAACCACGCTTGTTTCCCGCCATTTCAAGCCCCGAAACACGCTCTGAGATGTGACTTGCGCGACGTTGAACGGGCCCGACCTGACCTACCCGGTGCGGGGGGCGTAGCCTTGATTCCCGCTGTCCATCATCTTGTGAAGCGGAAGAGGGCGGTTGCCGCCGTGTCGCCACAGTCCCCCAGTAACTCGAGCATCTCGACCGACACCGACCAAGCGGGGAAGAACCCTGCCGCGTCGTTCGGTGCCAACGAGTGGCTCGTCGACGAGATCTATCAGCAGTACCTCCAGGACCCGAATTCGGTAGACCGAGCCTGGTGGGACTTCTTCGCCGACTACAAGCCGGGGGCGGCCGCCGCCTCGGCTCCGGCGGGTACCGCGGCCGCGGGGGCCGCGGGGACCACCACCGCTCAGCCGGCGGCCCAGGCCGCCCCCGCCGCGGCCGCCGCCCCGGCGGCCCAGCAGCCCGCCGCCGCTCCGGCTCCCGCTCCGGCGAAGCCCGCCGCGCAGGCCCCGGCCCAGGCCGCCGCTCCGGCGAAGGCCGCCCCGGCCGCCAAGCCGGCGGCCGCGAAGCCGAAGGCCGAACCCGCCGCCGGGGCCCCCTCGGGCCCCGAGCAGGTCGTGCTGCGCGGCCCCGCCGCCGCGGTCGCGAAGAACATGGACGCCTCCCTGGAACTGCCCACGGCCACGTCCGTGCGCGCGGTCCCGGTGAAGCTGCTGTTCGACAACCGCATCGTCATCAACAACCACCTCAAGCGGGCGCGCGGCGGGAAGATCTCCTTCACGCACCTCATCGGTTACGCGATGGTCCAGGCCATCAAGGCGATGCCGGCGATGAACTACGCGTTCGCGAAGGTGGACGGCAAGCCGACCCTGGTCAAGCCGGAGCACGTCAACCTCGGTCTCGCCATCGACCTGGTCAAGCCGAACGGCGACCGCCAGCTGGTCGTCGCGGCGATCAAGAAGGCCGAGACGCTGAACTTCTTCGAGTTCTGGCAGGCCTACGAGGACATCGTCCGCCGCGCCCGCGACGGCAAGCTGACGATGGACGACTTCTCCGGGGTCACGGTCTCCCTGACCAACCCCGGCGGTCTCGGCACGGTCCACTCGGTGCCGCGTCTGATGCCCGGCCAGTCCGTGATCATGGGCGTCGGCTCCATGGACTACCCGGCGGAGTTCCAGGGCACCTCCCAGGACACCCTGAACAAGCTCGGCATCTCGAAGGTCATGACGCTCACGTCGACCTACGACCACCGGGTGATCCAGGGCGCCGCCTCCGGCGAGTTCCTGCGCCAGGTCGCGAACCTCCTGCTCGGCGAGAACAACTTCTACGACGAGATCTTCGAGGCGCTGCGCATCCCCTACGAGCCGGTCCGCTGGCTCAAGGACATCGACGCCAGCCACGACGACGACGTCACGAAGGCCGCCCGCGTCTTCGAGCTGATCCACTCCTACCGGGTCCGCGGCCACGTCATGGCCGACACCGACCCGCTGGAGTACCAGCAGCGCAAGCACCCCGACCTGGACATCACCGAGCACGGGCTCACCCTGTGGGACCTGGAGCGCGAGTTCGCCGTCGGCGGCTTCGCCGGCAAGTCGATGATGAAGCTGCGCGACATCCTCGGCGTGCTGCGCGACTCGTACTGCCGCACCACCGGCATCGAGTTCATGCACATCCAGGACCCGAAGCAGCGCAAGTGGATCCAGGACCGTGTGGAGCGCCCGCACTCCAAGCCGGAGCGCGAGGAGCAGCTGCGCATCCTGCGCCGCCTGAACGCCGCCGAGGCCTTCGAGACGTTCCTCCAGACGAAGTACGTCGGCCAGAAGCGCTTCTCCCTGGAGGGCGGCGAGTCCGTCATCCCGCTGCTGGACGCGGTCCTCGACAGCGCTGCGGAGTCCCGCCTGGACGAGGTCGTCGTCGGCATGGCCCACCGCGGCCGTCTGAACGTCCTGGCCAACATCGTCGGCAAGTCGTACGCCCAGATCTTCCGCGAGTTCGAGGGCAACCTCGACCCGAAGTCGATGCACGGCTCCGGCGACGTGAAGTACCACCTGGGCGCCGAGGGCACCTTCACGGGCCTCGACGGCGAGCAGATCAAGGTCTCCCTGGTCGCGAACCCGTCGCACCTCGAAGCCGTCGACCCGGTCCTGGAGGGCGTCTCCCGCGCCAAGCAGGACATCATCGGCAAGGGCGGCACGGACTTCACGGTCCTGCCGGTGGCGATCCACGGCGACGCGGCCTTCGCGGGCCAGGGCGTGGTGGCCGAGACCCTGAACATGTCGCAGCTGCGCGGCTACCGCACCGGCGGCACGGTCCACATCGTCATCAACAACCAGGTCGGCTTCACCGCGGCCCCCGAGTCCTCGCGTTCCTCCATGTACGCGACGGACGTGGCCCGCATGATCGAGGCCCCGATCTTCCACGTGAACGGCGACGACCCGGAGGCCGTGGTCCGCGTGGCCCGGCTGGCCTTCGAGTTCCGCCAGGCGTTCAACAAGGACGTGGTGATCGACCTCATCTGCTACCGCCGCCGCGGTCACAACGAGTCGGACAACCCGGCCTTCACCCAGCCGCTGATGTACGACCTGATCGACAAGAAGCGCTCGGTGCGCAAGCTCTACACCGAGTCCCTCATCGGTCGCGGCGACATCACCCTGGAAGAGGCCGAGCAGGCGCTCCAGGACTACCAGGGCCAGCTGGAGAAGGTCTTCACGGAGGTCCGCGAGGCCACCTCGCAGCCGGCCGCCGCGGAGCCCACCGACCCGCAGGCCGAGTTCCCGGTCGCCGTGAACACCGCGGTGACCACGGAGGTCGTCAAGCGGATCGCCGAGTCCCAGGTCAACATCCCCGACCACATCACCGTCCACCCGCGTCTGCTGCCGCAGCTCCAGCGCCGGGCGTCGATGGTCGAGGACGGCACGATCGACTGGGGCATGGGCGAGACCCTCGCGGTCGGCTCCCTCCTCCTGGAGGGCGTCCCGGTCCGCCTGGCCGGCCAGGACTCGCAGCGCGGTACGTTCGGCCAGCGCCACGCGGTCATCATCGACCGCAGCACGGGCGACGAGTACACGCCGCTTCAGTACCTCTCCGAGGACCAGGCGCGTCTGAACGTCTACAACTCCCTGCTCTCCGAGTACGCGGCGATGGGCTTCGAGTACGGCTACTCGCTGGCCCGTCCCGAGGCGCTCGTGATGTGGGAGGCGCAGTTCGGCGACTTCGTCAACGGCGCGCAGACGGTCGTGGACGAGTTCATCTCGTCGGCCGAGCAGAAGTGGGCCCAGACCTCCGGTGTGGTCCTGCTCCTCCCGCACGGCTACGAGGGCCAGGGCCCGGACCACTCGTCCGCCCGCCCGGAGCGCTTCCTCCAGATGTGCGCCCAGAACAACATGACGGTCGCCATGCCGACGTCGCCGTCGAACTACTTCCACCTCCTGCGGTGGCAGGTGCACAACCCGCACCACAAGCCGCTGGTGGTCTTCACGCCGAAGTCGATGCTGCGTCTGAAGGCGGCGGCCTCGAAGGCGGAGGAGTTCACGACCGGCCAGTTCCAGCCGGTCATCGGCGACGCGTCGGTGGACGCGGCCGCGGTCAAGAAGGTCGTCTTCTGCGCCGGCAAGGTCTACTACGACCTGGAGGCCGAGCGTCAGAAGCGCGGCGTCACGGACACGGCGATCATCCGCATCGAGCGCCTGTACCCGCTGCCGGGTGCCGAGCTCCAGGCGGAGATCAAGAAGTACCCGAACGCCGAGAAGTACCTGTGGGCCCAGGAGGAGCCGGCGAACCAGGGTTCCTGGCCGTTCATCGCGCTCAACCTGATCGACCACCTGGACCTGGCGGTCGGCGCGGACGTCCCGCACGGCGAGCGCCTGCGCCGCATCTCGCGCCCGCACAGCTCGTCCCCGGCGGTGGGTTCCGCGAAGCGGCACCAGGCCGAGCAGGAGCAGCTGGTGCGTGAGGTGTTCGACGCGTAAGCGTCCTCGCGCGTTCCACGCGGCCGGGCCGCATCCCCGCTTCGGGGGTGCGGCCCGGCCGTTTGCGCGCACATAAACTTGACGGCATGTACTTCACGGACCGTGGCATCGAGGAACTGGAGAAGCGGCGCGGCGAGGAGGAGGTCTCCTTCGAGTGGCTGGCCGAGCAGTTGCGGACGTTCGTCGATCTCAACCCCGACTTCGAGGTGCCGGTGGAGCGGCTGGCCACGTGGCTGGCACGGCTGGACGACGAGGACGAGGAGTAGGGGCGCGCGGAGCCTGGCAGAAGCCGCCCCCGACGCGCCGTAGCCGCCCGAGGGAGGGGTCTGGGGCGCCGTAGCCGCCCGGGCAAGGGGTCCGGCGCGCCGGAGCCGCCCCTCAGGAACCGGGTCCGGCGCCGTCCGGTGACAGGCGCCCGGGAACCGGCGCCGGGACGCCGGAGACCCGCAGGAACCGGGTCCGGGAGGCCGGAACCGCATGGGAGCCGACCCTGGACGCCAGAGCCCCGAGGGAGCCGGGTCCGGCACACCCGAGCCCCCCGGGGAGGTGTGGACGCGCCCAGGAACCCAGACCGGTGCTGCCGTCCGGTGATCAGGCGCCCGTGAGCCGAGGCCGGGCGCCCAAGCTCCGCAAAAGCAGGTCCGGGACGCCAGAGCCCCGAGGGAGCCGGGGCCGGCGTGCCCGGGCACCGCAGGAGCCGGAGTCGCGCAGAAACTGGGCCGTCGCCCGAGGACCGGGGCCGGCGCCGTCCGGTAACCAGGCCCTGGAGGGCAGGGCCGGTCCGGGACGTCCGAGCCCCGCAACAGCCGGGGCCAGCACGCCCAAGCCCCGCAGGAGACCGGCCCGGCACGCCCCCAGCCCCGCAGGAACCAGCCCCGCATGCCCCAGCCACCCCGCGGGAGCCGAACCCGGGTGGGAGCCGGAGTCCGCGCCGTCCGGTGATCAGGCGCCTGGGAGCCAGGTCCGGGCGCGTTCCGGTGATCAGTCGCGCGGTTGGGTGACGGCGTACGCCAGGCCCAGTGCGCCATGAGCCAGGAGCAGCGCTCCGGCCGTGGCCCAGCCCCAGCCGCCGCTGGGGCGCCGTAGCCCCCAGGTGATGAGCGGGACGCCCGCCGCCACCTGGGCGAAGGCCAGCGCGCGGGCCCTGGGGCCGCCGGTCCAGGGCATCCAGGGGCCCAGGCGGCTGTGGTCGACGGTGTCGCGTTCCGCGACCGCCTCGCGCCAGCCCGGCCATTCGACCGGGAGACTGTCCGGCTGGAGTGCGGCGGCTTCCCGGAGGCGGTCCGCGGGCTCGCCGGGGGTTAGTTGCGGGGACAGTGAGACGCCCACGCGCGCGAGGACCGCCAGCAGGCCGCGCAGACGGGTGCGGGCGTCGGCCGCGGAGTCGGCCTTGGTCAGCTGGTCGAGGGCCTGGAGGTCCAGGACGGGGTCGAGGCCCACGCGCGCGGCGAAGGCGCGCATCGCCTCCTCCTCCCCCACCGGGACACCGCTCGCGAGCCAGACGAAGCCGACCGGGCGTCGGAAGCCGGAAGCGAGCGTGAAGCCCGCGTGGTCGGCGTCCCACCACAGGGCGAGAACGGGCCAGGGCGCGCCGACCGCGAGGGCCGTGGCCCAGCCGGTGACCACACGGTCGACAGGCTCGCCGGCGTCCCGCCAGGGCCCGCCCTCGGGGACGAGAACGCTCCATTCGTCGCCCGCCCGGGTGAGCTGCATCCGTTCCCGCAGCAGATGGGCGACCGGGGCGACGGCCCCGGGCACCGCCCGGCACAACAGCAGCGCCCCAGGGGCTGGACCGGTGCGGTCGGCTTCCGTCGGCATGGACACACGTTAGGGCGAATAACTCCTCTTTGAGTACTTTTGTGCACCCTAAGGCCCCGGAACGGGTGTCTTGACTTTCCCCGACCACGATATATCGTGATTCCCAAGACGCGATATGGCGCGTCGTGTCGGGAGGTCTGCCCCATGTCCGAGTGGTCTGTCACGGAGCCGAGGAAACTCACCTTCGACGAGCCCGTGACCGAGCTTCACGTGCGTCTCGTCAACGGAACGGTGAACGTGGTGGGCACGGACGAAGGTTCCGCCCGCCTGGAGGTCTCCGAGATCGAGGGCCCGCCCCTGATGGTGACCCAGCAGGACGGGACCCTCACGGTGGCCTACGAGGACCTGCCCTGGAAGGGCTTCCTCAAATGGCTGGACCGCAAGGGCTGGCGCCGCAGCGCGGTGGTCTCCCTGGCCGTCCCGACCTCCACCCGGGTGGAGGTCGGGGTGGTCGGCGCGGCGGCCGTGATCTCCGGGATCGAGGGACCGGCGGTGGTGAAGGGCGTCACGGGCGACACGACCCTCGTGGGCCTCTCCGGCCCGGTCCGCGCCGACACGGTCTCCGGGAGCGTGGAGGCCCAGGACGTGACCGGCCACCTCCGGTTCAACTCCGTCTCGGGCGACCTCACGGTGGTCGAGGGTTCCGGCTCCTCCGTGCGGGCCGACTCGGTCAGCGGCTCCATGATCGTCGACCTCGACCCGGGCGGCCCGACGGACGTACGGCTGACCAGCGTCTCGGGCGAGATCGCGATCCGGCTGCCGGACCCGGCGGACGCGGAGGTCGAGGCCAACACGGCGAGCGGCGCGATCTCCAACGCCTTCGACGACCTGCGGGTGCACGGCCAGTGGGGCGCCCACAAGATCACGGGCCGTCTGGGCGCGGGCAACGGCAAGCTGCGAGCCGCCACGGTCTCCGGCTCGATCGCCCTGCTGCGCCGCCCCTCCAGGGAGGACGAGCCCGACGAACCGCGGGACACCCGGCCGGGCACCGGCAGCGCGCCGGCCGACCCACAGGACGACCCGCAGGCCCGGCCGGGAGACAATTCCGTCTCCGACCGGGGCGCCGCCGACGCCGGCGTCCCGGCCGACGGCACGACCGACAAGAAGGTGCTCTGACATGCCCCCCGTCTTCGCCCACGGCCGCCTCCGCCTCTACCTGCTGAAGCTGCTGGCCGAGGCCCCCCGCCACGGCTACGAGGTGATCCGCCTCCTCGAAGAGCGCTTCCAGGGCCTGTACGCACCGTCGGCGGGCACGGTCTACCCGCGCCTGGCCAAGCTGGAGGCCGAGGGCCTGGTCACCCACACCACTGAGGGCGGCCGCAAGGTGTACTCGATCACGGACGCGGGCCGCGCCGAACTGGCCGAGCGCAGCGGCGAACTGGCCGACCTGGAGCTGGAGATCCGGGAGTCGGTCGCGGAACTGGCGGCGGAGATCCGCGCCGACGTGCGCGGGGCCGCCGGCGATCTGCGCCGCGAGATGCGCGCCGCCGCGAGCGAGGCCCGCCGGGAGAACGGCACAAAGCCCCGTGGCGCGGAGGACGCGCCCTTCGGGGACTTCGGGCAGTACGGCGACAAGGAGGCCTGGCGGGTCGCCAAGGAGGAGATGCGGCGCGCCAGGCAGGAGTGGAAGGAACAGGCCCGCCGCGCCAAGGACGAGAGCCGCCGCGCCCGCGAGGACGCCCAGCGCGCCCGCCGCCAGGCCAAGGAGGCCCAGGAGCAGGCCCGCGCCCAGGCCCAGGAGCAGGTGCAGCGCATCGCCCGCCGGGTCCAGGAGCAGGTCCAGGACCACTTCGCCCGCGGCGACTGGCCCACGGGACTGCGCGAGGGCCTGAGCGAACTGGCCAAGGAGGTAGGCGAGTTCGGCAAGGACTACGGCAAGGACTTCGGCTTCGACTGGACCGGCACCGGCACCGGCACCGGCAAGCCGGCCTCGCAGCCGACGCCCTCACAGACCCCCGAGGACTTCCCGGCCGCCTACGAACCGGCCTGGGCCCATGAGGGCACCGCGGACTCCACCGGCGACCCCGCCCGCGACCTGGACCGCCTGCTCGACCGCTTCCGGGACGACATCCGCGACGCGGCCCGGGACCACGGCGTCACACCCGACCAACTGCGCGACGCCCGCCGCCACCTGTCGACGGCGGCGGCCCACATAGGAGCACTGCTGCGCACCCCGAAGGAGTAGGCGTCCGGGGCCGCCCGTCACCCGGCCTTGGCCTCGCCGCCCCCGTACAGCACCCGCACCAGGGATTCGTACGTCACCCCGTGGTCGGCGAGGACCTCGGCCGGCACTCCGGGGCGCATGGTCAGGGCCAGCAGGATGTGCTCGTCACCGATGTGCCGGTCCCGCTGGGCGAGGGCGGCCCGCAAGGAGCGCTCCAGAACGTCCTTGGCACCGCGCCCGAAGGAGGCCCGCCCCGACGACCACCACCCCTTGTCCTTCCGGTTACCGGCCATGGCACCAGGACCGTGCACTTCCTCCACCCGGGCGACGATCTCCTCCACATCGATCCCGAGCCCGGCGAGCGCGTCGGCCTCGGCCTGCGACAGCCCGGCTCGCCGCCGCGCCGCGCCCAGCGCCTCCCGCACGGAATCCCTCCGCTCAGCGAGCCCGAGAGCGGCGAGCGCGAACGACCCACGGCTGCCCTCCCGGTCGAGCAGCGCGAGCAGCAGATGCTCCGGCTCCACGACCTGCCCGCCACCACCGCCCTCCACATACTCGAACGCGCCCTTGACCACGCTCCGGGCGTCCTTCGTGAACCGCTCGAACATCAATGCCTCCCGTACTTCTTGTGCACGGCCTGCCTGCTCACACCGAGTTCGGTGGCGATCTCCTGCCACGACCAGCCCTGGTTGCGCGCGTTGCGCACCTGTACGGCTTCCAGTTGCTCCAGCAGCCTGCGCAAGGCGGCGACGGCCCGCAGGCCGACCCGTGGATCACGGTCGCCCGCACGCTCGGCCAGATCGGTTGCTTCGGTCATAATGTCAACCTACGTTGACACCCCGCCCCCGTCAACCCCAGTTGACAAACCAAACGGCCGGCCCGAACCCGGACCGGCCGTCAGCACACGCAGCGGTGACTAGGGGTTGGTGAGCACGACCTTCCCGAACTGCTCACCGGATGCCAGCCGTTCGAAGCCCTCCCGCGCGCGGTCCATCGGCAGCACCTCGTCGATGACCGGTCGCACACCGGTGGCGGCACAGAACGCGAGCAGGTCCTCCAGCTCGTCCTTGGTGCCCATCGTGGACCCGACGACCCTGAGCTCCAGGAAGAAGATCCGCGTCAGTTCGGCATGTGAGGGCCGGTCACCGCTGGTGGCACCGGAAATCACCAGCGTGCCGCCGGGCTTCAGCGACTTCACGGAGTGCGACCAGGTGGCGGCCCCGACGGTCTCGATCACGGCGTCGACCCGCTGCGGCAGCCGCGCCCCCGACTCCAGGGCCTCCACGGCCCCCAGCTCCACGGCCCGCTTCCGCTTGGCCTCGTCCCGGCTCGTGGCGAAGACCCGGAGCCCGGCGGCCTTCCCCAGCACGATGGCGGCCGTGGCGACGCCTCCCCCGGCGCCCTGCACGAGCACGGAGTCGCCGGGCCGGACCCCCGCGTTGGTGAACAGCATCCGGTACGCGGTCAGCCACGCCGTGGGCAGACAGGCGGCCTCCTCGAAGGAGAGCTCCTTGGGCTTGGGCAGGATGTTCCAGGTCGGCACGGCGACCTGCTCGGCGAAGGTGCCCTGGTAGCGCTCGGTGAGGATGGAACGGGGTTCCTTCGGGCCGACCCCGTGCCCGCTCTGTCCGATCACGGAGTGCAGGACGACCTCGTTGCCGTCCTCGTCGACGCCGGCGGCGTCACAGCCGAGGATCATCGGCAGCTTGTCCTCTGCGAGGCCGACGCCGCGCAGGGACCACAGGTCGTGATGGTTGAGGGAGGCGGCCTTGACCGTGACGGTGCTCCAGCCGGGGCGGGTCTCGGGAGCCGGACGCTCTCCCAACTCCAGGCCGGCCAGTGGCTGGTCGCGGTCGATTCGGGCGGCGTAGACAGCGAACATGACCTTGACGATAGGTTCCCGAACGGACCCGGGGAACCACGGGCCCGTGTGAGACACACCCTCTTGCCACGCGCTCGACGTCGGTGCCACTGCCGGGTGCGCCCGCAGCCCGGCGGAACGGGGTGCCGCTTCTTTGGGACGGGTGCCGGCCTGGGGGCACCTCCCAGGCCCTTAAGGCACTGGGGGAGGCACGACTGCCCGCAGCTGGGCAAGACCGGCGGCCCGCAGCGCGGCGGCCTGCGGCAGTCAAGCCACCACGCGCCCGCACGCCGCCCACGGAGAGAAGGGGACGTGTCGGGGGGTGTCCGCCCGCAGCGGTTGGCGCGTCAACGGACAGTCAGCCGGCGTCCGACCCCATCGCGCCGTTCCGAGGACGGACACCCCCGGACGCGGCCCCGACCCACGCCCACCGCCAAGGCGCGACACAAGCCCCCACCGAAGCCGCACAGGCCGCCGCAGGCACCCGCCCAACCGCCGGAGGCAACCCGCACACCACCCGAACAGCCGCACCCGAAGGCAAAAAAGTGACCCCACCACCAGGGCAGGGCCACCTCACAACACAGGCGAACGTCAGCGCCGAGCCACACCCTCAGCCCGCGCGGCCGCCGCCACCGCGGCCGTCACCGCCGGCGCGACCCGCTCGTCGAACGGCGACGGGATGACGTAGTCGGCCGCGAGGTCGTCCCCGACCACGCCCGCCAGCGCCTCCGCGGCAGCCAGCTTCATCCCCTCCGTGATCCGCGACGCCCGCACCTGCAGCGCACCCGCGAAGATCCCCGGGAAGGCCAGCACGTTGTTGATCTGGTTCGGGAAGTCCGACCGCCCGGTAGCCACCACGGCCGCGTACTTGTGCGCGACCTCGGGATGCACCTCGGGATTCGGGTTCGCCATGGCGAAAACGAACGCACCCTCGGCCATCGACGCGACCGCGTCCTCCGGCACCGTCCCACCGGACACCCCGATGAACACATCGGCCCCGGCCAGCGCCGCTTCCAGCGATCCGCTGATGCCCGCCTTGTTCGTGAACCCGGCCAGCTCCCGCTTCACCGGCGTCAGATCGTCCCGGTCCGCCGACACGACACCCTTGCGGTCGGCCACCGCGACATCTCCGATCCCGGCCTCGACCAGCATCTTCGCGATGGCGACACCCGCCGCGCCGGCGCCGGAGATGACGGCCCGCAGCTCCCCCAGCGCCCGCTTGCTCAGCCGCGCGGCGTTCCGCAGGGCCGCCAGCGTCACCACCGCCGTACCGTGCTGGTCGTCGTGGAAGACGGGAATGTCGAGCCGCTCCTGGAGCTTCCGCTCGATCTCGAAGCACCGCGGCGCCGAGATGTCCTCCAGGTTGACGCCGCCGAACGACGGCGCGAGCCGCACCACCGTCTCGACGATCTCGTCGACGTCCGTGCAGTTCAGCGCGATCGGAACCGCGTCCACGCCACCGAACTGCTTGAACAGGATCGCCTTGCCCTCCATCACCGGGAGGGAGGCCTCGGGCCCGATGTCACCGAGCCCCAGCACGGCCGTACCGTCCGTCACGACGGCCACGACCGACGACTTCCACGTGTAGTCGTGGACGAGTTCCGGCTGCTCCGCGATCGCGCTGCACACCTTCGCGACCCCGGGCGTGTACGCCAGGGACAGGTCGTCCTTGTCACGGACCGGCACCGTGGCCTGCACGGCCATCTTGCCGCCGCGGTGGAGCGCGAACGCCGGATCGAAGGAGTCGAGGGGCTCCGCACCGCCCTCTTGACCCGTATGGTCCGTCGTGCTCTCGCTGCGAGGATTGACGATCTCCGCTGCCACTTCGTTTTACCCCTTAAATCTTCATTGTCTGAGGGTGGCCACTCCTGGTGAGGCGTGGGCGGGACCGCGTACGGCCGTGGTCGTGCTGTGTACGTGATACGTACGGGCGCATACGCGACGGGCGCGCCGCACACGCGCCCTGAGCCCCGGATGAGGGGTGTAAAGACCCTTCATACCGGACGGACGGCGCCGACGACGAGTCCATAACGCGAAGGTCACACACGGACGCCCGACTCTTCGTCCAATATCGGGACAAGGCCTGGACAATCCCCCGGCAACCGGTCAACTATCGGCGAATCCTTCGGGGCCCGTATCGGATTCTCGGGACATACCGAAGATCTTCCGGCTGGAAGGAGTGATTCCCGCAGAAGGTCCGGTCGTGATGTACCGGAGTGGTGCGGTTCGGGGGTCGCCCGTTATCCGATTTTGACATGGCTGGCCCCCAGAATGGCGCCGTCCGAATGGCAAGATGCCGTAATCACACGAGGTCGCGACACTCGAAGACGTGTGTTCTCGTCGACCCACGGGACTGCCGGCACCGTCGGCAGTCCACGGCACTGCCGAACCCATCGGCAGCGCCCGCCCCATCGGCAACTCCACCCATCCGCCGGAGGAACCCACCATGACCGCAAGCTCCACCCGTCGTACGACCGCCGCGCAGTCCCGGCTAGCAGCGGTCGGTGCGATCGCGGTCGCAGGCGCGCTGATGCTCACCGGATGCGGTGACCAGACCAAGGACAACGGCTCGGACAACCAGACCGCGACGGCGTCGGCCCCGCTCGCCGACAAGCTGCCGCAGGCGATCCGGGACAAGGGCATCATCAAGGTCGGTTCCGACATCGCCTACGCCCCGGTCGAGTTCAAGGACAGCTCCGGCAAGGTCGTCGGCATCGACCCGGATCTCGCCGCCGCCATGGGCAAGCAGCTCGGGGTCGACTTCCAGTTCGAGAACGGCACCTTCGACACGCTGATCACCGGTCTGCGCTCCAAGCGGTACGACATCGCCATGTCCGCGATGACCGACACCAAGGACCGCCAGGAGGGCATCGACTCCGACACCGGCAAGAAGGTCGGTGAGGGCGTCGACTTCGTCGACTACTTCACCGCCGGTGTCTCGATCTACACCAAGAAGGGCGACGACCAGGGCATCAAGACCTGGTCCGACCTGTGCGGCAAGAAGATCGTGCTGCAGCGCGGCACGGTCTCCGAGGACCTCGCCAAGGCCGAGTCGAAGAAGTGCCCGACCGGCAAGAAGATCGCCATCGAGCCCTTCGACAACGACCAGCAGGCCCAGACCCGCCTGCGCGCGGGCGGTGCCGACGCCGGCTCGTCCGACTTCCCGGTCGCCGCGTACGCCGTGAAGACCTCCGGTGGCGGCAAGGACTTCCAGCTGGTCGGCGAGCAGGTCGAGGCCGCTCCGTACGGCATCGCGGTCGCCAAGAACCAGACGCAGCTGCGGGACGCCCTCAAGGCCGCGCTGGACGCCGTCATCGCGAACGGCGAGTACGAGAAGATCATGAAGAAGTGGGGCGTCACGGACGGCGCCATCAAGGAAGCCACCATCAACGGCGGCAAGTGACCGCGACGCAGCGGCACTGAAAGGCAACACCCGTGACTGTTGACATCGACAAGACGACGGGCGACACGCCCCCGGCCGGGCCGGAGGCCATCAAGGCCATCCCGGTCCGGCACTACGGGCGGTACATCTCCGCCGTCGTCGCCATCGCCCTGCTGGTCGGGGTCGTCTACGCGTTCTCCCAGGGCAAGATCAACTGGGACGCGATCCCCGACTACTTCTTCGACGACCGCATCCTGGACGGCGTGGGCAAAACGCTCCTGCTGACCGTGCTGTCCATGGTGATCGGCATCGTCGGCGGCGTCATGCTCGCCGTGATGCGCCTGTCGAAGAACCCGGTGACCTCGTCGATCGCGTGGTTCTACATCTGGTTCTTCCGCGGCACCCCGGTCCTGGTGCAGCTGATCGTCTGGTTCAACCTGGGCCTGGTCTTCGAGTACATCAACCTCGGGCCGTTCTACAAGGACGAGTGGTCGGACTTCATGACCCCGTTCCTGACGGCGCTGCTGGGCCTCGGCCTCAACGAGGCCGCCTACATGGCGGAGATCTGCCGGGCCGGTCTGCTCTCCGTCGACGAGGGCCAGACCGAGGCGTCGCACGCGCTCGGCATGAGCCACGCCAAGACGCTGCGCCGGATCGTCATCCCGCAGGCGATGCGCGTGATCGTGCCGCCGACGGGCAACGAGGTCATCAACATGCTGAAGACGACCTCGCTGGTCTCGGTCGTCCAGTATCCCGAGCTGCTCCGTGCCGCCCAGGACATCGGCCAGACCTCCGGCGCCCCCGCCGAGATGCTGTTCCTGGCAGCGGCCTGGTACCTGCTGATGACGTCCATCTTCAGCATCGGCCAGTACTACCTGGAGCGGTACTACGCGCGTGGTTCGAGCCATTCGCTCCCGGCCACGCCGCTCCAGAAGATCAAGGCGAACGTGCTGTCCCTGTCCAGCCGCTCCAAGCCGACGGGAGGCACCGCATGACCGCCATGGTCAAGGCCGAGGGCGTCCACAAGTCCTTCGGCCCCGTAGAGGTCCTCAAGGGCATCGACCTGGAGGTGAAGTCCGGCGAGGTGTTCTGCCTCATCGGCCCCTCCGGCTCCGGCAAGTCGACCTTCCTGCGCTGCATCAACCACCTGGAGAAGATCAACGCCGGCCGTCTGTACGTGGACGGGGAGTTGGTCGGTTACCGCCAGAAGGGCGACAAGCTCTACGAGCTGAAGGACAGCGAGGTCGCCGTCAAGCGCCGGGACATCGGCATGGTCTTCCAGCGCTTCAACCTGTTCCCGCACATGACGGCCGTCGAGAACGTCATGGAGGCACCGGTCCAGGTCAGGGGCGTGGGCAGGGGCCAGGCCCGGCAGCGTGCCCTGGAGCTCCTGGACCGGGTGGGCCTGGCCGACAAGGCGGGCAGCTACCCCTCGCAGCTCTCCGGCGGCCAGCAGCAGCGCGTCGCCATCGCCCGGGCCCTCGCCATGGACCCGAAGCTGATGCTCTTCGACGAGCCGACGTCGGCGCTCGACCCGGAGCTGGTCGGTGACGTCCTGGACGTCATGCGCGACCTCGCCGAGTCCGGTATGACGATGATCGTCGTCACCCACGAGATGGGCTTCGCCCGCGAGGTGGGCGACAGCCTGGTCTTCATGGACGGCGGTGTGGTGGTCGAATCCGGTCACCCGCGTGAGGTGCTGACGAACCCCCAGCACGAGCGGACGAAGTCGTTCCTGTCCAAGGTGCTCTGACCGCACACACGGCGAGGGGGCGGTACGGGAACTCCGTACCGCCCCCTTCCGCGTGCTACTTCAGGGCGAGCAGCAGGGTGTCCGAGGGCGAGCACCACACCGGCCTGGCCTCCGCGAAGCCCTTTTCGCGCAGCACGCGCGCGTGCCACGCCGCCGACGGCATGTCGCCGTCCGCGTGCTCGCCGTAGATCTCGTAGCGCCGGGCCGTGGGCTCGGCGAGGACCGGGTCCTTGGCGGCGAGCTGCCACCACTGCGACCAGTCGAGGACGCCGTCCCGCTCGGCCTGTTCCATGCGGGCGTGCCGCTGCGCCCGCTCGGCGGCGTTGATCCGGGGCGTCGTCTCGTCGATCATGTGGTCCGCGTTCATGAAGACACCGCCGTCGCGGACCACTCCCGCGACCTGGCCGTAGAGGTCCGCGAGGGGTTCCCGGTGCAGCCAGTGCAGGGCCGTCGCGGTCAGGACGGCGTCGTACGAGTCGTACGGCAACTTCGCCGGCCAGTCGGGGTCCTTGAGGTCGGCGGTGACGAGGCCGACCCGTTCGTCGCCCGCGAAGGTGCCCTCGGCGATGGTGAGGAGCGCCGGGTCGAGGTCGACGCCGGTGCTGGTGGCCTCCGGGAACCGGGCGAGCAGCCGGGCGGTGATGCTCCCGGTGCCGCAGGCGAGGTCGAGCACGCGCGGGGCGGTGCCCACGAGGGCCTCCACCATGTCGAGCATGATCCGGAACCGTTCCTCGCGGTCGGGCAGGTACCACTCCTGCTGCCGGTCCCAGCTCTTCTGCCAGGCCTGCCAGTCGGCGGTGGTCGTGGTGGTGTCCGCGTCCGTCATCGAGCCCCTCCCTCGTAATACCCTGGAAGCACCATCAGCTGTTACGAGTGCGCGCTCATGACCATAAAGCCCCTCCGTAAGGACTACAAGTGGAACTGGCCTATTACTCGGACTATGCGGTGCGCCTCGTCAACACCGAGGAGCCGGCCCGGGGCAAGGACTCCCTGACGTCGGTCGAGGCGGTCCGCGAGCTGTTCGGCGTCAACCAGTCGGCGGCCCGCCGCGCCACCGACGCGGACGTCACCCGCTTCCGCTCGGTCCGGGCCCGGCTGCGCGCGGTCTTCGAGGCGGCCGACAAGGACGACGAGACGCTCGCCGTGGACCTGCTGAACTCACTGCTGCTGGAGTTCCCGGTGAGCCCGCAGATCTCCGGGCACGACTTCCGCGACGACGACGGCCGTCCCCTGTGGCACATGCACCTGGCGGACCACCCGTCCAACGCGACCGCGGGCTACGCGGCGATCGCGGCGATGGGGCTGGCGTTCCACCTGACCGAGTACGGCGTGGACCGGCTCGGCCTGTGCGAGGCCGCGCCCTGCCGCAACGTCTACCTGGACACCTCCACCAACCGCTCCCGGCGCTACTGCTCCGACCGCTGCGCGACCCGCGCCAACGTGGCGGCCTACCGCGCCCGCAAACGCCTCGAAGCCGCCCGGCCCGGCCTGCCCGAGAGGACCGGCCTGGCGGCCGACAGCGCCCAGCCGAGCAGCGCCCAGGGCGAACGCCGGCCGGGCTTGAGCGGCCGGTAGCGGAACCGGACCCGGCCCAGCACCAGCTCGTCCGGTACGACGCCGTAGTCGGTGCTGTCGCCGCCTGCGTACGTGTTGTCCCCGAGCACCCACCAGCCGTTCTCGCGCCGCTCGGCGACCCGCTTGACGACCAGCAGGTCCTGCTGGAAGGGGTGCCGCAGCACGACGACGTCACCGGGCTTGGTCCGGGCCCCGTAGTGCACCAGGAGCCGGTCCCCGTGGTACAGCGTGGGCACCATGGACGGACCGGTCACCTCGGCCACCCCGAAGGGCGCGGCCGACCTCCCCCGCTCGGACTCCTGCGACAGCTCCGGCATCACCCGGCACCTCCCCGGTTCTTCGTCCACCAGTCTCAGTCTCACCCCGGACTTTTGTCCTAAGCCCAAGGGGGCACCCGCGAAAAGCCGTCCCTCACGGAGTAATGTCCCCTGTGAGAAGACGATCACGAGGAAGGAATGCTCCATGCTTTCCCGCCTGTTTGCCCCCAAGGTCAAGGTCAGCGCACACTGTGACCTTCCCTGCGGTGTGTACGACCCTGCTCAGGCCCGCATCGAGGCGGAGTCGGTGAAGGCCATCCAGGAGAAGATGGCCGCCAACGACGACCCGCACTTCCAGGCGCGTGCCACCACCATCAAGGAGCAGCGCGCGGAGCTCGCGAAGCACCACGTGTCCGTGCTGTGGAGCGACTACTTCAAGCCGCCGCACTTCGAGAAGTACCCCGAGCTGCACCAGCTGGTCAACGACACCCTCAAGGCCCTTTCGGCCGCCAAGGGTTCGACCGACCCGGCGACCGGCCAGAAGGCGCTGGACTACATCGCCCAGATCGACAAGATCTTCTGGGAGACCAAGAAGGCCTGAAGTCAAGGGCAGAAGGGGCCCGGCCGGGAGCACCGGCCGGGCCCCTTCGTCATGGGCGCGGTCGTCGCCGTCAGTGGAACCGCGGGACGATCAGGAAGATCCCGTACGCCACCACGGCCGCGCAGGCCAGGAAGCACAGCGCCGCCTGGGTGAAGCCGAGGGCGGAGGTGGGGCCCGGCTGGTCGCGGGCGCCCTCCAGTTGGGCGAGGCCGAGGACGCCGAGGGCGAAGACGACGACCACGGCGACGGTGACGCCTGTGCTCACCGCGGCGACCTGGCCGAGTGCGGTCCAGTCCAGATGCATGTCGACTCCCCGTCGTTCAGGCGGCCGTGCCGAGCTTGGCGGGCGGCTCGGTGCGGATGGTGACGTCGTGTGCGTCGTTGACGTTGTGCGCGTGGACCGGGTTGCGGCGGGAGACGACCACGATGCCCGCGGCGAGGGCCGCGCCGACCAGGGCGACGACCGCCGTACCGAGGTCGCCGCCGCTGCTGACCACACTCGCGGCCAGGCCGCCGACCAGCGCGGCGGCGGGCAGAGTGACCAGCCACGCGACCGCCATGCGGCCCGCGACGCCCCAGCGGACCTCCGCGAGCCTGCGGCCGAGCCCCGCGCCGAGGATGCTGCCCGAGGCGACCTGGGTGGTGGACAGGGCGAAGCCCAGGTGCGCGGAGGTCAGGATGACGGTGGTGGAGGCGGTCTCGGCGGCGAAGCCCTGCGGCGACTGGATCTCGGTGAGGCCCTTGCCCATGGTGCGGATGATGCGCCAGCCGCCGAGATACGTGCCGAGGCCGATGGCGATGCCCGCGGACGCGATCACCCACAGGGGCGGTCCGGCGTCGTGGCCGAGCGCGCCGGCCGAGATCAGGGTGAGGGTGATGACGCCCATGGTCTTCTGCGCGTCGTTCGTGCCGTGGGCGAGGGAGACCAGCGAGGCCGAGGCGATCTGGCCGATCCGGAAGCCCTTGGTCACGGAGTCCTTGCGGGCGCGGTCGGTGAGCCGGTAGGCGAGGTAGGTGGCCAGCAGCGCGGCGACGCCCGCCACGACCGGCGAGGCCACCGCCGGCACCAGCACCTTCTCGACGACCTTGTCGAAGTTGACGCCGTGGCTGCCCGCTCCGACCCACACGGCCCCGATCAGCCCGCCGAACAGGGCGTGCGAGGAACTCGACGGCAGGCCGACCAGCCAGGTCAGCAGGTTCCACAGGATCGCCCCGACCAGGCCCGCGAAGATCATTCCCGGGGTGACGAGGGTGTCGTCCACGATGCCGCCCGAGATGGTCTTGGCGACCTCGGTGGACAGAAAGGCACCGACCACATTGAGGACACCGCTGATCAGGACCGCCGTACGGGGAGCGAGTGCGCCGGTGGCGATGGACGTGGCCATCGCGTTCGCCGTGTCGTGGAATCCGTTGGTGAAGTCGAAGGCGAGCGCCGTCACGATGACGACCGCCACTAGGAACGTGATGTGGTCCATTCCTGAATGCAAACAAGTGCAGGCCAATAGGCGGGGAACGGCGAGGCAAAGGCTGGTCAAGGTTCACGCGGGTGGCGGTGACGCCGCCCTTGTACGATCGCGCCCATGAGGATCGGCTGGACGTACGCCTTCATCGACCGCCCGCGCGAGGGGTTCGACGCCGCCTGCGCGTTCTGGACGGAGGTCACGGACACCCGGCTTTCCGAACTGCGCGGAGAGCAGGACGAGTTCGTCACGCTGGTCCCGCACGACGCCGACGCCTGCCTGAAAGCACAGGCGGTGCGCTCGGGGGACGGCGGTGCACATCTCGACTTCTGTGTGGACGACGTAAGGGAGTTCGCCGACTCGGCGACGCGGCTCGGCGCGAGCGTGGTGGCCGACCTCGGATCGCTCGTCGTGCTGCGGTCGCCCGGTGGGCAGTTGTTCTGCGCGGACCCTTGGCGCGGGCAATCGTCGCGGCCGGGGGTGGTGGGGGGCAGCCGTCTCGACCAGGTGTGCGTGGACGTGCCGCCGTCCGCCTACGACGCCGAAGTCGCCTTCTGGAGCGGGCTGCTGGCCGACTGGACGTCACGTCCCGGTGCACTCCCGGAGTTCCACGTGGTCGAGCCGCCGCCCGGTCTGCCGGTGCGTCTGCTCCTGCAACGCCTCGAAGAGGAACGCCCGGCCTCCGCCCACCCCGACCTCGCCTGCGC
This sequence comes from Streptomyces sp. DH10, assembly GCF_029813805.1. Lineage (NCBI taxonomy): Bacteria > Bacillati > Actinomycetota > Actinomycetes > Kitasatosporales > Streptomycetaceae > Streptomyces > Streptomyces sp. DH10. The sequence continues at coordinate 82,951 of NZ_JARVKU010000022.1, forward strand.
GGACGTCGAGGCGACCCGGGCGTGGCACGAGGAGCGCGGGGCCGTGTTCGTGGCCGGCTTCTCGGGCTGGACGGTGATGCGCGACCCGGCGGGCGGCACGTACTGCCTGACGACCCGTGATCCGGAGACGGGCGGGCTGCGCGTCTAGTCCGATTCGGCGTACGCACACAGGACGGCCCCGCCGTGCTCGGGCGTCGGGCAGGGCGGCAGGTCCGGTGTCTCGTCGGGGTTCGTGTTCTGCCAGACGTACGGCCCCCGAGGCCGAGTCGAGTCCTGCATCCACAGCGTCAGCCCGCCCGCGACGACCACGACCAGTGCCCACACGATCATCACGCGGCGCCACACCCGGCGCCGCCGCTCCCCCGCCATGTCCATGCCTCACACGCTAGTCGGTCAACCGCGCCGCCCGCGCCTGGAGATAGCGCTGTTCGGGCAGGCTGAGGGTCTGGGCGGCGGCCGACTCGTAGGCGGCACGAGCGGCTTCGGGCTCGCCCGCGCGCTCCAGGAGGTGACCTCGTACGGCGTCCAGGCGGTGACCCTTCAAGTCGCCTGCCAGGGCGTCCAGTTCGGACAGACCCGCGCGAGGGCCGTGGACCATGGCGACGGCCACCGCGCGGTTGAGGCGTTCGACCGGGCCGGGGACCAGGGTCACGAGGACGTCGTAGAGGCCCAGGATCTCGGCCCAGTCCGTCGCCTCGGGCGAGGGCGCCTCGTCGTGGACGGCGGCGATCGCGGCACGCAGTTGGTAGGGCCCGGGCCGGCCCCGGGACAGCGCCCCGGTGACCAGGGCGACGCCCTCCTCGATCGCGGCCTCGTCCCAGCGGTCCCGGTCCTGCTCGTCGAGGGGGATCAGCTCGTCGTGCGGTCCGCTGCGCGCGTCGCGGCGGGCGTCGGTGAGCAGCATCAGCGCGAGCAGGCCGGCCACCTCGCGGTCCTCGGGGAGCAGCCGGTGGACCGTGCGGGTCAGGCGTACGGCCTCGGCTGCGAGGTCACGGCGCTGGAGTGTGGCGCCGGAGGTGGCCGTGTAGCCCTCGTTGAAGATCAGGTAGAGGGTCTGGAGGACGGACGGCAGCCGCTGTTCCCAGCGCTCCGGGCGGCCGAAGCGCACACCCCGCACCTTCTGCTTGGCCCGGCTGATCCGCTGGGCCATCGTCGCTTCCGGCACCAGATACGCGCGGGCGATCTCCGCCGTGGTGAGACCGCCGACGGCGCGCAGGGTGAGCGCGATCTGGGCGGGCGGCGTCAGGTCAGGGTGGCAGCACAGGAAGAGCAGCGTGAGGGTGTCGTCCTCGCGGGGAGCCCGCTCCCCGGGCGGCGGGGCGGTGAAGGCGTCGCGGGGCGTGAGCGCCGCCGCCCGCTCCTCGCGCTGCCGCCGTGCCTCCTCGCTGCGCAGGGCGTCGGTCAGCCGCCGCGAGGCGACCCTGATCAGCCAGCCGCGCGGATTGCCGGGCACACCCGCCGAGGGCCACTGCCCGGCCGCCGCGAGCAGCGCCTCCTGTACGGCGTCCTCGGCGGCGTCGAACTGCCCGTAGCGCCTGACCAGCGCGCCGAGGACCTGCGGCGCGTTCCGGCGCAGCAGGTCCTCGATCTCGGGTGGGTTCCTCACCGGCCCGTCCGTCGGCGTGGTCCGGCCCTCAGATGTCCCCGGAGCCGTCCATGATCGGACGGATCACGACCGGGTAGTCGGGGGCGCCGGCCGGCTGGGGGCACCGGGCGACGCGCTCGGCGATCTCCGTGACCCGCTCCAGGCTCTCGCACTCCAGGACCCAGTAGCCGGCGAGCAGCTCCTTGGTCTCGCTGTACGGCCCGTCGGTGATCACCGCCTTGCCGTCGTCACCGAGGGTGACGTGCCGGGTCTGCGCCGGCTCTGCCAGGCCCTGACCGTCGACGAATTCGCCCGTCTCGGAGAGGTCGTCGTTGATGGCGCCCATGTAGGCGAACATGGCCTGGATCTCGTCCTCGCTCCAGGCGGGGGAGCCCGCCGACGCCTTGCCGCGCATGGCTTCGTAGTCCGCCTGCGTGCCCTGCACCATGACCAGGTACTTCATCAGTCCGCTCCTTCGGCTCTCGCCGCCCTCATGGGCGGCTCTCACAGGGGACGTCGGAGCCGGGCCGGGATTCTCGACACGAGCTCAGGGATTTTCCGCGACGGTTTCTCCTGGGGCGTCTTCGGTCGGGGTCGTCGCAGGTGGGGCGGTGCCCTCGGCGGACCGGGGCCAGTCGGCGGTCCGGATGCCCTCGCCGGACTGACCGCCCTCGGCACTCTCCGTGTCGTAGGCCGCGCACTCGGGGTTGCGGCAGGGGCCCGGAACCCAGCGCGGGACCCACGCGCCCAGCGTCTTGTGGCGCCGGACGACTGTTTCCACTGGCTGTCCGCAGGTCGGACAGACGCGTTCTTCGCTGCCCATGTCCTCAGGGTAGGCCGGGCGGGGCCTCAGCGCTTCCTGCTGTACGTGCGCACCAGCACGTCGTTGCCGAAGGTGCGCACCGACTCCAGGGCGAACTCCGAGATCTCGAATCCGGAGCCGAACATCGGCATGCCCGCGCCGTACACGAGCGGGTAGGTCTTGATCACGAGTTCGTCGATCTCGTCGCGCAGTTCGCCCGCGATCTGCGCGCCGCCGCACAGGTAGATGCCGAACTCGCCGTCCTCGGCCTTCAGTTCGCGGACCTTTCCGGCCAGGTCGTCCGCGATGATCTCGACGTTCGGGTCGGGCGACTCCTTCAGCGTCCGGGAGGCGACGTATTCACGCAGGTGGGCGTAAGGGCTGGTGATGTCGTCCTTCAGGGCGAGGTCGTAGCTGGCCCGGCCCTGGACGATGGTGTCGAACCGCTTGTTCGGCAGGTCGTCGAAGCCGAGGGCCCGGCGGCCCTGGGTGGGCACGGTCTCCGGGTATTCCGCCTTGAGGAAGGCGAGGAACTCCTCGTCGACGAAACGGACCATCGACGTCGCGTCGCCGCCCGGGTCGCCGATGAAGCCGTCGATGGAACAGGCGATGAAGTACGTGAGCTTTCGCAAGCCGGTCTCTTTTCGTAGGCTGCCGGTGCAACGACTTCAGTTGTAGTACTCCTGCTGTAGTGGTTGCAAGCCGATTTCCACGAACCGCCGAAAGTGGGAGAAGGGACTCCGCATGGTCAGCAATCCCGAGCGCCGGGCCGCGCTCGTCGACGCCGGCGTCGAGGTGCTCGCGCGTGAGGGAGCGCGCGGGCTGACGTTCCGCGCGGTGGACGCGGAGGCCGGCGTGCCCGTGGGCACGGCCTCCAACTACTTCACCGGCCGTGCCGACCTGCTGCGCCAGATCGACACCCGGCTGCACACACGGCTCGCGCCCGACCCCGACGTGGTCGCCGAGCTGATGACCCGCCCCAGGGACCGTTCACTGGTCACGGCCTTCATGTACGACCTGATGGCCCGCGCGACCCGCGACCGCACGGGCTACCTGGCCCTCATGGAGCTGCGCCTGGAGGCCACCCGGCGCCCCGAACTGCTCGCCTCCTACACCAAGTCGGTGCGCGGCGACCTGGAGGAGGCCATGGAATTCCACCGCACGGCCGGCCTCCCCGGCGGCGACGAGTCCGTCGCCGTGCTATACCTGGCCATGCTCGGACTGCTCCTGGAACACCTGACCCTGCCGGGCGTCCTGGAGGGCGTACTGCCCGGGGTGAGCGTGCCGGACGGGCTGGTGGACAGGATCGTGGCGACGGTGTTGCCGGAGGGAGGAGCCGGAGAGGGTGGCGCGGACACGCCCTAAGCCTTGCGCGGGCGGGGCTCGCGCCACATCGGCCACATGGCCGGGCCGTTCTCCGGGAGGTCGAGCGCCGGGCCGGCGGGCTCGAAGCCGAGGCGTTCGTACAGCTTTCGGCTGCGGCCGCTGCTCGCCTCCAGGTAGGCGGGCAGTCCCTCGCGGTCGCAGCGGTCGAGGACCGACTCGATGAGCGCCGTGCCGAGACCCTCGCCCTGGCGGCCGGGGGCCACGGCGATCATCCACAGGTACTCGTGGGCCCGCCCGGAGGGGTGGATGGCGGCGGTCAGCCGGCCGATCGCCTCGACGCGTTCGTTGTCCGGGTCGACGGCCTGACGCACCTGGGCCGGACCGTCGTCCTCGGCGTCGCCGTCATGGTCGTCGGCCGGCATGGACAGCCACAGCGCACAGGCCGAACCGTCCTCGGTGAGGTCGATGCGCCCGGCCGCGAGCACGATGTCGGTGAAGGCGGCCATGAGTCCGGGATGCTTGGCGCGACGGTCCTCCGCCCCGGGGAAGACCCAGCCGCTCACCGGGTCGTTCTGGAACGCCTCGTCCAGCAGCCGGACAACCAGCTCCCGGTCGCCCTCGCCCGCCGTCCGGATCGCCACACCCATGTCCCGCCCCTTCGCTCGCCCGACGGGCGTTGATCGTAGGGCGGTTGGGAGCCGCCCCGGCACGTGGGGCCTGAGCTTGGCGGGATTTCGTCGAACAGCTGCCCAAAGCGCCTGTCCTGACCGGCAGGAGGAGGCGGGCCCCGCACACCGTGGGGCAGTGCGGGACCCGCCTGGCCGGAAGCCCGGGGCCGTACGGAGTCAGGAGCCGCACGGCCCCCGGGGCGCTCCGGGGTCCTGCCCTTCGGTGACCCGAAGGTCCGTCAGGTGCCGCCGACGGCCCGTTGCAGCACCGGCGGCCGTTCCCGACCGCCATGCCCGCACCGTCCGCCGCAAACGGCCGCGCCGTCAGCCGGTGCGCCGCGTCACGAACTCGGCGAGGGCCAGCAGGCCGCCCGCCGCCTCCGGGTCCGGCACCGCACGCGCCAGTTCCTGCATCGCCAGTGCCATCCGGTCGGCCGCCTGGTTCTGCGCCCAGTCACGGCCGCCCGCCCGCTCCACGGTCAGGGCGATGTGGTCCAGGTCCTCCTTCTCGCTGGGTCGTGCGTACAGTTCGGCGAGTTCCGCGGCCGCCGGCGTGCCGGAGGTGAAGGCCGCCACGACCGGCAGGGACTTCTTGCGGGCGGCCAGGTCCGCGCCGACGGGCTTGCCGGTGCGGCGCGGGTCGCCCCATATGCCGATCACGTCGTCGATGAGCTGGAAGGCGAGCCCGGCCTCCCGGCCGAACGCGTCCAGCGCCGCCACGTCCGCGTTCCCGGCACCCGCGTACAGCCCGCCGATCGCACAGGCGCTGCCCAGCAGTGCGCCCGTCTTGGCCTCCGCCATGGCGAGCACCTCGTCGAGCGTGACCTCGCCGGGAGCGCGCCGCTCCAGAGCCGTGTCCGCGTGCTGTCCCGCGCACAGTTCGATCACACAGTCGGCGAGCCGGGCGGTGGCGGCCGCGGCCGCCGGATGCGGGTCCTCGGCGAGCAGCCGCATGGCCAGCGCCTGGAGGGCGTCGCCGGCGAGGATCGCGTCGGGGTCGCCGAACACGGTCTACGCGGTGGGCCGGTGCCGGCGGGTGGCGTCTCTGTCCATCACGTCGTCATGCAGAAGCGTGAAATTGTGGACCAGCTCCACCGCCGCGGCCGCCCGGACCGCCGCCACCCGTGCCTCCGCCCCGCCCAGGGCGGCCGCCGCGGCGAGGACGAGCGCGGGCCGGATCGCCTTGCCGGAGCCGCCCTCGGCCGGTGTGCCGTCCGCCTGCTCCCAGCCGAAGTGGTAGAGGGCGATCCGGCGCATCGGCCCGGGCAGCGAGTCGAGCGCGTCCCGCAGTACCGGGTCGACCTCCGCCCGGGCCCGCTCCAGGAGCATGACCGCCTCGTGCCCTTCGGCCGGTCCTGGCCGGCCGTCCCGCTGTGTTCCGATGGGCCCCCGCCTTTCCGGTGCCCCGGCCGCACGCCCGGGCTCGGCACCGCGCTGCCCGCCGGGGGCGGGCAGCGTCGTCTCCGTCCTGAACTCCGTAAGGGACTCACCCATGGGACCGCCTCGGAGACTGAGCGGACGGTAGTGCTTCCGCTGCCGCTGGGCGCGTACTCCGAGGGTGTACCCGCACCGCCGGGCGCGGACACGGCCGCCGCACCGGAAGCGTCACCCCCAGCGCCCGATCTCGACGTTCTCCAGGACGCCGAGCGCGTCCGGTACCAGGACCGCGGCCGAGTAGTAGGCCGTGACCAGGTACTTGATGATGGCCTGTTCGTTGATGCCCATGAAGCGCACCGACAGGCTCGGCTCGATCTCGTCCGGGATGCCGGAGGCCCGCAGGCCGATGACGCCCTGGTCGCTCTCGCCGGTACGCATGGCGATGATCGAGGTCGTCCGCTCCTGGCTCACCGGGATCTTGTTGCACGGGAAGATCGGCACTCCGCGCCAGGTGGGGATGCGGTTGCCGGCCATGTCGATGGTCTCGGGGACGAGCCCGCGCTTGTTGAGCTCGCGGCCGATCGCGGCGATGGCGCGCGGGTGGGCGAGGAGCAGTTTGGTGCCGCGGCGCCTGCTGAGCAGCTCGTCCAGGTCGTCAGGGCCGGGCACGCCGTCGTGCGGCTGGATCCGCTGGTCGTACTCGCAGTTGTGCAGAAGGCCGAAGTCACGGTTGTTGATGAGCTCGTCCTCCTGGCGCTCCTTCAGCGCCTCGACCGTCAGCCGGATCTGCTGCTCGGTCTGGTTCATGGGCTGGTTGTAGAGGTCGGCCACGCGCGTGTGGATGCGCAGGACGGTCTGGGCGACGCTCAGTTCGTACTCACGGGGCCTGGCCTCGTAGTCGACGAAGGTGTGCGGGATGTCCGGCTCTCCGGAGTGGCCGGCGGCGAGGTCGATCTCCTTCTCGCCGTACTTGTTGGAGCGCTGCTGGGGGATCGAGCGGCGCTGGCGGAGGTGCTCGCGCAGCGAGTCCGAGCGCTCCGCGATCTGCTCGACGTCCTGGCGGGTCAGGACGAGCACGGTGCACGCGGTGAGCGCCCGGGCCGTGTACTCCCAGATGGCGTCCTCGTTCAGCAGCGCCTCGTCGCCGAGGTAGGCGCCGTCGGCGAGGACCCCGAGAGACTCGTCGTCGCCGTACGGGCCCGTGCCGACCTTCTCCACCCTGCCGTGCGCCAGCAGGTACACCTCGTCGGTCGGGCTGCCGAACGAGGCGATCACCTCACCGGCGGGGATCTCCCGCTGCTCGCAGCGCCGGGCGATCTCGAAGAGCACCTCCTCGTCCTCGTACGACCGCAGCGCCGGCAGCTCACCCAGCTCCGCGGGGATGATCTCGACGCGGTCGCCGGTCTTCACGAACGTCAGCCGGCCGTCGCCCACGGCGAACGTCAGCCGCCGGTTCACCCGGTACGTACCACCCTGGATGTCGACCCAGGGCAGCATGCGCAGCAGCCAGCGGGAGCTGATCTCCTGCATCTGCGGCACGGACTTGGTCGTGGTGGCCAGGTTCCGCGCGGCCGCCGTGCCGAGACTCTGCTGCGGCTTGGTCTGCTCCGTGCGGACCTCTTCGCCTACCGACATAGAGAACTGCCCTCCCGGTTGTGACCGACGCCCATATGCCTCGGGCATCGATGTGCACCGCCAAGCCTTCCTCACTCAACGTCGCGGTGCTATTACACGAACGAGCGGGAATGGATCTTCGTACGACTGGGCAGGGGCCCGCTTTCCCGGCGTTAACGGGCGGCGTGGCAGGCTCCGTGGCTGCTGGCGAGAACCCGTCGGAACCTGTCGGTCATGCCGCTGGGGAGCGTGCGGGGCCGGACCTAGCGTGGTGATCCCTTCCTTTCACCGACTCCGGAGACGGCCCGTCCATGCAGTACATCGCGCCGATCGCCATCGGCATCCTCTACGCCCTGTTGATGTCCCTGGTCCGCGAACCGCACCGGCGGCGCCTGAACGCGGTCATGGTCGCCGGTGCCGGCGCGGCGTACCTCAGTGGCGGCGGCATGGGCGGCTGGGAGTTCCCCTTCACCGCGCTGCTCGCCTACGTCGCCTTCCGCGGCCTGGAGTCGTGGGCGTGGATCGGCGCCGGCTGGCTGCTGCACACGGCGTGGGACATCGTGCACCACGTCAAGGGCGCCCCGATCATCCCCTTCGCCCACACCTCCTCCCTGGGCTGCGCGATCTGCGACCCGGTGATCGCACTCTGGTGCCTGCGGGGCGGCCCGTCCCTCATCGACTTCGTGCGCGAGCGCCGCCGGCCCGGGCAGCCGCGGCCCGGCCCGGGCTCGCGGGAAGGCGTCAGCCCCGAGTCCCCCTCCCCCACCCCCGGGTGACAATGGCCCGGTGACCAGCCCCGACACCTCCGGATTCGCCGCACTGCGTCCCCGGCTGCCCTCGCCGGCGGAGGAGGTGGCGGACGACCGGTTCGAGCGCCACGGCGTCCGGCTGGTGCTGAAGCGGGACGACCTTATCCACCCGGAACTGATCGGCAACAAGTGGCGCAAGCTGGCGCCCAACCTCGCGGCGGCGGCCGGCCGTACCGTCGTCACCTTCGGCGGCGCCTACTCCAACCACCTGCGCGCCACGGCCGCGGCGGGCCGGCTGCTCGGCATCCGCACGGTCGGCGTCGTACGCGGTGAGGAGCTGGCCGGCCGGCCCCTCAACCCCTCACTGACCCGCTGCAAGGCCGACGGCATGCGGCTGCACTTCGTCGACAGGGCGACCTACCGCCGCAAGTCCGAGCCGCGGACCCTGGCCGCGATCCTGCGCGCGGCGGACGCCGAGGAGGCCTACGTCGTCCCCGAGGGCGGCAGCAACGCGGAGGCCGTGCGCGGCTGCCGGGCGCTCGGCGCCGAACTGCACGGCCGAGCCGATGTCGTCGCCGTGGCCTGCGGCACCGGCGGCACACTGGCGGGACTGGCCGCCGGCCTCGCCCCCGGGCAACGCGCCGTGGGTGTCCCCGTCCTCAAGGGCGGCTTCCTGGCCGCCGACGTCAGGGCCTTGCAGCACCAGGCCTTCGGCGGTCCGCGCGGCACCTGGAGCCTCGACGACCGCTTCCACTTCGGCGGCTACGCGCGCGTGCCCGGCGAGCTCGACTCCTTCGCCGCGGACTTCGAGCACCGTCACGGACTGCCCGTCGAGCGCCTGTATGTCGCCAAGCTGCTGTACGGGCTCGTCGCCCTGGCCGGCGAAGGAGCCTTCCCGCGCGGGACGACGGTGGCGGCCGTGGTCACCGGCCGCCCCTTCCCGTGACGCCGGGCAGCGCGCCCCCGCCGCCCCTCCCGCCGCCAGGCCGTGTCCTGCCGTCCGTCCCTGCCCGCCTCTATGCCGTCTCCCGAAAGGCCGCCGCCTCCTCCAGGTCCAGCCTGCGCAGCAGCGTCCGCAGCATCTCGTCGTCGATGTACCGGGCGTCCCTGAGCTTGACGAACACCTCGCGCTCGGCGCTGATCATCTCCCGCGACAGCCGCCGGTAGGTGTCGTCGACGGACTCCCCGGTGACCGGGTTGGCCTGCCCGAGCCGTTCCCAGACGGCGTTGCGGCGGCGCTCCAGGACGGTGCGGAGCCGGTCGGCGAGCGGCGCGGGCAGGGCGTTGCGGTCGTCGGCGAGGAGTTCGTCCAGGCGCCGCTCGGCGGCCCGGGAGGCCTGCGCCTGGGCGTTGGCCTCGGCCAGTGTCTCGGCCTGTGCGTCCCGCCCGGGGAACCTCAGCAGACGGATCAGCGGGGGCAGGGTCAGCCCTTGCACGACCAGCGTCCCGATGACGGTCGTGAAGGTCAGGAAGAGGATGAGGTTGCGGTGCGGGAAGGGCTCCTCGCCGTCATGCAGGGTGAGCGGGATCGAGAAGGCGATGGCGAGCGAGACCACGCCCCGCATACCGGCCCACGCGACGACGAACGGCCCCCTCCAGGTCGGACTCGCCTCCCGCTCCCGGATCCGGGCCGACAGCAGCCGCGGCAGGAAGGTCGCCGGGTACACCCACGCGAACCGGGCGGCGACGACCACCAGGAAGACGGCGACCGCGTACCAGGCGGCCAGGACCCCCTCGTACTCCCCGAGGCCCCTCAGCACCACCGGCAGCTGGAGTCCGATCAGGGCGAACACCGCCGACTCCAGGACGAAGGCGACCATCTTCCACACCGCCTCCTCCTGGAGTCGCGTGGCGAAGTCGACCTGCCACGCGCGGTGTCCCAGATAGAGCGCGACGACGACGACGGCGATGACACCGGAGGCGTGCACCTGCTCGGCGACGGCGTACGCGACGAACGGGGTCAGCAGGGAAAGCGTGTTCTGGAACAGCGCCTCCTTCACGTGCGTGCGCAGCCAGTGGATCGGCGCCATCAGCACGAGCCCGACCACGACGCCGCCGACGGCCGCGAGCAGGAACTCGCCGATGCCCCCGGCCCAGGTCGCGCCCTCGCCGACGGCGGCGGCCAGGGCCACCCGGTAGGCGGTGATCGCGGTGGCGTCGTTCAGCAGGGACTCGCCCTGGAGGATCGTGGTGATCCGCGACGGCAGCCCGACCCGGCGGGCCACGGCCGTCGCCGCGACCGCGTCCGGCGGTGCCACCACCGCGCCGAAGACCAGGGCGGCGGTCAGCGGCAGGTCCGGCACGATCAGGTACAGGGCCCAACCGACGACGAAGGTCGCGAACAGCACGTACCCGACGGACAGCAGCGCCACCGGGCGCAGCTGCGCCCGCAGGTCGAGGTACGAACTGTCGGTGGCGGCCGTGTGCAGCAGCGGGGGCAGCAGGAGCGGCAGGACGATGTGCGGGTCGAGGGTGTAGTCCGGCACCCCGGGGACGGAGCTCACCGCCAGCCCGACCGCCACCAGCAGCAGGGGCGCCGGCACCGGTGTGCGCCTGGCCGCCGCGGCGATCGCGGCGCTGCCCGCCACCAGCAGCAGCAGTGGCATCACGTCCATCTTCTCGCCCGCCCTCTTTTTTCCACGCGGTCTTCGGCGCGACCGTCGTAACCTGGCAATCATGAAACAGTGCACCCACGCCGAGGCGCTGCCTCATCCCGAACCCGTCCCGCTCAGCGAGACGTGTCCGGAGTGCCTGGCGGAGGGCATGGATCCGGTGCAACTGCGGCTGTGTCTGAGCTGCGGTCACGTCGGCTGCTGCGACTCTTCGCCGGGGCGGCACGCGGCGGTGCACCACGAGAAGTCCGGACATCCCGTGATGCGGACCCATGAACCCGGGGAGAGTTGGCGGTGGTGCTTCGTCGATCATGTCCTGGTGTGACTCGGCAGGACCCCGGCGCGGGACGGTTCGACCGTCTGACGTCTGGGTACGTCAACCCGGCGCACGCTCTTCCCATTTGGGCCCGCAGAACCTCTAGACACGGAGCGTATTCACAGGTTTACTGTGAGTGACGGCAAGGGGTTGGGGTCCCGGGGACAGGACCGTTGAGAGCGCGGTAGCGTCACCGCTGAACCATGTATCGCGTTACCCCGGGGGGCGACCCTCGGCCCCGAAACACTTGTACCACCATGGAGGTGAGGGTGTCCCAGATCGCAGGCGAGCCCGCGACGCAGGACTTCGTGGAAGTCCGGCTGCCGGCTGCGGGTGCCTACCTGTCGGTGCTGCGTACGGCCACGGCCGGTCTCGCGGCCCGTTTGGACTTCACCCTCGACGAGATCGAGGACCTGCGCATCGCTGTGGACGAGGCCTGCGCGATCCTGCTTCAGCAGGCCGTGCCCGGCTCCGTGCTCAGCTGTGTCTTCCGCCTCGTCGACGACTCACTCGAGGTCACCGTCTCGGCGCCGACCACCGATGGTCATGCCCCCTCGCGGGACACCTTCGCCTGGACGGTCCTGTCCGCTCTCGCGGGCAAGGTCTCCTCCGCCGTGGACAAGGACAAAACCGTTTCGATCAGCCTCTACAAACAGCGCGGCGCGGGACCCGGGCCGGCGTGAGGAAAGAGGACGGGCCGGTGCGGGACGAAGAGCGCGGCACACGAGAGCTGCCGGCCGAGGGCACGGCCACGGACCCGTGCGGTCCGACCGTGGCCCGGCGCATGGCGGACGGCATCGACGGCATCCCCGAGCAGGCCCGCCCGCATCCGGAGGACGACTCCGCGGGGGCCGTCCTCCCGGGCGGCGGGCAGCGGACCCAGGACGGTGCCGTGCGGAGCGCGCCTCCGGGCGGAGGGATCGCGGCACCTCCTGCCCAGGGGGGTCCCCCCACTCGCGCGAAGTCGGGAGTGGCGGAGGAGGCGAGGGCTCGGGGAAGGGCGACGGGCGGGACGATGAGCGAGCACGAGCGACACTCCGAGGACGAAGCGCCGCGCGCACGCCACACACAGGGTGCGCACGGCTCCACGGACCGCAGCGGGGCGCGCGAGATGTTCCTCAAACTGCGCACGCTGGACAACGGCAGCCCCGAGTACGCGGAGCTGCGCAATCAACTGGTCCGTATGCACCTGCCGCTCGTGGAGCATCTCGCACGCCGCTTCCGCAACCGCGGCGAGCCGCTCGACGACCTGACCCAGGTCGCCACGATCGGGCTGATCAAGTCGGTCGACCGCTTCGACCCGGACCGCGGCGTGGAGTTCTCCACGTACGCGACCCCGACGGTCGTGGGCGAGATCAAGCGGCACTTCCGTGACAAGGGCTGGGCGGTGCGCGTCCCGCGCCGGCTCCAGGAGCTGCGCCTCTCCCTGACCACGGCCACGGCCGAGCTCTCCCAGCTGCACGGCCGCTCCCCCACGGTCCACGAGCTCGCCGAGAAGCTGGCGATCTCGGAGGAGGAGGTCCTGGAGGGCCTGGAGTCCGCCAACGCGTACTCCACGCTGTCCCTGGACGTCCCCGACACCGACGACGAGTCCCCGGCGGTCGCCGACACCCTCGGCGCGGAGGACGAGGCGCTGGAGGGCGTGGAGTACCGGGAGTCTCTCAAGCCGCTTCTGGAGGACCTCCCGCCGCGTGAGAAGCGGATCCTGCTGCTGCGCTTCTTCGGCAACATGACCCAGTCGCAGATCGCGCAGGAGGTCGGCATCTCCCAGATGCACGTCTCGCGGCTGCTGGCGCGCACGCTGGCCCAGCTCCGGGAGAAGCTCCTCGTCGAGGAGTGACGGCTACTTCTGTACGTTGCCGGGCCCGCGGATCCCGAGGGCCCGGGTCGTCTCCGGGTTCACCAGCAGGACGAGCGCCGCTACGGCCACGACCGCGAGGGCGATCCCGGCCGGAATGGCCATGCTGTCGGCCTGGAGCAGGTTGTAGGCCACGGGCAGCGCCATGAGCTGGGTGATGACGGCCGGGCCGCGGCTCCAGCTGCGGCGGCCGAGCAGCCCGCGCGCGGCGAGCAGCGGCAGCAGCGCGAGCACGACGAGCGTGACGCCGCCGGTCACGGCCTGCTGGCGGTTGTCCGGCTCACCGGTGAGTGCGAGGACGAGCATCCAGACGCCGCCGACGACCAGCGCCAGCCCCTCCAGTGCGGCCAGCAGCGCGGCGTACGTCAGCCGCCGCGGGCGGGGGCCGGTGTTGTCCGAGGTGGTGGGGGTCTGCTCACTGCTCACCCCTGAAGAGTAGCCCTCGGCCGCGCGCCCCTCATGGCGAGGTTCACCCCCGCTCTCTTACCTGATCCCTACCTCGGTCTGGGCCAGGTACCACCCAGTAGGTACGCTGCCAGTCATGCGTGCACTTCTCGTGGTCAATCCGGCGGCAACCACCACAAGTGCGCGCACACGCGACGTACTGATCCACGCGCTCGCCAGTGAGATGAAGCTGGAAGCGGTCACCACCGAGTACCGCGGCCACGCGCGCGACCTGGGCCGGCACGCGGCGGAGAGCGACGACATCGACCTCGTGGTGGCTCTCGGCGGCGACGGCACGGTCAACGAGGTCGTCAACGGCCTCCTGCACGCGGGCCCCGCCCCGGGACACCTCCCCGGCCTCGCCGTGGTGCCGGGCGGCTCCACCAATGTCTTCGCCCGCGCCCTGGGTCTGCCCAACGACGCGGTGGAAGCAACCGGCGCCCTGCTGGACGCCCTGCGCGACCGCAGTGAACGCACTGTCGGCCTGGGCCTGACCTCCGGCACACCGGGCACGGAGGACGAGGCGGTGCCCCCGCGCTGGTTCACCTTCAACGCGGGGCTCGGCTTCGACGCCGGCGTGGTCGGCCGGGTCGAGCAGCACCGCGAGCGCGGCCGGAAATCCACACACGCTCTTTACGTGCGCCAGGTCGTGCGCCAGCTCCTCGGCGAGCCGAACCGCCGGCACGGCACGATCACGCTGGAGCGGGACGGCGAGGATCCGATCACCGATCTGGTGCTGTCCATAGTCTCGAACACCTCCCCGTGGACGTTTCTGGGGAATCGCCCGATCTACGCGGCACCTAAGGCCTCGTTCGATACCGGCCTCGATCTCTTCGGTCTCAGCCGGCTGTCCACCGCGGCCGTTGCCCGGTATGGCACCCAGTTGCTCACTTCGTCCCCCGAGCGCGGACCCCGTGGCAAGCACGCCACCTCTCTGCACGATTTGACCGAGTTCACCTTGCATTCGAAGGCTCCGCTCCCCCTCCAGATGGACGGTGACCACCTGGGCCTGCGAACAAGCGTGACGTTCACAGGCGTACGCCGTGCACTGCGTGTGATTGTGTGAGCAGAACTGGCTAAAGTCCTTTCACTCGAACGTTTAGGCCAGGGTCCACCCCATGGAAGTACGGCTGTGACCTAGTCGACACCGAAGAATCAAAAAAAACTTTCCAGAAGGGGTTGTATCCGCCGCTGAGGTTTGCGAGTCTCTACGTGGCGATCGGGACGGCCCGCAACATCGGCCTCCACTGATCACCAGAACCCCTCTTCAATTCACAGGACCCACGCCAGGGAACCTGGCGATCGGCCCTTCACTTGTTGAGGGATTCGTGAAAGCGTTCACATTCACAAGCACCTGCACGTAATACCAAGGAGAGGTAGCAGCCATGGACTGGCGTCACAACGCCGTTTGCCGCGAGGAAGACCCCGAGCTCTTCTTCCCCATCGGCAACACCGGTCCTGCGCTGCTGCAGATCGAGGAAGCCAAGGCCGTCTGCCGTCGCTGCCCGGTGATCGAGCAGTGTCTGCAGTGGGCGCTCGAGTCCGGTCAGGACTCCGGCGTCTGGGGTGGTCTCAGCGAGGACGAGCGCCGCGCCATGAAGCGCCGTGCCGCCCGCAACCGGGCCCGTCAGGCCTCCGCCTGACAACCCACCCCTGCTGACAGCCTGAGCTTGGCGGCGCGTACAGCGAGTACGCATCTCCCGCCCCCGAGCCGCAGCGCGCAGTTCCCCCGATGCGCTTGAGTTAAGCAGCAACGAGCTTTAGCCCCGGGCCACTTGGTGGCCCGGGGCTCAATGCTTTTCAGGGCCGGATCCGGATGGGCGTTTCCTACTTCCGCGTCGGCACCGGGATGTCCAGGATCACGCGGGTGCCTCGCTCCGGGGCCGGAACCATGTCGAACGTTCCCCCCAACTCGCCCTCCACCAGGGTCCGTACGATCTGGAGTCCGAGGTTGCCCGCCGTCTGCGGATCGAATCCCTCCGGGAGACCGACGCCGTCGTCCTGGACGGTGACCAGCAGTCGGGCCTCCTTGGTCGTACCGCCGCGGACCGCCGACACCTCGACCGTGCCGGTGTCGCCCTCGCGGAAGCCGTGCTCCAGCGCGTTCTGCAGAACCTCGGTCAGCACCATCGACAGCGGCGTGGCGACCTCGGCGTCGAGGATGCCGAAGCGGCCCGTGCGCCGGCCCGTGACCTTGCCCGGGGAGATCTCCGCGACCATCGCCAGGACGCGGTCGGCGATGTCGTCGAACTCCACGCGCTCGTCCAGGTTCTGGGAGAGCGTCTCGTGCACGATCGCAATCGATCCGACGCGTCGCACCGCCTCCTCCAGCGCTTCGCGGCCGCGGTCGGACTCGATGCGCCGGGCCTGGAGGCGGAGCAGGGCCGCCACCGTCTGGAGGTTGTTCTTGACGCGGTGGTGAATCTCCCGGATGGTCGCGTCCTTGGTGATCAACTCGCGTTCGCGGCGGCGGAGTTCGGTGACGTCACGGAGGAGGACCAGCGAGCCGATGCGGGTGCCCTTGGGTTTGAGGGGGATCGCACGGAACTGGATGACCCCCTCAGTGGCCTCGATCTCGAACTCGCGGGGCGCCCAGCCGCTGGCGACCTTGGCGAGCGCTTCGTCCACCGGGCCCAGGGTCGGGGCGAGTTCCGCGGTGGTCTTGCCCAGGTGCTGGCCGACGAGGTCGGAGGCGAGGCCGAGGCGGTGATAGGCGGACAGCGCGTTCGGGGAGGCGTACTGGACGATGCCGTCGGCGTCGAGCCGGACCAGTCCGTCGCCCACCCGGGGCGAGGCGTCCATGTCGAGCTGCTGGTTCGCGAACGGGAAGGCGCCGGCGGCGATCATCTGCGCGAGGTCGGAGGCGCTCTGGAGGTAGGTGAGCTCCAGGCGGCTCGGGGTGCGCACGGTGAGGAGATTGGTGTTGCGCGCGATGACACCCAGGACGCGCCCCTCCCGCCGTACGGGGATCGACTCGACCCGGACGGGGACCTCCTCGCGCCACTCGGGGTCCCCCTCGCGCACGATGCGGCCCTCGTCGAGGGCGGCGTCGAGCATCGGGCGGCGGCCACGCGGGACCAGGTGGCCCACCATGTCGTCCTGGTAGGACGTGGGACCGGTGTTGGGCCGCATCTGCGCGACGGACACGTACCGCGTGCCGTCGCTGGTGGGGACCCACAGCACCAGGTCGGCGAAGGAGAGGTCGGAGAGCAGCTGCCACTCCGAGACCAGCAGGTGGAGCCACTCGAGATCGGTGTCGTCGAGGGCGGTGTGCTGGCGGACGAGTTCGTTCATGGAGGGCACGTGAGCGAGCGTACCCGGGGGTTTGTACGGCTCTGAAATGTACGGCCCCTCACAGACAGGGGTGCCCTGAAACACCCGCGGGCCGCGGCGCCTGAGAGGGACCCTCAACCCTCCCGGCACCGCAGCCCGGAGCAGTATCGGCCGCGGGGTGTGCGGTCCCGGTCGGCCGAAGGGCGAGGAGCCGGGGCAGTCAGGGCAGAGAGCCTCGGTTCCTCTGTCCGCCTTCCTGTGCGGGGAAAGCGGAGGCTGGTGCACGCTTCACACGCGCTCTCGTCACGCATTGTGGACTAGACCACTCGCAGGTGTCCATGCGTTGGAGGCTGTTCGTTGTTGTTAATTCTCCGACTGATCGGACGCGCCAGCGTCCACCACGCAGCCTAACCCGTGTGGGTTCCTGTGCGGGGCCAGATGGACATGGCAATTTCCGCGACCGCCTCCAGTTCCTCCCGGCTCGCCCCGTCGCGCGCCTGTTGCGACATGCCCTGGATCATCGCTCCGGTATGACGGGCCAGGGCGGCGGCGTCGGTACCCGGGGGCAGCGCGCCGGCGGCGACATCGGCTCTGATGCGGCTCTCGAACGCGGCGATGTCGGCGTTACGGCGGTCCCGCAGCGACTGTTCGACCTCGGGCGTCGAGCAGTTCGCGGCGGCGTGGACGACGAGGCAGCCGTGCGGGCGGCCGGGTTCCGTGTACGCGGTGGCGGCCTCGCGCAGCATGCGGTCGACGGCGGCCCGGGCGGTGGGCTCCTCGGCGAGGGCCCGGTCGGTGAACGAGCCGTACCTCGCGGCGTAGACCTGCACCACCTCCTCGAAGAGGGACCGCTTGTCGCCGAAGGCCGCGTAGAGACTGGGGGCGCCGATGTCCATGACCCGGGTGAGGTCGGAGACGGACGTGGCCTCGTAGCCGTGCTCCCAGAAGGCCAGGAGCGCCTTCTCCAACGCGGTCTCGCGATCGAAGGAGCGGGGACGGCCGCGGGGCCGCCCCTTGGCCTTGCCCGCCGCGGCCCCGGGCCTCTCGGCCTGCGCGATTCCGTGCGGCTCAGCCCTCGTGGTCACGTCGTCGTTCACCATGGAGTGCATTTTATAGCGGGCACTAGAGAAATGGCGGCGGACTACGGTACGGTCTTTTTGTAGCGATCACTAGCGAACGGCGCTGTTCACCCGCTGGAGACTCGGTCGGCACCGGCCGGCCGCCCCTGCGGGACCGGGGGCATTCACCCTGGGGACGACGCCACCGCTCTGTTAGATTGGTCTAAACCACACGACCCCTCTCCCGGGTCCAGTCCCAGTTGAGCATCCCTCTCAGATCGGCAGGCCCAGCGTGGAAGTTGTCATCGTTCCGGACGCCAAAGCGGGCGGCGAGCTCATCGCCGAGGCCATGGCTCAGCTGCTCCGGCGCAAGCCCGACGCCCTGCTCGGCGTGGCGACCGGCTCGACGCCTCTGCCCGTGTACGAAGCGCTGGCGGCCAAGGTTCGGTCCGGTGCCGTGGAGGTCGCGCGGGCTCGGATAGCCCAGCTCGACGAGTACGTGGGGCTGCCTGCCGCGCATCCGGAGTCGTACCGCTCGGTGCTGCGGCGTGAGGTGCTGGAGCCGCTCGGGATCGGGATGGACCAGTTCATGGGGCCGGACGGCACGGCCGAAGACGTGCAGGGGGCGTGCGAGGCGTACGACCAGGCGCTCGCGGACGCCGGGGGTGTGGACCTCCAGCTGCTCGGGATCGGGACCGACGGGCACATAGGGTTCAACGAGCCGTGTTCGTCGCTGGCGTCACGCACACGGATCAAGACGCTGACCGAGCAGACCCGGATCGACAACGCGCGCTTCTTCGACGGCGACATCGAGCAGGTGCCGCACCACGTGATCACGCAGGGCATCGGCACGATCCTGGAGGCCCGGCACCTGGTGCTGCTCGCCACCGGGGAGGGCAAGGCGGACGCGGTCGCGGCGACGGTCGAGGGGCCGGTCGCCGCGGTGTGCCCCGCGTCCGCGCTCCAGCTCCACCCGCATGCGACCGTCGTGGTCGACGAGGCCGCCGCGTCGAAGCTGAAGCTGGCGGACTACTTCCGGTACACCTACGCCAACAAGCCGGAGTGGCAGGGCATATAGGGCCTGCCGTTTGGATCAGGACCTAGGGGCCTAGGGGCCTAGGGGCGCGCACCCCCCTAGCGGCCGGGCGCCGCTGCCTCGAGCGTCTCGTCGTCGGCCGGCTCGTCCTCGGCCCGCAGGCCGGCCACCCACAGCGGCATGACCCAGTGGACGACGAGGACGGCGATGAGGAGGGGTGCCGCGTAGGCCTTCGGGGCGTTGCCGTCGACACCGCCTGTGATCAGCAGGGCGACCGCCGCGGCGGCCAGGAGCAGGGTGGTCATGCGGTGGGCCCGGGCCAGGACGCGGCTGCGTTCGGCCCGCTGCCGCTCGTCCAGTACGTGTTCGCGCAGCTCCAGCAGGCCCCGGGTGGCGCCGTTGATGATCCCGGTCGCGACCGTCCAGGGAAGCAGCAGCACCGCCATCGCGACGACGGGCCACAGCGGCTCGCCCTTGGCGAGGTAGAAGTGGGTCATCAGGGCGCCGATGGCCACGGTGAGGGTGATGTGTGCGGCGACGGCCAGACGCCGGCGTGCCGCCGTGGCGACCAGGCCTGGCCGCGACGGTCGTTCATGAGCCGCAGCATGCTCCGGTCGTAGCGGGTCAGGCGTGTCGTCGTCATGGCTGGTTCCTCCCGTAGACCTCGTCCGTGAGCGGCCGGAACGGTTCGAGGGAGAACAGGGCCTCGACCGGCAGATCGAAGAATTTCGAGATCTTCAACGCCAGGTCGAGGCTCGGGTTGTACTGCCCTCGCTCGATGTAGCCGATGGTCTGGTAGTGGGCTCCCACCGCCTCGGCCAGGCTCTGGCGCGACACCTTCCGTTCGGCGCGCACCATGGCCAACCTGTTGTGCACCTGCTCGCTCACGTATGAGAAGTACTACATTCGGAGGTAGCTTTACAACCAGCTTTACAACCCGGCGATCACCTCGGCCGCCGCCCGGCCGCAGACGCGGGCCGCGCCGTGGGTGGCGATGTGCAGGGCGCCGCGGGGTGCGGCCCGGGGGACGCCCATTTCGACCACGATGGTGTCGGGGCGGGCGGCCAGCAGGGTGTCGAGGGCCGAGGCCATCCAGGGGTGGCGGTGTTCGTCGCGGACGACGGCGACGATGCGGCGCGCACCGGCTGCCTGAAGGGCCGCCCGTCCGGCGCTGTCACCGGCACCGGCGTCGCCCTCCTTGCCTTCGGCCGCCGAGAAGCTGCCCGTCACCGTGCCCGGCAGGAGGTGGACGAGTTCGGCCGCGACGCCCCAGGGGGTCTCGTCACCCACCGCGATGTTGGCGACGGGCGTGAGTGCGGCGACGTAGGGCGGTTCGGTGAGGGGCTCGAAGGTCTCCGGGCTCCCCAGGCCCGGGGCGGCGGTGACCGTGAGGGCGCGGCGGGCGGCGTGCAGGCCGATCTCGCTGCCGCGGGTCTCCTCGGACGCACGGCCGGCCGTGCTCGCCCAGCGGGCCAGCGCCCGGACCCGGTCCGCGGCCTCGGCCAGGCGTTCCTCCGGCAGTTCGCCCGCGCGTACCGCCCCGACCAGGGCGTCCCGCAGGCGCCGTACGGTCGCGTCGTCGGCGAGGCCGCCGCCCACGCAGATCGCGTCGGCACCGGCGGCGACGGCGAGGACGCTGCCCCGTTCGATGCCGTAGGTGCCCGCGATGGCCCGCATCTCCATGCCGTCGGTGACGATGAGGCCGTCGTAGCCGAGTTCGCCGCGCAGCAGGCCGGTCAGGATGCGGCGGGAGAGGGTGGCCGGGCGGTCGGGGTCCAGGGCCGGGACGAGGATGTGGGCGCTCATCACGGCCCGGCTGCCGGCGGCGATGGCCGCGCGGAACGGAGTCAGCTCGCGGTCGCCCAGCACGTCCGCGGGGACGTCGATGCGCGGCAGGGCGTGGTGGGAGTCGACGGCCGTGTCGCCGTGGCCGGGGAAATGCTTGGTGCAGGCGGCGACTCCGGCGGACTGGAGGCCCGTCACATAGGCCGCGGTGTGCCGGGCGGCCAGTTCCGTGTCGGCGCCGAAGGAGCGGACACCGATCACCGGGTTGCGCGGGTTGGAGTTCACGTCGGCGGACGGGGCCCAGTTGAGGTTCACGCCGCAGGCCGCGAGACGGCGGCCCAGTTCGTGGGCGACCTCTCGCGTCAGCTCCACGTCGTCCACCGCGCCGAGCGCGTGGTTGCCCGGGAAGGAGGAGCCGGTCCGCACCTCCAGGCGCGTCACGTCACCGCCTTCCTCGTCGATGGCGACCAGGACGTCGTCGCGCTCGGCCCGCAGCCGCGCCGTCAGCGCGGCCAGTTGGCCGGGCGAGGCGATGTTGCGGCCGAACAGGCCGACGGAGGCGAGGCCCTCTCCGAGCCGGCGCAGCAGCCAGTCGGGGGCGGTGGTTCCGGTGAAGCCGGGCTGGAGGACCGTCAGGGCGTCACGGGTGAGCGTGTCGGTACCGCTGGCGAGTGTCGTCATGGGGCGGGGTCATCCCTTCACGGCGCCCGCGGTCAGGCCCGCGGCCATCTTGCGCTGGACGAGGAGGAAGAGGGCGACGATCGGCACGGCCATCATCGTGGCGCCGGCCATCATCGGGGCGTATTCGGTGCCGTGTTTGGTGGTGAAGTTGCCGAGCCAGACGGTCGCCGTCTGGTTCTTCTGGCTGAGCAGCATCAGGGCGTACAGGTACTCGTTCCAGGCCTGGATGAAACCGTAGACGGAGGTGGCGACCATGCCGGGGGCCAGGAGCGGGAAGACGACCCGGAGGAAGGCGCCCGTGCGGGAGCAGCCGTCGACCATGGCCGCCTCCTCCAGTTCCTTGGGGATGTTGACGATGAAGCCCCGCAGCGTCCACACGGTGAACGGCAGGATGAAGGTCAGGTACGTGATGATGAGACCCGTCAGCCGGTCGTACTGGCCCAGGTCGTTGAGCAGCAGGAACACCGGGATGATCATGGCGACCAGCGGGACCATCTGGACCGCGAGGATGCCCACGATCACGATCTTGCGGCCGCGGAAGGCGAAGCGGGAGATGGCGAGCGCGGCCAGCAGCCCCACGACCATGCCGATGACGACCACCGCCAGCGAGACCACCATGCTGCGGCCCACCGGACCCCAGAAGTCGGCGATGTCCAGCGCCCGGCCGAAGTTGGCGAAGGTGATGCCGGTCGGCAGCAGGCTCGGGTCCGGGTCGATGGCGTCCTTGGCGGGCTTGAACGCCGTGTTGAGCATCCAGTACAGCGGGAAGCCCGCGGTGACGAAGACCAGGAGGCCGAGGACGTTCCACCAGAGCTTCGGCGCCCGGCGGCCGGTCAGCGTACTGCTCATTCGACCTCTCCGATCTTCAGCATCTGCCGCATGTAGACGGCGACCACGCCGAGCAGCAGCAGGACGGTGACCAGCGCGATCGCCGAACCCTGGGCGTAGTCGTTGACCACGAACGCCCGGTCGTAGGAGTAGGTGTTGAGGACCTGGAACTCCGGCTCGGGGTGGCCGTTGCGCATGACGAACACCTGGGGGAAGACGCCCATGTCCCAGATGACCGACAGGGTCGTGAGCATCACGATGATCGGCTTGAGGACGGGCAGGGTGACATAGCGGAAGACGCCCCAGGACCCGGCACCGTCCAGTCGGGCCGCCTCCTCCAGTTCCTTCGGCACCTGGGTGAGACCCGCGCTGAGCGTGATGACCACGAACGGCACGGCTCCCCACACCACCAGCAGCATGATCACGGCGAGGCCCTCGGGCCCGCTGGCGAACCAGTTGTGGCCGATCATCTCCACGCCGGGCAGCTTGCTGAGCAGCGCGTTGAAGACGCCGTAGTCCGAGTCGAAGAGCCACTTGAAGACCGTGGTGGCCACGATGACGGGCATGCCCCAGCTGGCCACCAGCACGATGTTGATGAGCACCTTCAGCCAGCCGGAGACCCGCTGGAGCAGCAGGGCGATCGCCATGCCGATCACCATCGTGAAGACGACGGCCCCGGCGGCGAAGACGATCGTGCGGACCACGACGGTCCAGAACTCGCCGTCGCCCAGCACCTTCGCGAAGTTGCCGAACCCGACCGACTCGGCCGGCTGGAAGCCCCACAGCTGGGACTGCCCGAACTTCTGGAAGGACAGGGTGACCAGACGGGCCAGCGGATAGCCCATGACCAGGGCGAGGATCAGCAGGCAGGGCGCGAGCAGCAGCCAGGGGACCGCGGTCCCGCCCGACGGCCGGTTCGCCCGTGGCCGCTCGGCGGCGGGAGGTGGCGGTGCCTGCCGCGGTGGCGGCACCTTGACGGGGGTGGTGGTGTCTGCGGCACTCATCGCGCGCTCCTCGGCGGTCCCTCAGGTCTTGACGACGGCGGGGCTCCCCGGCCGGGAGCCCCGCGCGAAGATCACTTCGTGTTGATGACCTTGTCGATCGCGGCGTCCGCCTCCTTGGCGGCGGCCTCGACCGACTTCTTGCCGGTGCCGATGCTCTGGAGCATGGTCTGGAGGATCTGCGCCTTCTCGACCTGGCCCCAGCCGGGGGCCATCGGGACGAACCAGTTGGACTCGGCCGCGGTGGCGGGGACCGCCGTCTTCGGGTCGTTCTTCAGCGTCGCGAGGTCGGTCTTGTTGTTGGGCAGGTTGCCCTTGGCCATCAGGCCCTTCTGGCCGGAGGAGCCGGTGAACGCGTTGATCCACTCGGCGGCCAGGGCCTGCGCGTCGGACTTCACCGGCACGGCGAGGTCGCTGCCGCCCAGGAAGACGGGCAGGTTCTTGCCGGACGGGCCGGGCATCACGAAGTTCTCGAGGTTGCCCTTGAGCTTGCCGGACTTGTCGTTCTTCGGGTCCTCGGCGGTCGCGCCCTCCCAGGCGGCGGCGAAGATCATGGCGGACTTGCCCTGGCCGTAGACGATGTAGCGGTCGGACTCGTCCTTGGTCTTGTCGCCGTGCATGTACTTGTCGACGACGTTCTTGAACTCCTTGAGGCCCTTGAGGGACTGGGGCGAGGAGAGGGAGGCCTTCCACTGGCCGCCCGACTCGGTGGCGATGGCACCGCCGGCGTCGTAGACGAAGGACATGGCCGCGTACCAGTCGCGGGTCGGCTGGTACCAGGCGCTGAACTTGTCGCCCTGCTTCTTCTGGATCTTGTCCAGGGCGGCGGTGAGCTCCTTGTAGGTCTTCGGAGGAGTCTTCACCCCGACCGAGGCCGCCACGTCCCCCCGCCAGTTGGCGACGCGGCCGCCGGCGTAGTACGGGACCCCGTAGGTCTTGCCCTCGTAGGTCACCGAGGCCTCGAGGCCGTCCAGCCAGGCGTCCGAGCTGTCGAACCCGGCGGGGTCGAGGGGAGCGAAGGCGCCCTTGACCATGTAGCCGAGCATCTCGGTGTTGCCCATCTCGACCACGTCGGGGACCTTGTCGGTGGCGAGGACGGCGTCGAGCTTGGCGTTCTTGTCGGGCCAGCCGTAGTACTCGTGGTTGATCTTGAGGCCGGGGTGCTTCTTCTTCACCGCCGCGTCGGCGGCCTTCACCAGCTCCGGCCAGTTGTTCTGTGCGTCGACGGTGAGCCAGACGGTCAGCTCCTTGGCGTCCGCGCCCTTGTCCGAACCCCCGTTGCCGCCCTCGCCCCCGCACGCCGCGATGGAGACCACCATGCCCGCGATACCGATCGCGGATATCAGCTTGCGCTTCACGCCACCCTCCTCAGGGATGCCACCGACCCCCCTGCTCCCCGAACGTGGGGCCAGGACCCTGGACCAATGGTGTAGACCAGTAGGGGGAGCTTGGACCAGACCTGTAGGCCTGTCAAGGGTCCGGAATGAGCTCTGACCAGCCGTTATGCGACCTACATATGCAGGAACCTTTAAGTAAGAACCCGGCGAAAACCCGGCCGGGCACGGCATACTCCAGGTAGACCACTTGCAGTTGTGGACTAGACCAAAAGCAGGGCCGACGGTATACAAGTGGGATCGTGTCGGCACAGGAGCCGGGAAGGCGGAGCATGAGCACCGACATCAGCAGTGCGGAGAACGAGAGCGGGGCACCCGTCCGTACCGCACGCGTGCCCAAGTACTACCGCCTTAAGAAGCACCTGCTCGACATGACCGAGACCCAGGCGCCCGGCACGCCGGTCCCGCCCGAGCGCACACTGGCGGCGGAGTTCGACACCTCGCGCACGACCGTGCGCCAGGCGCTCCAGGAGCTGGTCGTCGAGGGCCGGCTGGAGCGCATCCAGGGCAAGGGCACGTTCGTCGCCAAGCCGAAGGTCTCGCAGGCGCTGCAACTGACCTCGTACACCGAGGACATGCGCGCCCAAGGTCTCGAACCCACCTCGCAGCTCCTGGACATCGGCTACATCACCGCCGACGACCGCCTCGCCGGGCTGCTCGACATCACGACCGGCGGACGGGTGCTGCGCATCGAGCGGCTGCGCATGGCCAACGGCGAGCCGATGGCCATCGAGACCACCCACCTCAGCGCGAAGCGCTTCCCGGCCCTGCGCCGGTCACTGGTGAAGTACACGTCCCTCTACACCGCGCTCGCAGAGGTCTACGACGTCCATCTCGCGGAAGCCGAGGAGACCATCGAGACCTCGCTGGCCACCCCGCGCGAGGCCGGCCTGCTCGGCACCGACGTCGGCCTGCCGATGCTGATGCTCTCCCGTCACTCACTGGACCGGGACGGACAGCCGGTGGAGTGGGTGCGGTCGGTGTACCGCGGGGACCGGTACAAGTTCGTGGCGCGTCTGAAGCGGCCTCAGGAGTAATGCGCACCGGGCGGTGCGACTGCTGCTGAGCTCGGTTTCTTTTGGGTACCGCATTGCGGACGAGGGGTTCCGTTCCCGCCGCACCCTGACCTAGATTGCCTGCGCATTCACAGGTGATCACTGAGGGGACGGAGCCGCCTGATGTCGCAAGCCCCAGAAGCCGGCAGAGGGGCGACGGTGACGCCGATGCGCGTCGTCATCGCTCTCTGCCTCATAGCGCCCTTCGTGGCCATGTTGTGGGTCGGCTCGTACGCCAAGACCGACCCGGCCTTCATCGGGATCCCGTTCTTCTACTGGTACCAGATGGCGTGGGTGCTGATCTCCACCGTGCTGACGATGATCGCCTACAAGCTGTGGCAGCGTGACCAGCGCGCCCGCTCTGCCGCGAAGGGCGGTGCGTCGGAGTGAAGGACGGCGTGAACGGCGTCGCACTCGCCGTCTTCATCTTCTTCTTCCTGCTCGTCACGGTCATGGGCTTCCTGGCCGCGCGCTGGCGCAAGGCCGAGAACGAGCACAGCCTCGACGAATGGGGCCTGGGCGGCCGCTCGTTCGGCACCTGGGTCACCTGGTTCCTGCTCGGCGGCGACCTGTACACGGCGTACACCTTCGTGGCCGTGCCGGCGGCGATCTACGCGGCGGGCGCGGCCGGCTTCTTCGCCGTGCCGTACACCATCCTGGTGTACCCGCTGATCTTCACGTTCCTCCCGCGCCTGTGGTCGGTCTCGCACAAGCACGGGTACGTGACGACGTCCGACTTCGTGCGCGGCCGCTTCGGCTCCAAGGGCCTCTCCCTGGCCGTGGCCCTCACCGGCATCCTCGCGACGATGCCGTACATCGCGCTCCAACTGGTCGGCATCCAGGCCGTGCTGGACGTGATGGGCGTCGGCGGCGGTGAGGACACCAACTGGTTCATCAAGGACCTGCCGCTGCTGATCGCCTTCGGTGTGCTGGCGGCGTACACGTACTCGTCGGGGCTGCGGGCACCGGCGCTGATCGCGTTCGTGAAGGACACCCTGATCTACATCGTCATCGCGGTGGCGATCATCTACATCCCGATCAAGCTGGGCGGCTTCGACGAGATCTTCGCCAAGGCCGGCGAGGCGTACGGTCAGACCAACCCGGCGACGGGCGCGCCGCGCGGAGCGCTGGTGCCGCCGGAGGCGGGGCAGTGGACGTACGCCACGCTGGCGCTGGGCTCCGCGCTCGCGCTCTTCATGTACCCGCACTCGATCACGGCGACGCTGTCCTCGAGGAGCCGTGAGGTGATCCGCCGCAACACCACGATCCTGCCGCTGTATTCGCTGATGCTGGGCCTGCTCGCGCTGCTCGGCTTCATGGCGATCGCGGCCGGGATCAAGGTGCAGAACGGTCAGCTGGCGATCCCGCAGCTGTTCGAGACCATGTTCCCGGACTGGTTCGCCGGCGTGGCCTTCGCGGCGATCGGCATCGGGGCCCTGGTCCCGGCGGCCATCATGTCCATCGCGGCCGCGAACCTCTTCACCCGCAACATCTACAAGGACTTCATCAAGCCCGACGCCACGCCCGCCCAGGAGACCAAGGTCTCGAAGCTGGTCTCCCTGCTGGTGAAGGTGGGCGCGCTGGCCTTCGTCCTCACCATGGACAAGACGGTCGCCATCAACTTCCAGCTGCTCGGCGGCATCTGGATCCTCCAGACCTTCCCGGCCCTGGTCGGCGGCCTGTTCACCCGCTGGTTCCACCGCTGGGCCCTGCTCGCGGGCTGGGCGGTCGGCATGGTCTACGGCACGGTCGCCGCGTACGGCGTCGCCTCCCCGACCCAGAAGCACTTCGGCGGCTCGTCGAAGGAGATCCCGGGCATCGGCGAGATCGGTTACATCGGCCTCACGGCGTTCGTCCTGAACGTCGTCGTCACCGTCGTCCTGACCTTCGTCCTCCGGGCGCTGAAGGCCCCCGACGGCATCGACGAGACCAAGCCGGAGGACTACACGGCGGACGCGGGCGACCCCGGCGTCCAGGTGGAGCTTCCGCCGGCGACGGCCGGCACCTCGCACTGACTCGCAGGTGACAGCGGGCCGTCGGCGAGAAACCGGCGGCCCGTTGTCATACCCGTCTCGCACACTCGGACCATGGACATCCTCATCCGGCGGGTGAAGCCCGCCGAATACGACGCCCTCGGCGAGATCACCGCCCAGGCCTACCTGAAGGACGGCCTCCTCGACTTCGGGGAGAGCGACGGATACCTCGGCGAACTCAGGGACGTGGCCAAGCGGGCCGCCGCCGCGGACGTCCTCGTGGCCACCCAAGGCGAACACGTCCTCGGTGGTGTCACCTTCGTCCCCTCCGGCGGTCCCATGGCCGACATCGCCCGGCCCTCGGAAGCCGAGATACGGATGCTCGCCGTCGCCCACGAGGCCCGCGGGCGCGGCGCCGGAGAGGCCCTCGTCCGCGCCTGCGTCGACCGCGCCCGTGCGACGGACGGCTGTGTCCGCGTCGTCCTGTCGACACAGCGCACCATGCACTCCGCCCACCGCATCTACGAACGCCTCGGCTTCGTCCGTACCCCGGAGCGCGACTGGAACCCGCTTCCGGAGCTTGCCGACATCACTCTCCTCACCTACGAGTTGACGCTGTCACCTTCTCGGCCCTGAACGGCCGAGCTTGTTGGCTCGGTCGTTCACACCTCGTCGCGCTCCCGACTGCCCCCTACGACAGGACGGTCACGGGTCGCATCTCCCCTCTCCGGTCAGACCGGGTGTGGGACGGGCATGGTGACGAATGCCCACGCCGAGCGTGCGCGGTCGCGCACGTTGACCCCGGCTACGACGTCGGCGGGGCCAGCGAGCCCGCACCGACGACAGCGGAAATAGTCCCGGGTGGGCCGGTTGGCCCGCTCGGTGTGACCGCAGCGCGGGCAGCGCTGCGAGGTATGTCGTGCGTCCACTTCCAGGAATGGCACCCCGGCCTTACGAGCTTTGTAGGCGAGGTGGTGTCCGAGCTGGTGGAAGGGCCATGAGGAGAGGGTGCCCCGCTGGTGACCCCGTAGCCGTACCCGCTCGCGGATCCCGCCGAGGTGCTCGACGGCAATGCCGCGACCGGTGCGTTGGGCAACGGACACGATCTCCTTGCTGATCCGGTGGTTCACATGGGTGGCATGGCGGCGTTCCTTCTGTGCGCGGCGGGTGGCCGAGCGGGTCCGCCTGGCCTGGAGTTCGGCACGTTTGCGGGCCTGCCAGCGCCAGTAGCGGGACAAGCGGCGGCCCTGGTGGTTGGTGCCGTCGCTGGTGGTGGCGAGGTTCACGATGCCCCGGTCGACCCCGATCCAATCGGCAGGCTCGTACACCTCCGGGCCGGGGATGTCGCAGGTGGCGATCAGGAACCACTTCCTGCCGCGCTGGACGAGGTCGCTCTCGCCCTTGCAGTACTGCACGAGGGTCTTGAGCTGCTCGGGGGAGCAGACAAAGCGGATGCCCTTCATCCGCCCGGCGACGGTCCAGATGGACACCGTGCGTGCGTCGTACTGCCACGACAGGCAACGGTCGTCGAACGGCTGGGCCGCCTCCGGGCGGAAGGCGATCGGTGAGCCGACCGCCCTGCGGTGCCGCTTGGAGGTGGGCGAGCCCAGGTTTCCGGCCTGAAGGTTGTCCTTGAGGTTCTCGGCGAAGGCAACCTGCGAAGCGTAGGTGGCGGCCCGGTTGCAGGCGCGCAGGGTCGCCTCAAGCGCCGACGCCTGCTCGGGCGTCGGCAGCAACTTCACCTGCACGACCAGCCTCATGGCATCGGACCGTAGTACGACATCCGCACACACAACCGCTATTCGCCCCGCACTCACCACAGCAGGTGACCCGCGGGACGACTGTTCGCATTCCCCGGCTCCGCCGGGCAGCCGTGGGCGGGCGCCCCTCGCCGGACAAAGAGCCGACGCGGCGACGCTCCGCGTCGCGGCCGACAGGAGGCGATTGCTCCCCGGCGTAAACGCCGAGGCATCCTCGCCAGAAGCGGGTGAAACCGTCGCGGCACTACATCTAGGGGTGCTTTCTCAACCCGGCACAAGATGTATGCTCATGCTCGCTGTCGCCGCAGGGGAATCCGGTGCGAATCCGGAACTGTCCCGCAACGGTGTACTTGTGCGTGTTCGCGCACAGGCTTCAGTCCGAGGACCTGCCGACAGCGCGCCCGGCCGCCCGGCCGGTGCGCCCTGACGTCCGGGCCTCGCGGAGTGGGCCGGTGGACGCGACGCCGCGTGCGCTCGCGTGCTGCCCGCTGCCCTGCGAGGCCCCCGTGCCGAGCGAGGGAGAGCCCCACGTGACCATCGCGCCAGCCGATCCGGTCTCAGCCGCCGAAGAAGAGCAAGACGGTCCTGGTGCCGCGCTGCTGCGGACCCTGACCGAGCTGACCGCCGACCTCCCCGACGCCGACCCCGGCCGGGTCGCCGCCGCCGCGCTGCGCGGCCGGTCCGCGCGGGCCGACGAGTCGGAGTTGCGCGAGCTGGCGACGGAGGCGGCCGCCGGCCTCATCTCCGAGGACCCCGCCTACTCCCGGCTGGCCGCGCGCCTGCTGACGATCGGGATCCGCGCCGAGGCCGCCTCGCAGGGCGTCACATGCTTCACCGAGTCCGTCGCGGTGGGGCACCGGGAGGGCCTCATCGCCGACCGGACCGCCGAGTTCGTGCGCGTCCACGCCGCCCGTCTCGACGCCCTGATCGACACGGCCGCCGACGACCGCTTCGGCTACTTCGGCCTGCGCACGCTGCACAGCCGCTACCTGCTCCGGCACCCGATCACCCGCAAGGTGATCGAGACGCCCCAGCACTTCATGCTGCGCGTCGCCGCCGGTCTCGCCGAGGACGACACCCGCCGCTCCGTCGACGAAGTCGCCGCGCTCTACGGGCTGATGAGCCGGCTCGACTACCTCCCCTCCTCCCCCACCCTCTTCAACTCCGGCACGCGGCACCCCCAGATGTCGTCCTGCTACCTGCTCGACTCCCCCAAGGACGAGCTGGACTCGATCTACGACAGGTACCACCAGGTGGCGCGGCTGTCGAAGCACGCCGGCGGCATCGGCATCGCGTACTCCCGCATCCGTGCGCGCGGTTCGCTGATCCGCGGTACCAACGGCCACTCCAACGGCATCGTCCCGTTCCTGAAGACCCTCGACGCCTCGGTCGCCGCCGTGAACCAGGGCGGCCGCCGCAAGGGCGCCGCCGCGGTCTACCTGGAGACCTGGCACTCCGACATCGAGGAGTTCCTGGAGCTGCGCGACAACACCGGCGAGGACGCCCGCCGTACGCACAACCTGAACCTCGCGCACTGGGTGCCC
The DNA here is from genome assembly GCF_029813805.1 of Streptomyces sp. DH10. Taxonomy (NCBI): domain Bacteria; kingdom Bacillati; phylum Actinomycetota; class Actinomycetes; order Kitasatosporales; family Streptomycetaceae; genus Streptomyces; species Streptomyces sp. DH10. The sequence continues at coordinate 113,690 of NZ_JARVKU010000022.1, forward strand.
GACGAGTTCATGCGGCGGGTGAACGCCGACGCGCACTGGTCGCTGTTCTCCCCCGCGGACGTGCCCGAGCTGGTCGACCTGTGGGGCGAGGAGTTCGACGCCGCGTACCGGGCGGCCGAGGCGAAGGGCCTCGCGCAGAAGACCCTGCCGGCCCGCGAGCTGTACGGCCGCATGATGCGCACCCTCGCGCAGACCGGCAACGGCTGGATGACCTTCAAGGACGCCGCCAACCGCACCGCCAACCAGACCGCCGAACCGGGCCACGTCGTTCACTCCTCCAACCTCTGCACGGAGATCCTGGAGGTCACCAGCGACGGCGAGACGGCGGTCTGCAACCTGGGATCGGTCAACCTCGGCGCGCTGGTCGACCAGGCCGGCGGGGACATCGACTGGGAGCGGCTGGACGAGACCGTCCGCACCGCCGTCACGTTCCTCGACCGGGTCGTGGACATCAACTTCTACCCGACCGAGCAGGCGGGCCGTTCCAACGCCAGGTGGCGTCCCGTCGGCCTCGGCGTCATGGGCCTCCAGGACGTCTTCTTCAAGCTGCGCCTGCCCTTCGACTCGCCCGAGGCCAAGGCGCTCTCCACCCGCATCGCCGAGCGCATCATGCTCGCCGCCTACGAGGCCTCCGCCGAACTCGCCGAGCGCAACGGCCCGTTGCCCGCCTGGGAGAAGACCCGTACGGCCCAGGGGGTGCTCCACCCCGACCACTACGACGTGGAACTGACCTGGCCGGAGCGCTGGGCCGCCCTGCGCGAGCGCATCGCCGCGACCGGCCTGCGCAACTCCCTGCTCCTCGCCGTCGCGCCGACGGCCACGATCGCCTCGATCGCTGGCGTGTACGAGTGCATCGAGCCGCAGGTGTCCAACCTGTTCAAGCGCGAGACGCTGTCCGGTGAGTTCCTCCAGGTCAACGCCTACCTGGTGCAGGAGCTGAAGCGGCTCGGCGTGTGGGACGCCCGCAGCCGCGAGGCCCTGCGCGAGGCCAACGGCTCGGTGCAGGACTTCGCCTGGATCCCCGAGGACGTGCGCGCCCTCTACCGCACGGCGTGGGAGATCCCGCAGCGCGGTCTGATCGACATGGCGGCGGCCAGGACCCCGTTCCTGGACCAGTCCCAGTCCCTGAACCTCTTCCTGGAGACGCCGACCATCGGCAAGCTCTCCTCGATGTACGCCTACGCCTGGAAGTCCGGGCTGAAGACGACGTACTACCTGCGCTCGCGCCCGGCGACCCGCATCGCCCGCGCCGCCCAGGCCGCTGTCCCCGCGCAGGCCACCCCGGACCCCGAAGCGGTCGCCTGCTCCCTGGAGAACCCCGAGTCCTGCGAGGCCTGCCAGTAATTCCCACCCGCCACCCGACCGCCACCCCTGGAGGACGGCGCTCCGCGCCGACTGTTATGACTCAGAACCTTCTCGACCCCGGCTTCGAGCTCACCCTGCGCCCCATGCGCTACCCGGACTTCTACGAGCGCTACCGGGACGCCATCAAGAACACCTGGACCGTGGAGGAGGTCGACCTCCACTCGGACGTCGCCGACCTCGCCAAGCTCTCCCCCGCCGAGCAGCACCTGATCGGCCGGCTGGTCGCCTTCTTCGCCACGGGCGACTCGATCGTCGCGAACAACCTCGTGCTGACGCTGTACAAGCACATCAACTCCCCCGAGGCGCGGCTCTACCTGAGCCGTCAGCTCTTCGAGGAAGCCGTGCACGTCCAGTTCTATCTGACGCTCCTGGACACCTACCTCCCCGACCACGACGACCGGGCGGCGGCCTTCGCGGCCGTCGAGAACATCCCCTCCATCCGCGAGAAGGCCGAATTCTGCTTCAAGTGGATGGACTCGGTCGACCAGCTCGACCGGCTTCAGACCCAGGCCGACCGCCGCCGCTTCCTGCTCAACCTGATCTGCTTCGCCGCGTGCATCGAGGGCCTGTTCTTCTACGGTGCCTTCGCGTACGTCTACTGGTTCCGCAGCCGGGGCCTGCTGCACGGTCTGGCCACCGGCACCAACTGGGTGTTCCGCGACGAGACAATGCACATGTCGTTCGCCTTCGACGTGGTCGACACCGTCCGCAAGGAGGAGCCGGAGCTGTTCGACGACCAGCTCCAGCAGCAGGTGACGGACATGCTCCGCGAGGCCGTCGAGGCCGAGCTGCAGTTCGCGCGCGACCTGTGCGGGGACGGCCTCCCGGGCATGAACACCGAGTCGATGCGGCAGTACCTGGAGTGCGTCGCCGACCAGCGGCTCACCCGCCTGGGCTTCGCTCCGGTCTATGGCTCCGAGAACCCCTTCTCCTTCATGGAGCTCCAGGGTGTTCAGGAGCTGACCAACTTCTTCGAGCGGCGGCCCTCCGCGTACCAGGTGGCGGTGGAGGGCACCGTCGACCTGGACGAGGACTTCTGAGCCGCCACGCCTTCACGGGTCTCCTGGGCCTCCCTGATCTGACGGTCGACGCGCCGGTCGCGCACGATGCCGATCACTGACGGGAGGACCAGGAGGACCAGCGTCCCGAGTACGAAGATCATTGCGATGAGTGTCTGCGTCTGGTTCGTGTCCATGGACACCACTGTCGCGCCGGTGACTCCTTACCGTCAGTGGCAGTACTGTCGTAGACCCTCGAATTACTGCCACTCGCGAGGCACACTGGAGGCATGCTCCAGAACGTGGCCGTCATCCTCCTCGACGGCGTGAACCCCTTCGAACTCGGTGTGGTGTGCGAGGTCTTCGGCACCGACCGCAGCGACGACGGACTGCCGGTCTACGACTTCGCCGTGGCCTCGGCCGAGGGCCCAGCCCTGCGCATGAACTCGGGCGTCTCACTACAGGTGGAGCACGGCTTGGAGCGGCTGGAGACGGCCGATCTGATCGCGGTGCCGGCCGGGCACAGCTACGCGTCCCGTGAGTTCCCGCCGGAGCTCCTGGACTCCCTGCGGCGTGGGGTCGCCCGCGGCGCCCGGGTGCTCAGCGTCTGCTCCGGCGCCTTCGTGCTGGCCGCTGCCGGGCTGCTGGACGGCCGCCGCTGCGCCGTGCACTGGAAGCACGCGCCGGACCTGGCCCGAAAGTACCCCCGGGCGGTCGTGGAGCCGGACGTGCTCTACGTCGACGAGGACCCGGTGATCACCTCCGCCGGCACGGCCGCCGGCATCGACGCCTGCCTCCACCTGGTGCGCAAGGAGCAGGGCTCCGAGGTCGCCAACAAGATCGCCCGGCGGATGGTGGTGCCGCCGCACCGCGACGGCGGGCAGGCACAGTACATCGAGCGCCCGCTGCCGCACTCCGAGGCCGACACGATCGGCGAGGTACTGGCGTGGATGGAGCGGCACCTCGACGAGGAGGTCACCGTCGAGCAGCTGGCCGCGCGCGCCCACATGTCCCCGCGCACCTTCGCCCGCCGCTTCCAGCAGGAGACCGGGACGACTCCCTACCGCTGGATCCTGCGCCAGCGCGTGCTGCTGGCCCAGCGGCTGCTGGAGGCGACGGACGAGACGATGGACGCGATCGCCGGTCGAACCGGGTTCGGCAACGCGGCCACACTGCGCCACCACTTCGTCCGGGCGGTCGGGACGACGCCGAACGCCTACCGGCGCACGTTCAGGGGCCCGGAGGCGGCCTGAGGCCAGGGGCTCTCACCTCGCCACCGGCCGCACCCGCAGGTCGTGCGGCCGCAGCGTGATGCCGACGCGCGTGCCGTCGTTCGATCCGGCGACCTGCTCGAAGCGGTACTTGGTGGCCAGCGCCGCCGTGATCAGCGTCAGCTGGGCCATCGAGAAGTGGTCGCTCGGGCACTTGCGGTTGCCCACGCTGAACGGGCTCATGGCGTGTTTCGGGACGTCCTTGACCCGGTCCGGAAGCCAGCGGTCGGGGTCGAACTCCAGGTTCCGCGCGTACGACTTCGGATCGCGCTGGATCGCGTACGGGCTGTAGACGATGTCCGCCCCGGCCGGAATCCGGTATCCGCCGAGTTCCGTGTCCCGCACCGCCCGCCGCGTCAGAATCCACACGGCCGGGCTCAAACGCATGGACTCGACGACGACATTGTTGGTGTGCCTGAGTCCCCGGACGTCCGCGAATGCCACCGGCCTCCCACCGGTGACGGCTTCTACTTCGTCGCGCACCCGGTCCGCGTGTTCAGGGTGTTCCGCGAGCATATGCAGCAGCCACATGATCGTGGAGGCGACGGTTTCACTGCCGGGAGTGAGGATCGCGACGACCTGGTCGTGGATCTCCTGTTCCCCGATGGGGTCGCCATTCTCATCCGTCGCCTCCAGCAATGCCGTCAGCAAATCGTCCGGCTTTTGACCGGATGCGCGGCGCTCGGCGACGATCTCGTCCACCAGGAGATGCAAATCGGCCAATGCCCGGTTGAATTCCCGGTTGGCCGGGAGGGGCAGCTTGTAGAGCGGTCCGAGCGGCACCACCATCCGCCGGTACATCCCGCGGAAGACCGTGGCGAGCGCGACGCACAGCCGCTCCGCCCGCTCGTCCATGTAGTCGCCGCGCAGCAGGCAGCGGGCGGCGATGCGCACGGCCACCCGGAAGGACTCGGAGGTGCAGTCGATGGTCTGCCCCGGCTGCCACCGCTCGGTCAGCGCGTGCGCCTCCTCCTCCATGATCGGCCCGTAGGCGGGGATGGCGTCGAGCCGGAATGCGGGCTGGATGGTGCGCCGCTGTCGCCGGTGCCGCGGGCCGTTCGCCGTGGCCACGCCCTCCTTGCCGAGCAGACCCTCCAGGGACTCCCACAGCGGCCCGGCGATGATGAAATCGTTGCTCAGCGCCAGCGCGCCGGTGAGCGCCGGGGTGGTGACGGCGTAGACCGACTTCGGTCCGAGCTTCAGCCGGACCACGTCGCCGTGGTCGCGCAGCCGGGACATGAACGCCAGCGGGTCGCGCACCAGCTTCCAGCCGTGTCCCAGAACGGGGACACCGCCGCCGGCCCGGGGCGGTTCCCGCAGCTCCGGAACCAGGGGGGCTTCAGGCTTCACGGACTCGACGGTCATTTCTCACCTGCCGCTTCGTTGTTGACGTACGGGGGCGTGGACCGGTCGTCCCAGCTGTCGACCATGTACCGGCCGGACTCGTGATGGAACCAGTAGACGGAACTGAACCAGTTCCGCATATTGCTCAGACAGGCCCGCGCGGCGGCGCTGAGTTCCTTTCCCCGCACGGTGCCGTCGGCGAGGCCGTCGGCGAACCGTATTGCTTCCTGTTCCACGACGAGGAATTCCGTTATGCAGTTCTCGACACGGTTCCTGACTTCTATGACCGCCTGTTCCAGCGTCAGCCCCTCATGGGTGATGAGACTGATTCCGAGATTGTGCACCTCGTCGCCCGCTATTTCCTTCGGAAGTGAGCAGAGGTCGTTGTACCAGGCGGCGAACTCCTGACTCAGCAGCGCGGCCCGCCGAAATGCCGGGTGTTTCCGTACCATGTCGGGGAGTTCGCATCCCGCGGTCGGCTCCAGCAGATCCGTCCAGATCCAGTGGGCGAAGGTGAGCCGGCGCAGCCGGAGATACTCCTCGACCGTGGGCACGATTCCGTGGGTGCGATTGTGGAACTCCCGGTCGTACGCGTCGATCACCTCGTGGAAGTGCCGGGCGAACCGGAGGTTCCACGTCGCCGGCAGGAAGGCGTACAGCCGCAGCACGCTGTCCGCGAACCCGGCGACCAGTGGGTCCTCGTGGTGCAGGTGCTCCCCGGGGGAGTCGAGGGCCGAGTGCAGCCGGTCCCGCAGCCGCCGCCAGGCGACCGGGCGGCCGTGCACGATGTCGCGGTCGTGACGGTCGTCCCAGACGAAGAACCAGGCGCTGTAATCCGCGATCGCCTGCATGACCTCGTCGGAGGCGCCGATGTAGTACCCGGCCATGAGGTCGGTGTAGCACAGGCCGTCGGCATATTCCTCCACCTTGTCCGCGGGCATGAGCCGCTTTTCGAGCAGCCACGCCCGGGTCTTCTCCTGGCACTTCGGCCAATACGGGTGGAGTTGCCGGGGAAACGCCGCCTCGATCACCGGAAGGGAGAGCGACGGTGGAACTGCGATGGTGGTCGGTGTCGATGTGGTGCCGTGTGACAAAGCATGCACGAACTAACCCCTCTCAGCCGCCAGTTGGCGCGGGCGCCCCTCCTTCCGTGCCGGGCGTGCGCCGTTGCGTACCCCGCTCCCTCCATTCAGCCCTACAACTGACCGGTCTGGGAACGCATTTGCTTCATCCACTACCCCAAGGGCCGGGAACCTCCCTTTGCGTGACTGGTACCGGATCACCAGGAGAGCAGAAGCGATCGAACGTGCGACGGACAGGCGAACGGCGCAGACGAACGGCGCCTGTTCAGGACGGGAATCCCGAACAGACGCCGTGCGCCTGGTGATCGTGGGGTCTCAGTCGTTCGCGACGACCGGGTACCGCGGCTCGTTCTCGGCCATCTGCCGCAGCGCGTCCTTGCGCTCGCGCTTCGAGAGGCGGTCGATGTAGAGGTAGCCGTACAGGTGGTCGGTCTCGTGCTGCAAACACCGAGCGAAGTATCCGGTGCCGCGCACCCGGATCGGGTTGCCCTGCTCGTCCTGCCCGGTCACCTCGGCGTAGTCGGGCCGGGCGAGCGGCGCGTACGCGGTGGGCACCGACAGGCAGCCCTCGTTGCTGTCGTCCAGCCGGCGCTTCTCGGCGGGCAGTTCGACCAGCCTGGGGTTGCAGACGACGCCGGTGTGCCGGGCTCCCTCGTCGTCCGGGCAGTCGTAGACGAAGACCTTCAGGTCGACGCCGATCTGGTTGGCGGCCAGGCCCACGCCCTCGGCGGTGCGCTGCGAGGCGAACATGTCCGCCACCAGCTGCTGGAGCTCGTCGCCGAAGTCGGTGACGTCCTTGCACTCCTTGTGCAGCACCGGGTTCCCGACCACCGTGATCGGCCGTGAGGTCCCCCGCTCCCGCCAGGCCGCCTCGCGCTCCTCGCAGTCCTCCGTGTCGATCACGTACCCCTCGTCATCGACGGGGAGCACGCCCGCGCGCTGCTGATCGGTGTCCTGCTGAGCCATGACGTTACGTACGCCTTCCTGAACCTAACCGAGCTGAGATGCTGATACAGGGTACGCGGGTGGCGGAGGCCCCTTCAGGGGCGCGGGGAACTCCGCGAGAAACCGACGGCGCCGCACCCTGCACACGACTTAGCACACCTCTTCCAAATCCCGCCAATCCCGAGAATCCGGACTGTCGGCAACCCACCCGTCCAGCAACCCCCTCACAAGGGAAGCCGGCGCGGCCAAGCCGCACTCCCGCTCGGGAACCCACAGCTGCCCGTCCGTCCGATGCCCCAGCGGCCCGGGATGCCCCGGCTCACTGTGATCGTGCGGATCGAGATGCTCCCCGTCGCCCTCGTCGGACGGCATCCGTGATTCGGAGCACATCCGGCACAGCAACCGCACCGAGGAAGACCAGTCCTCCGCGGCGAACCCGGCGTCCCCGGCGAGCTGCTCCAGCGCGTCCCGGTCCGACTCGGTCGCCGCTTCCAGCAGCACCACCCAGGTCGGCACCGGCGACGGCGCCCACAGCTCGATCTCGTCGAACACCGGGTAGGTGTGCCCGGCGGCCGTGGTCCGCTCCCCGTGCGGCACGCCGTCGTGCAGCACGACCTCGCCCCAGCGCCGCCCCGACGACGGCAACGGGATGGACAGCACCTCGATCCGCGCGGGATCCAGCCGCCGCCCCCACACGACCTCGGCCTCCCCCTCCGGGGACAGCCGCACGGCCGCGCTGCCGAGGTCCATGCCGACGGGTTCACCGGAGTCGTTGGGCGGCCCCGGCACCCGCAGCCCGTAGGCCTGCCAGGCGCGCCGGGCCAGCGGCCAGTCCTGGAGGGCGGTCGCGGCGATGCCGACGTTCCACCAGTCGGGCGCGCCGGTGTCCCGGTCGAGCAGCGCCACGGCCCTGAGCCCCGCCGCCCGCGCCTGCTCCCAGTCGTGCCGGAACTTGTGCAGCAGGGCGAGGTTGAACCAGGACTCGGACAGCCAGGGCTCCAGGTCGGCGGCACGTGTCAACAACGCGCCGGCGTCCTCGTACCGGCCGTCGCCGATGAGAGTGAACGCCCGGTCTGTGGCCTGCCGCCAGGAGGCGGAGGGCCGGTTCCGTCCCTTGCCGAAGATCCTCACGATTCCCGCCTGCCAGTTCCGTGCGGTGGGCTGGCCGTAGCTGTGTTTCGAGCCCCCGGACACCTTCTTCTTCGCATCCAACCACGTACGGCCTCCGGGGCGCTCATTACCCATGGGTTACCCAGTCACACGCAAGGTCAGACTGCTTCTTGCCAGTACCCGGGCCAGCGATTCCACCACCTCGGGGGCGTACTCCCCGGCGGTGGCGAGCCGGAGTTCCTCCAGCGCCGTCAGCGGTCCGCCCAGGCCGCCTTCCCGGGACTTCTCCTCGTACGCGTTCACGGCCCGGACGATCCGCGCGGCGAGCGGCTGCTCCGCATAGGGGTCGGCCTGCCGTTCCACGACCACGGCGACCGCCTCGTCGACGCCCGTCTGCCGTACGACGGCCCCGCCCAGCAGTGCGATCCGCCGCTGTTCCGCGGCGGGCAGGCCGGCGGTGGCGCCCGCCGGCACCGGGTCGACGAGGCTCAGCTGGCCGATGTCGTGCATGAGAGCGGCGTACTCCAGGACGGCCAGCTCGGGCTCGGTGAGGCCCAGGTCACGCCCCACCGCCTGGCTGAGCGCGGCGACGCGGCGGGCGTGCCCGCAGGGGGTGTAGCCGGCGACCTCGGTGGCCCGTGCCAGGGAGGCGATGGTCTGCCGGTAGGTCGCCCGGACGGCGGCGTAGCGGCGGAACGACATCTGGGCGAGCAGCAGCGGCACGGAGAACACGGGCAGTGCCCACAGCCCCACGACGGCGACCGCCAGGGCCATCACCGCCCCGGTCGCGATGACGGCGGAGCCGATGCCGAGCACGGCCCGCAGTTCGTCCCGCAGCACCGGCCCGAAGGGCCAGCCGGTGCGGGAGTGGGCCAGCGCGGCGGCGAGCACCGCGTCGCACAGCGCGGTCAGGGACAGCAGCGCGAGCAGCAGCAGCGCGTAGGCGGGGCCGCCCCAGTCGTCGAACATGCCCCGGTTGTAGGGGGGCTGGAAGCACACGGCGACGAACCCGGCGGTGAGCACCCGGCGGGCCAGATGGTCGAGCGTGGGTCCCTGCCCGCGCGCCACGTGCGGCACGCTGCCGAGCAGCGAGGCGGCCAGCACGACGGCGACGACCTGGGCGGGGCCGTGGTGCGTGGCCCGCCCGCCGGCCTCGCCGAGCAGCGCGTACGACAGGGCCACGGCGGCCCCGAGCGGCGCAGGCTCCCTGACCTGCGCCCCGTTGCGCCGGGCGAGCTCCCCGACGGTCACGAGGACGCCGAAGGCGAGGGCGACCCGGCGTTCCTCCAGCCCGTCGTAGAGGGTGACGGCGAGGGAGCCGGCCGCGAGGAGGGCGGCGCAGCCGTGGACGAGGGTGAAGAGCGGCGGCGGGCGGTACGCGCTCACCGGTGTGCTCCCGGCCGGCTGGAGACGGGTGCGCCGGGCGGGGGGATGCGGGGCGGGTCGACGACGTCGGCGGTCACGGCGGGGCGCCACCCGGCCCGGCCGACGGCCTCCACGAGAGCCGCGACCATCACCGGGTCGAACTGGCTGCCGGAGCACCGCTTCAGCTCCGCCAGGGCGACCGCGACGGGCCGGGCCCTGCTGTAGCTGCGTGTGGAGGTCATGGCGTCGAAGGCGTCCGCGACCGCCACGACCCGGGCGGATTCCGGGATCTGACCGCCCATCAGGCCGTACGGGTACCCGGTGCCGTCCAGCCGTTCGTGGTGGTGCAGCACGGCGGCGCGTGCCTCCCCGAGGAAGCCGATGCCGCGCACCATCTCGTGCCCGTACTCGGGGTGCAGCTCGATCACCCGCCGCTCCTCGGGTGTCAGCGGCCCGTCCTTCCTGAGCAGCCGGGTGGGGACGCCGAGTTTGCCGACGTCGTGCAGGATCCCGGCGAACCGGAGCACCTCGACGCGCTCGTCGTCCATGCCCAGCTCGCGCGCGATCATCATGGATGCCTGTCCGACGCGCTCGCTGTGTCCGCGCGTGTAGCCGTCCTTGATGTCGACGGCCTGGACGAGCGCCCGGATGGTCGCCTGGTGGGCGGCCCGTTCCCGGTGGTACTGCGCGAAGGCCCACCAGGAGACGCACATCGGCAGCAGCACGAGCAGCGCGGCCACCGGACCGTAGGGGCTGCGCCACAGCACGGCCATCATCAGCCCGGCCAGCCCGTGCACGGCGATGGGCGCCAGGGAGCGCGACACGAGCCCCCGCCAGGCCCGCCGCACGGGCACCCGCTCGGCGACCGCCAGGATCCCGCCGTCCAGTAGCGCGAGCACCAGGCAGAACGCCAGCACGGCCGCCCCGGCCGGCCCGAGCGCGTAGGGCACGTCGCCCGCGACGACCGCGTCCCGCCCGCCGAGCGCCCAGTGCACCCGGGCCGCGGCCCACACCCCGAGGACAAGCTGGGCGGCCCGCCAGATCCGGCGCAGCGCCACGGGCCGCTGCTCGACGTGGGAGAGCAGCGCACCGGGCACGGCCACCAGGGCGGCGGCGGGCGCGGGCAGCAGGAAGGCACCGGCGAGCAGTACGGGGTAGAAGGTCCCGGCCGGATGGGAGATCCCGACGAACCGGGACCGGGCGACGCGCTCGCAGCCCGCGTACAGCGCGGCGAGCAGTGCCACGGCCCACCAGGGCGTACGGACGCCCGGCAGCGGCAGCATACAGAGCAGGGCGGCGACCAGGACAAAGGCGACGTACACGCGTGCCCGCACCGGTACCGCTTCCATGCGCCCCTCCCCCGGCCGTCTCCGTCAGGCCCGGAGCCTAGGACGCGGACAGGGGGCTCCGCGGGTCGATAACCCGCGGATTAGCACGTTCGAGTGATGCGTTCGAGGATGACTACCCCTTTGGAGGCGGGGTAGTTGAAAAGCGCAGGAGTGTCAGGATTCCTGCGGCGTGGCAGGCGAGGCCGTGACGTCCTGCTCGGGGACGGCCTGGCCGGAGCGGATCAGCTCGATCCGCCCCATGACCTTGTCGCGCAGGTCGCCCGGCACGTCGTCATGCCCGCAGCAGCGCTTGACCAGCTTCTTCACGGCCTGCTCGAGCCCGTACTTCTCCAGACAGGGCGAGCATTCCTCGAAGTGGTGCTCGAACTTCACGCAGTCCGAGTCCGGCATCTCACGGTCGAGGAACTCGTAGAGATGATCGAGGATTTCGCTGCAATCCGTCTCGTGCGGCTCTCCGCAGCTCATGACCCCGAGCCTTTCGCTTCGTTCGACTCTCCGGCGCCGGCCGGGACCATCCCGCGGTCACGGGCGTAGTCCTCCAGCATGCCGCGCAGCTGACGGCGTCCCCGGTGCAGCCGGGACATCACCGTACCGATGGGTGTCCCCATGATGTCGGCGATCTCCTTGTACGCAAAGCCCTCGACGTCCGCGAGATACACGGCAATGCGGAACTCCTCGGGGATCGCCTGGAGCGCTGACTTCACGTCCGAGTCGGGCAGGTGGTCGAGCGCCTGCGACTCCGCGGAGCGCAAGCCCGTCGACATGTGCGACTCGGCGCGGGCGAGCTGCCAGTCCTCGATCTCCTCGGCCGCGGAGCGCTGCGGTTCGCGCTGCTTCTTGCGGTACGAGTTGATGAAGGTGTTGGTGAGGATCCGGTACAGCCACGCCTTGAGATTGGTGCCCTCGCGGAACTGGTGGAAGGACGCGTACGCCTTGGCGTACGTCTCCTGCACCAGGTCTTCCGCGTCGGCCGGGTTGCGCGTCATGCGCAGCGCGGCCGAGTACATCTGGTCGAGGAACTCGAGCGCGTCCCGCTCGAAGCGCGCGTTGCGCTCCGCGGCCGTCTCCGCGCCCGTGCCACCCTGGCCCTCGGGCTGCTCCGCCTGGCCGTGTTCGGTCCCTGCGTCGGTCCCAGTGACCGGACCCACCTCCTCCAGTGTTCTCGTGAGACCGAGACCGGTCTCACCCGAATCGGAGGATAGACGACGATCCGGTCCGCCCGCCGCCCGAATAGGGGCGGTCTTGGCCGCGTGCAGCACCGTCCAGTCCAGGTCGGCGCGGCTGCTGCGACTCGGGCAGAAGGTCGAACCCATGCGGCGGACTTCCTCTCCTACGGCGTCGGTGCTGGTCTCCAGCACGTACGTCCCGCACAACAGTGCTCGCCGCCCCGGCATTCCCGAAGCTTTACCCGAGTGACCCGGTCCACTCCAGGACCGCGTCCGTGATGACCGCCACTGCCTCCTCCTGCGTGATCTCCGCCCGCTTGGGGACGGCGAAACCGTGGTCGCCGTGCGGCACCTCGACGAGCTCGTACGGCCCCTCGGGGAACTCCCCGGGCTTGCCGAACGGGTCGTTCCCGCCCTGGACGACCAGGGTGGGTACCCCGGAACCCAGCAGCTCGGCGGCACGGGACTTCTCCGGCTTGCCGGGCGGGTGGAGGGGGAAGCTGAGGGCGAGGACCGCGTGGGCGCCGAGCTCGGTGGCGGTGCGGCAGGCGACGCGGGCCCCGGCGCTGCGGCCGCCGGACACGACCGGCAGGCCGGGCTCGGCGAGGGCGGGCCAGATGCCCCGCCAGCCGAGGTCCAGGGTCTTGGGCGCGGGCGCGAGCTTCTTCCCGGCCACTCGCCAGGGCTGCTCCACCCGGGCCACGCTCACGCCGTGGGCGGGCAGGGCGGCGGCCAGGGCCGTCAGGTCACGGGCCTCGATGCCGCCACCGGCGCCGTGGCTGACGGCGAGGACCAGCCGGGCCTTTTCCGCCGTGTGCCAGGTGATTCTGGCGGGGCCGGCGTCGGTCTCGACGATCTCGGTGGTCGCCTCTGCCGCATTGGTCACATGGGCCACATCGTTCGCATCCGTCACGTCAGAAGAGTGTGCCCTCTTCCGGCCCTTCCAGCTCCTTCAGCAGCTCCGCGCCGTTGTTGCGGACGTTGCTGACGGCCGTCGTGACGGGATAGGCGCGCATCAGCCCGGCGGGCGGCGGGGCGAGCAGCTCGCGCAGGTCGTCGGCGTCCGTGCGGGACGGGTCCAGCCAGGCGTCCCAGCGGTCGGGCGTCAGCATCAGCGGCATCCGGGGGTGGATGTCGGCCAGGGTCCGCGGACCGTCCGCCGGGGAGACCGCCAGCGGGCTCGCCTCGGCCTCGGTGGTGATGACGGAGCACGTCACCCACCAGGCCTGCGGGTGGTCGTCCGGCAGCGTCTTGTCCCGCCAGAACTCGTACAGCCCGGCCATCGCGAAAACCGACCCGTCCGCCGGGGTCACGAAGTAGGGCTGCTTGCGGGGCCGCTTCTTCTTGCCCTCGACCTCCAGCTCCCGCTCCTGCGTGCCGGTGACCCACTCGTAGTAGCCGTCGGCGGGCAGAATGCAGCGCCGGGAGGTGAAGGCGCGGCGGTAGGACGGCTTCTCGTGGACCGTCTCCGCGCGGGCGTTGATCATCCGGGCGCCGCCCTCGGGGGTCTTCGCCCAGGACGGGACGAGCCCCCACTTCAGCGTGCGCAGCTGCCGAACCGGGCGCGGGTCGTCCGCGTCTTTCACAGGGCGGTCGAGGACGGCGTAGACCTCTTTGGTGGGCGCCACGTTGTAGTCGGGCTCCAGAGTCTCCTCGGGCTCCCACTTCTCGATCTCAAAGATTCCTGCGAGATCCTCTGGCCTACGACTCGCTGCATACCGTCCGCACATACGTGCCACACTGCCAGATTCCATCCGCCCACAGGGAGCCATCGCCGCACATGGACAGCACCGCAACCGCCTCCCTCGCCTCCCTCTGGGACGAGGTCTCCGGCACCCAGCCCGACCCCGACCTGTGGGTCGTGATCGCGACCCTGGCGGCCGCGCTCGCCGTGGTGATCCCGCACGGCCTGTGGCGCGTCTCCCGCAACGCCATCACCATCGCCCACGAGGGCGGCCACGGGCTCGTGGCCCTGCTCACCGGCCGCACCCTCACCGGCATACGGCTGCACTCGGATACCAGCGGCCTGACCGTCAGCCGCGGCAAGCCGTACGGCATCGGCATGATCCTCACCGCGGCCTCCGGCTACACCGCCCCGCCCCTGCTGGGCCTCGGCGGCGCGGCCCTGCTGGGCTCCGGGCGCATCACGCTCCTGCTGTGGCTGGCCACGGCCCTGCTGCTGGCCATGCTCGTGATGATCCGCAACGCCTACGGCGCCCTCACCATGATCGTCACGGGCGGCCTGTTCGTCCTGGTGTCCTGGCTGGCCGGCCCGCAGGTCCAGGCCGCGTTCGCCTACGTGGTGGTGTGGTTCCTCCTGATCGGCGGGGTGCGTCCGGCGTTCGAGCTCCAGGCCAAGCGGTCGCGGGGCGGGGCGGGCGACTCGGACGCGGACCAGCTGTCGCGGCTGACGCACGTGCCGGCGGGGTTGTGGCTGTTCCTGTTCCACGCGGTGTCGCTGTGCTCGCTGATCGGTGGGGGCAGGTGGCTCCTGGAGATGTGACGCGCCCCGCACAGGCGCCGGGGCTGTGCCGAGGTGCGGCTCCGCCGCGCGGGTGCGACCGGCCCCACGGCGCCGCACCCGAGCCACCGCCTCCTTATAAAGTGAAGCCATGGCCCCGAACACCGCAGACACCGCCCTTTGGCCCGCCCCGCACGCGAGCGGAGCCGTCGACGCGACGGTCCACGTGCCCGGGTCCAAGTCGGTCACGAACCGCGCCCTGGTCCTCGCCTCCCTCGCCTCCGAACCGGGCTGGCTGCGCCGCCCCCTGCGCTCGCGCGACACCCTGCTGATGGCCGGCGCGCTGCGCGCCATGGGCATCGAGATCGAGGAGGGCGTGGGCCCGGACGGCACCGGCGAGGCCTGGCGTGTGCTCCCCGCGGGCCTGCGCGGCCCGGCCACGGTCGACGTCGGCAACGCCGGCACGGTGATGCGGTTCCTGCCGCCGGTCGCCACGCTCGCGGACGGTCCCGTCCGCTTCGACGGTGACCCCCGCTCGTACGAGCGTCCCCTGAACGGAGTCATCGACGCGCTGCGTCAGCTCGGTGCCCGGATCGACGACGACGGCCGTGGCGCACTGCCGTTGACCGTGCACGGCAGCGGCGCCCTGGACGGCGGCACGGTCGCCATCGACGCGTCCTCCTCGTCTCAGTTCGTGAGCGCCCTGCTGCTGTCCGGCCCGCGCTTCAACCAGGGCGTCGAGGTCCGCCACACCGGTGCCACGCTGCCCTCCATGCCGCACATCCGCATGACCGTCGACATGCTGCGCGCGGTCGGCGCCCAGGTGGACACGCCCGAGTCGGGCGGCGAGCCCAACGTCTGGCGGGTCACGCCCGGCGCCCTGCTCGGCCGCGATCTGACGATCGAGCCCGACCTGTCCAACGCCCAGCCGTTCCTGGCGGCCGCGCTGGTGACCGGCGGCCGGGTCGTCATCCCGGACTGGCCGTCCCGCACCACCCAGCCCGGTGACCGGCTGCGCGAGATCTTCACCGAGATGGGCGGCTCCTGCGAACTGACCGAGTTCGGGCTCGTGTTCACCGGCTCCGGCTCGATCCACGGCATCGACGTCGACCTGAGCGAGGTCGGCGAGCTGACGCCGGGCGTCGCGGCGGTCGCGGCCCTCGCCGACTCCCCGTCGACCCTGCGCGGCGTGGCCCATCTGCGGCTGCACGAGACGGACCGCCTGGCCGCGCTGACCAAGGAGATCAACGAACTCGGCGGTGACGTCACGGAGACCGCCGACGGTCTGCACGTCCGCCCCCGCCGGCTGCACGGCGGGATCTTCCACACGTACGACGACCACCGCATGGCCACGGCCGGGGCGATCATCGGCCTCGCCGTCGAGGGCGTGCAGATCGAGAACGTGGCGACGACGGCCAAGACGCTGCCCGGCTTCCCCGACCTGTGGACCGGGATGCTCGGGGCGTAGGACACGGGGATCAGGTCATGCGCCGCTACGGCAAGCACACCGACGAGGACGACATCCGCACCCGTCCCGGCCGCCGGAACACCCGGCCCCGGACGAACATCCGGCCCAAGCACGAGGACGCCGCCGAAGGCCTCGTCCTGACCGTCGACCGGGGCCGCCTGACCTGCCTCGTCGAGGACCGTGTGGTCATGGCGATGAAAGCCCGCGAGCTGGGCCGCAAAGCCGCGGTCGTCGGCGACCGGGTGGCCATCGTGGGCGACCTGACGGGCAAGAAGGACTCACTCGCGAGGATCGTGCGCATCGAGGAGCGCACCTCCGTTCTGCGCCGCACGGCGGACGACGACGATCCGTACGAGCGCGTGGTCGTGGCCAACGCCGACCAGCTGGCGGTCGTCACCGCCCTGGCCGACCCGGAGCCCCGCCCCCGCCTGATCGACCGCTGCCTGGTCGCGGCCTACGCCGGCGGTCTGGACCCGCTGCTGGTCCTGACCAAGTCGGACCTCGCCCCGCCCGACAAGCTGCTGGAGCTGTACGGCCACCTCGACATCCCCCACGTCGTCACCAGCCGCGAGGAACTGCAGAACGGAACCGCCCTCGCCCGCGTGCGCGAGCAGCTCGACGGCAAGATCACCGCGTTCGTCGGCCACTCCGGGGTCGGCAAGACCACGCTGGTCAACTCGCTGGTGCCGGAAGATCAGCGGCGTACGACCGGGCATGTGAACGCGGTGACGGGCCGCGGACGCCACACCACCACCTCGGCGCTGGCGCTGCCGCTGTCGGGAAGTGAGGGCTGGGTGATCGACACGCCGGGCCTGCGGTCCTTCGGCCTGCACCACGTGGACCCGTCCCAGGTCATCCACGCCTTCCCCGACCTGGAGCCGGGCACCGAGGGCTGCCCGCGCGCGTGCAGCCACGACGAGCCGGACTGCGCGCTGGACGCGTGGGTGGCCGAGGGGCACGCGGATCCGGCGCGGCTGTACTCGCTGCGGCGGCTGCTGGCCACGCGGGAGCGGAAGGAAGGCGACTGACCTCCGCGTTGTTTGTCATGGCGTGCGGACGGTAAGTGCATAATCGCACCGAGCCGGATGCAAGATCGCCCAGAAGCTGAGGAATCTGGCGGACTTGCTCAAACTGACTAAGCGGTCGCTGAACGTGGGATACGGGAGGAACGACTCATGGCGTGGCTGCTGGTCATAGTGGCGGGGTTGCTGGAGACCGGCTTCGCCGTGTGTCTGAAGCTGTCGCACGGTTTCACACGGCTCTGGCCGACGATCGCCTTCTGCGTCTTCGCCCTCGGCAGCTTCGGCCTGCTGACCCTGGCGCTGAAGAAGCTCGACGTGGGTCCCGCGTACGCGGTGTGGACGGGTATCGGCGCGGCGGGCACGGCGATCTACGGCATGGTGTTCCTCGGCGACCTGGTGTCGACGCTGAAGATCGTGTCGATCAGTCTCGTCATCATCGGTGTGATCGGGCTTCAGTTGTCCGGGTCGGCGCACTGACGGCCTGTCAGCCGGCCTCGCGCTGAAGGGCGCCGCGGACCAGGCCGGCGACGCCGCCCTCGCCGGGTGGCGCGGCCACGCAGGACAGGGCGAGCCGGACGGCGAGTTCACAGGAGCGGGCCAGGTCGGCGGTGCCGGACTTGGGGGTGCCGGGTTCCGCCAGGACGGTGACGGCACGGTCGCGGACGAGGGCGACGAAGTCACCGGGTGACGGCAGTGGGCCGTCGGCGCGGCGCTGGGCCGGTACGGCGGAGGTCGAGGGCACGGCGGGCAGCGCCGGGGACGGCAGCCATTCGCTCCAGCAGCCGGTGAGCATGGCGCGGACGAGGGCGTTCTCGCGGGCGGCCGAGGTGATCCACTCGGCGGTGGCGGTGAGCCGGTCGCGCAGGTCGCTGTGCCCGGTGAGCGCCCGGTCGACCCCGGCGAGATACCCGTCGGCCTCTCTCCTCACGAGCGCCCGGGCGAGCCCGTCCTTGCTGCCGAACTCGTTGTACAGCGTCTGCCGGGACACTCCCGCCGCCGCGGCCACGTCCACCATCCGCACGGCGGACCACGGCCGGCGCGCCAGCGCCGCGTAAGCGGCGTCCAGTAGAGATTCCCGCGCTGCAGGCATCAACGCCTCCCCTTGGGGCGAGCGGCACTGCGCCCAGATTTGACGCGCACGAAACCACTGTCAAGGGTCCGCGGGCGCACACAGGGGGCGCCTTTGAGCCGACCTGCGCGGGCGCCTCCGGCGGCTGAGCCGGGTCGCCCGCCGCCTGCCCTCGGCCCAAACGCCGCGGCACCCCGCACCCGCCGAGCCCCCACAACACCCCCACCCCCGCCCGCAAACCCCCTGTAGCCCCACCCCCACCTCGGCAGATAGGTTCGTTACATGCCCGACTACCTCGACGACCTGCGTCTCGCCCACGTCCTCGCCGACGCCGCCGACGCCGCGACGACGGACCGGTTCAAGGCACTCGATCTCAAGGTCGAGACCAAACCGGACATGACCCCGGTGAGCGAAGCGGACAAGGCCGCCGAAGAACTCATCCGCGGCCAACTCGCCCGCGCCCGCCCCAGGGACGCGATCCTCGGCGAGGAGTACGGCGTCGAGGGCACCGGTCCCCGGCGCTGGGTCATCGACCCCATCGACGGCACCAAGAACTACGTGCGCGGCGTCCCCGTCTGGGCCACGCTCATCTCCCTGATGGAAGCCGGCGAGGGCGGCTTCCAGCCCGTCGTCGGCGTCGTCTCCGCCCCCGCCCTCGGCCGCCGCTGGTGGGCCGCGAAGGGCTACGGCGCGTTCTCCGGCCGCAGCCTCACGAAGGCGACCCGCCTCCAGGTCTCCCGCGTCGGAAAGCTCGCCGACGCCTCCTTCGCGTACTCCTCGCTCAGCGGCTGGGAGGAGCAGGGCCGCCTGGACGGCTTCCTGGACCTCACCCGCGAGGTCTGGCGCACGCGCGCGTACGGCGACTTCTGGCCCTACATGATGGTCGCCGAGGGCGCCGTCGACATGTGCGCCGAGCCGGAGCTGTCGCTCTGGGACATGGCCGCCACCGCGATCATCGTCACCGAGGCCGGCGGCACCTTCACCGGACTCGACTCCCGCCCGGGCCCGCACAGCGGCAACGCGGCGGCGTCGAACGGTCTGCTGCACGACGAGTTGCTGGGGTATCTCAACCAGCGCTACTGAGGGCGCGCCCTCTGTTACCGAACGCCCCCTTGTTGCCCCTCCCTTTGCCTGTCACTCTGGGAGTCCGCCCGCTTGTGAACTTGTGAAAAGATGAACAAACGGCGGGGACACTCCCAGGAGGTGGCTCCATCCATGCTCGTCCGTGACGCCATGAGCACTGTCGTCCTGACCATCGGCCCGACCCACACCCTCCGCCAGGCCGCCGCGCTGATGGCCGCCCGGAAGGTCGGCGCGGCCATCGTCCACGACCCCGACGCCGGCGGCATCGGCATCCTCACCGAACGCGACATCCTCATCTCCGTGGGCCAGGGCCAGGACCCCGACACGGAACGCGCCCACGCCCACACCACCACCGACGTCGTGTTCGCCACTCCGGCCTGGACCCTGGAGGAGGCGGCCACCGCCATGGCGCACGGCGGCTTCCGGCACCTCATCGTGCTCGAGGACGACGAGCCCGCCGGCGTCGTCTCGGTCCGCGACATCATCCGCTGCTGGGCACCGGCCCGTCAGCAGGTGCCCGCCTGACAGCGCGAACGGCCCGGGCTCCCCGAAAGGGCCCGGGCCGTCCCTACCGCAAGCGGTCCAGTGCTGGAGTTCAGCCGCGCAGGGCCTGGACCGCGGCCTCCAGCCGCTTGCCGTAGTCTCCGTCGGCCTGACGGAAGTTGTCGATCGCCCGCTCCACGATGTCGTTCCGCGAGACCTTGGCGATGAAGCCCGCCAGGTTGGCGATCAGGCGCTCCTTCTCGTCCTCGCCCATCAGCCGGTAGAGGTTGCCCGCCTGCACGAAGTCGTCGTCCTCGGCGTGGACCGGTGCCGGGTGGTTGCCCGTCACGCCGTTCACGGCCGTGGCGGACCACAGCGGACGGTCCGTCTGGAACGGGCCGCCGAAGCTGTTCGGCTCGTAGTTCTTCGCGCCCTTGTGGCGGCCGTCGTAGAGGTGACCGTCGCGGGAGTTGGTGCGGGCCACGGTGGCGTGCGGGCGGTTCACCGGCAGGTGGTCGGCGTTGATGCCGACGCGGTAGCGGTGGGCGTCGCCGTACGCGAAGAGGCGGCCCTGGAGCATCTTGTCCGGGGACGGGCCGATGCCCGGCACGAAGTGCGCGGGGCTGAAGACCGACTGCTCGACCTCGGCGAAGACGTTCTCCGGGTTGCGGTTGAGCTCCAGCCTGCCGATCTCGATCGGCGGGTAGTCGGCGTGCGGCCAGACCTTGGTCAGGTCGAACGGGTTGAAGCGGTACGTCGCCGCGTCCGCCTCCGGCATGATCTGCACCTGCACGGTCCAGGACGGGAACTCACCGCGCTCGATGGCCTCGCGCAGATCGCGCTGGTGGCTGTCCGGGTCCTCACCGGCCAGCCTGTTGGCCTCGGCCTGGGTGAGGTTCCGGATCCCCTGGTCGGTCTTGAAGTGGTACTTGACCCAGAACACCTCGCCGGCCTCGTTCTGCCACTGGAAGGTGTGCGAGCCGAAGCCGTCCATGTGCCGGTACGAGGCGGGGATGCCGCGGTCGCCGAACAGCCAGGTGACCTGGTGCGTGGACTCGGGCGACAGGCTCCAGAAGTCCCAGACGTTGTCCGCCTCGGTCGAGCCGGTGTACGGGTCGCGCTTCTGGGTGTGGATGAAGTCCGGGAACTTGATGGCGTCCTTGATGAAGAACACCGGGGTGTTGTTGCCGACGAGGTCGTAGTTGCCCTCCTCGGTGTAGAACTTCAGCGCGAAGCCGCGCGGGTCGCGGACGGCGTCCGCCGCCCCCAGGTTGCCGGCCACGGTCGAGAAGCGCAGGAAGACCTCGGTCTCCCTGCCGACTCCGGAGAGGAAAGCGGCACGGGTGTACGGGGTGACGTCCGCGGTCACCGTGAAGGTGCCGTAGGCGCCGGCGCCGCGGGCGTGCACGACCCGCTCCGGGATGCGCTCGCGGTTGAAGTGGGCGAGCTTCTCCAGCAGGAGCTGGTCCTGGACGAGCACCGGGCCGCCCGCACCCGCGGTCTCGCTGTTCTGGTTGTCGGCGACCGGAGCCCCGGCCTCCGTCGTAAGCGGTCCCTGCGTCACGTCTGCCTCCTGCGCCATTCCTGACCGTTCCTGCCCCTCGGCCAAATCCGGTCTCGATCCTACAATAGACATTGTCTAAAGCAAGCAAGACTCTAACTTCACACCTGTTCGCGACCTGGTCCCTTTTGCTGTTAGGCTGGTGACCATGAGCGACCTTCTGGAACGGCTGCGCGGACGCGGATGGCGTATGACCGCGCAGCGGCGCGTCGTGGCCGAGGTCCTCGACGGCGAACACGTCCATCTGACGGCCGACGAGGTCCACGCCCGGGCCGTCGACAAGCTGCCCGAAATCTCCCGGGCGACCGTGTACAACACGCTCGGCGAGCTCGTGTCGCTCGGCGAGGTGCTCGAGGTCTCCACCGACCAGCGCGCCAAGCGGTACGACCCGAACGCCCACCAGCCGCACCACCACCTGGTCTGCGCCCAGTGCGGCGCGATCCGCGACGTGCACCCGGCGGGCAACCCGCTGGCCGACCTCCCCGACTCGGAGCGCTTCGGCTTCACGGTCTCGGACGTCGAGGTGACGTACCGCGGCGTCTGCCCGAACTGCGCGGCCGCCTAGGACACCCAGCCTCCCCCCGCCTTCTCACGCGAAGCCCCGGCACCCATGGGTGCCGGGGCTTCGCGCTGCCCGCGCACTTCCCGTATCTGACGGGTCGTCATATGGTCAACGGCACCCACCAGTCCGTTCCGCACTCCGCGAGGAGACCGAAGTGGGAGAGCCGTATCCGAAAGTCACCGCCCATGACCTGACGCGCATCTTCGGCCGGGGCCCTCGCGCGGTCGGGGCCCTCGGCCCCCTCGACCTGACCGTCGCGCCGGGCGAGTTCGTCTGCCTCGTCGGCCCCTCGGGCTGCGGCAAGTCCACCCTGCTGCGCATCGCCGCCGGTCTGCTCCGGCCCAGCACCGGCACGCTGGAGATCCGTACGTCCAGTCCGCGCCCGGCGGCCATGATCTTCCAGGACTACGGCATCTACGACTGGAAGACCGTCCAGGCCAACGTCCGCTTCGGTCTCGACGTCCAGCGCGTCCCACGCCGGGAGGCGAACGCCCGGGCCGCCGACTGGCTGGCCCGCACGGGCCTCGCGGACTTCGCGCACGCCTACCCGGCGGCCCTCTCCGGCGGCATGCGGCAACGCGTCGCCATCGCCCGCGCCCTGGCGGTCGAGCCCGAAGTGCTGCTGATGGACGAGCCCTTCGCCGCCCTGGACGCCCAGCTCCGCACGATCCTCCAGGACGAGCTGCTGGAGATCACCCAGGCGCTGCGCACCACGACCCTGTTCATCACGCACAGCCTGGAGGAGGCGATCGTCCTCGGCGACCGCGTCCTGGTGATGTCCGCCCGCCCGGGACGGATCATCGCCGAACACCGCCCGCCCTTCCCGCGCCCCCGCACCGGCGACGTCCGCGCCACCGCCGAGTTCACCGCGCTGAAGAGCGAGCTGTGGGACCTGCTGCGCAAGGAGGCGGTGCCCGCATGACCACCGTCGCTCCTGAGGCGAAGGCCTCCGTCCTGGTCCGCCGCCCGGGCCCCCGCGAACTGCACCCCGCACGCACCCATCGCCGCCGCCGCGCCCTGGAACTGTCCCTCGCTGCGGCCGTACCCCTCCTTCTCGTACTGCTCTGGCAGCTGGCGGCGGTCCGGGGCTGGATCGACGACCGCGTCTACCCGGCGCCGTCCACGATCCTCGCCGACGGCTGGGACCGGGCCGCGGCCGGTGATCTGTGGCCGGACGTGTGGGCGACGCTCAGGCGCGTCCTGGCCGGTTATGCCGTCGGCACGGCGGCGGGTTACCTCCTGGGCCTGCTGATGGGTTCGCTGTCGCTGGTACGGGCCGCCCTGGAACCGCTCCTGGACGCCCTGTACGTCGTGCCGAAGCTGGCCCTGCTCCCCGTCTTCCTGAACATGTTCGGCCTGGGCGAGGGCCCGCAGGTGGCCCTGGTCGCCGCCACCGTCTTCTTCTTCGTCTGGATCTCCACGATGTCGGCGGTCATGGCGGTCCCCGACGGCCACCGCGACGCCGGGCGGGTCTTCGGCGCCTCGCCGTGGCAGATGTTCCGCCACGTCCTGCTCCCCGCCTCGCTGCCCGCCGTCCTGGTCGGCGCGCGGATCGCGGCGGGGGTGGCGGTCCTGGTGATCGTCGCCTCGGAACAGATCGCCGCGACCGACGGCCTCGGCCATCTGATCTTCGACTCCCGCGCCCTCTTCCAGAACGACGTGATGTTCGTCGGCATCGTCTGCGTCGCCGTCCTGGGCGTGCTCTTCTCCGAGCTGGTCCGCTTCGTCGGCCGGCTGCTCACCCCATGGGCTCCGCGCGACCGGGGGCGGGGCCAGACATGAAGGGACGTAAAGGGACAGTCGTGAGGGGACGTACGGGGGCAGTCGTGAGGGGACGTACGGGGACAGCCACGAGGGGACGCACCTACGGCCTCGCCCTGCTCGCGGCCGCGCTGCTGGCCTCGGCGGCCTGCTCGTCGCCGCCCTCCGGGACCTCCACGCCGAAGGCGGACGCCGGAACGCGCACGGTCCGCCCGGTCGAGGGGTGCGGCGCCGGCTCCTGGACGGACCCGGCCGACCTCGCCCCCGACCGCACCCCGGCCCGCTGCCGCCCGGGCTCCCCGCCCGCCCAGCGGCTCCCCGGGTCCCGCGAGCTGACCATCGCGACGGGCACACTCGGCGCCGAGTACGCGGCGCCCCTGCGCGTCGCCCTCGACAAGGGCGAGTTCGCCAAGGAGGGCCTGGACGTCACGCTGAAGGTGCTGCCGACGCCCGAGGCACTCCCGCTGCTGGCCAAGGGCGAGGTCGACGCGCTCTGGGCGGCCCCGGAGGCAGCCGTCATGAACGGCATCCGCGGCGGATTCGCCATCCGCTGGGTCGCGGGGAACTTCTCACCCGACCCGAAGTCCAAGAGCGGGCTGTGGGTCCGGCTGAAGGACGGCGAGACGGCGACCGCCGTCCGGATGGCCGGCCGGAAGCTCGGCACGATGATCGGCAAGGGCTCCGTGATCGCCTATCCCATGGAACAGGCCCTGGAGCGGCACGGCGGCGGCCTCGACCGGATCCGCTACCAGCAACTGGGCTCCGCCGACGTCCTTACCGCCCTGGAGAACGGCGGCGTCGACTCGGCGTGGCTGCTCGACCCCGTGTGGCGCCGGGTCGACGGCGAACCCGGCTACGCCTTCCTGGGCGGCCAGCCCCCCGGCGAGCCCCTGGGCGGCATGCTCTACGGCCCGAGCCTGCTGGACGACGACGTGGACGCGGGAGTGGCACTGCTGCGGGCGTACATCCGCACGGTGAACACGTACTTCGCGGCCGACTACAAGAAGCACGAGAGCTTCGTCACATACCTGGCGAAGCTTCTGAAGACGGACGAGACGATCCTGCGCTCGACGCCGTCGCTCCGCATGGACTGGGAAATCCGTACCGGCACGACGGACCGCCTCCAGTCCGCCTACCGCGCCCAGGGCGTGGCGGAAGGCGATTCGCTCCCCGAGTCGCGGACGGTGACCCGCTCCCTCTACGAGGAGGCGGTGGGACACCGCCGGTAGATACACCGAGGGCCGGAACCCTTTCGGATTCCGGCCCTCGGCCTTCAGTAGCGGGGACAGGATTTGAACCTGCGACCTCTGGGTTATGAGCCCAGCGAGCTACCGAGCTGCTCCACCCCGCGTCGGTGAATGCAACGTTACGTCAACGCGGAGGGCGGATGCAAATCGCTTAGCTTCAGCCCCACTGAGCTGCGGACAGTCGTGCCTCCGCCAGTGCCTCAAGGACACCAACGCCGAGCACCATGCAGCCCGCAGTCGCGGGACCCGGCATCAGGCAGACAGCTCCTGCCTGAGCGCATCCCGCAGCCGGGCCGCCCGCTCCGCCACGGACGCCGGCCCCAACGCCACCGCCCGGTCGGCCCACCGCTGCCCCTCCGCCAGCTCACCCCGACGCGCGTAGACCAGGGCCAGTCGCAACGCCGCCCGACCGTGCCCGGCGTCAGCCGCCCGCGTCCACCACACCGCCGCCTCGGGCTCACTGCCCTCCCGGGCCAGCAGCAGCCCGAGATTGAACGCGCCGTTGCGGGACCCGGCCTCGGCCGCCTCCCGGTACCACCGAGCCGCCTCGGCGACGTCCCCCCGGGCCGCCGCGAGCATGCCCACCCGCACCTGCGCCCGCCGGTGCCCCTGCGAGGCCGCTCTCTCGTACCACTCCTCGCACTCGCTGCGCCGGTGCACCGGCTCCCCGAGCTCGTGCGCGGGCTCCGGCGGCCGGCGCGCGTCGAGCACGGTCGCCAGCCGGTACGCGGCCTCGGCGCTCCCGCCCCCGGCCGCACAGCGCAGATGCCGCTCGGCCTCCTGCTCGTCGCCGTCCCGCAGCCGGGCCATGCCGACCTGGAGCGCCGCCTCGGTGTGCCCGGCGGCCGCGGCCCGCTCGTACCAGCGCAGCGCGGCCCGCTCCTCGCCCCGGCCGGCGTGCAGGATGCCCAGGTTGAAGGCGGCGTCCACGCTCCCGGCCTCCGCGGCCTTGGAGAACCACGGCTCCGCGCCCTTCTCGTCCCCGGCCCGCAGCAGCAGGATCGCCAACGCGTTCGCGGCCTCCCGGTGCCCGGCGTAGGCCGCGCGCCGGTACCACTGCTCGGCCGGCGCGGTGCGTCCCTGCTCAGCGCAGAGCAGGCCGAGGTTGTAGGCGCCGTTCACGTCGCCCGCGTCCATCGCGGCCCGGTACCAGCGCTCGGCGGTCTGGGTCTCGCCCCGCTCGGCGTGCAGTGCGCCCAGCGCGTTCGCCGCGTTGCCGTCGCCGTCCTGGGCGGCCCGCAGCCACCACACGGCGGCGTTCTCGGTGTCGCCGGCGTCGCGCAGCAGGAACCCGAGCGCGCAGGCGGCACGCGGTTCGCCGTCCTTGGCGGACGTCAGGTACCAGCGTCCGGCCTCCTTGAGCTCGCCGCGCTTCTCCAGGATCGTCCCGAGGTGCAGCGCGGCCCGCCGGTGACCGCGCGCGGCGGCCTGCCGGTACCACTGCTCGACCTCGTCCAGCACCTGGACACCGCTGTCACCGTCGGCCTCCCGCGCCGCCTTCCGGTCCAGCGCCCGGGCCAGGCGGTACGCCGCCTCCCGGTGCCCGCGCTCGGCTGCGACCCGCATCCACTTCTCGGCCCCGGCGTCACCGCGGTGCTCCAGCAGGTCGGCGAGGGCGTACGCGCCCAGGGTGTGCCCCTGTTCCGCGGCCTGGCGCAGCCAGTACTCGGCCGCGGGCTCGTCGCCGCGCTCGCGGTGGTGCCGCCCGAGGGCGTGCGCGGCCGCCGCGGACCCGGCGACGGCGGCGATCCGCCACCAGCCGGCGGCCTCGTCGGCGTATCCGCGCTGGTGGAGCAGGACTCCGAGGTTGTTGGCGGCGGCCCGGTCGCCCGCGGCGGTGGCGGCACGCAGATGGGGTTCGGCACCGTCGAGATCACCACGGCGCAGCAGCATGGCCCCGAGGACACTCATCGCCTCGACGTCGCCGGCCTCCGCGGCGAGCCGCTGACGCAGCTCCTCGGCCGCCTCGTCGGCGATCTCCCCGGTCTCGTCCGGGGTGTCGGTGTCCTCCCGGCTGGAAGGCTGCACAAAACGCCCTGTCTCGAACAGAGTTGCCTTGTCCCCCATAACGTCCATCGTCGCACCACCTGCAACCTGGGTACACCTGGTATACCGCAGCCAGTGAGGTCACTACAGCGTTTTGTCGACATGCCCACAGAGAGACAAGTCAAACACAGATCGCCCAACTCCCCACGGCGGCACGGCCGCAGCCCAGGCCAGCACATGCGTTCACACATCACGAAGGCCCGGATTCCTTTGTGGAATCCGGGCCTTCGTGGTCGCTCCGTCACTCGGACTTCGCGATTTCAGTAGCGGGGACAGGATTTGAACCTGCGACCTCTGGGTTATGAGCCCAGCGAGCTACCGAGCTGCTCCACCCCGCGCCGTTGTGTTCACAACCGTATCACGGCGCGGGGTGGGCGTTTGACCAGGCCAGGCCCCTAGCTGCTCGGCTTGGGGCTCGGACTGCCGCTCGGCTTCGGGCTCGGGCTGGCGCTGGGCTTGCTCTCGCCGCCCCCGGCACCCCCGCGGCCGTCCTGGGCCTGCGCGTCCTCGGCCCGCCGCAGAGCGTCCTCGAGGTCCTTCTGCGCCCGGCCGTACGCCTCCCAGTCGTTCTCCTTCAGGGCCTCCTGGCCCGCGTCGAACGCCTTCTGGGCGTCCTCCAGGGCCTGTTGGACCGTCGGGTTGTCGGACGTCGGCGGTGGCGTCGTGGTGTCACCCTCGTCCGGTGGCTCGGGAGCCTGCCCCTCCTGTCCGAAGATCTTGTTGAGGGCCTCGTCGAGCGTGTTCTCGAAGGCGGTCTGGCCTCCGTAGGTGACCAGCACCTTCCGCAGCAGCGGGTACTTCAGTCCACCACCGCGTACGTAGACCGGCTCCACGTAGAGCAGTCCGCCGTCGAGCGGCACCGTCAGCAGGTTGCCGTACTCGACTTCGGAGTCGCCGCCTCTCAGGAGCCTGATGGACTCGGCGATCTCCTCTTGCGAGTTGAACTGGCTCTGGACCTGCTTGGGTCCGTTGACCGTCGTGTTCGTCGGCAGTTTCAGGATTCTGATCCTGCCGTAGTCACTGGTGCCCGCCTCGGCGTCGACCGCCATGAACGCGCTGAGGTTGTCCCGGCCGTTGGGCGTGAAGGTCGTCGTCAGCGAGAACGACTGGGCCTGCTGGTCGGGCATCTTCATGCTCAGGTAGTACGGCGGCACCGCGTTGCCCGACCGGTTCGTCGGGTCGTCCGGCACCTGCCAGACCTCGCTGCCGCTGAGGAACGTCGTCGCGTCCCTGACGTGGTAGCGCGTGAGCAGCTCCCGCTGGACCTTGAACAGGTCCTGCGGGTAGCGCAGGTGGTCCATCAGGTCCTTGGAGATCTCGCCCTTGGGCTGCACCGTGTCCGGGAAGGCCTTCATCCAGGTCTTCAGGACCGGGTCCTTGGTGTCCCACTGGTAGAGCTTGACCTCGCCGGTGTACGCGTCGACGGTCGCCTTCACCGAGTTGCGGATGTAGTTGACCTGGTTCTGCTGGGCCACCACCGCGCGGTTGGTGTTGGCGGCGGTCAGCGAGTCCGCCGTCGTGTCCCCGAGGGTCGTACGCGAGGAGTACGGGTAGCCGTTGGTCGTCGTGTACGCGTCGACGATCCACTGGATACGGTTGTTCACCACCGCCGGGTAGGCGTCGCCGTCGATGGTCAGCCAGGGGGCGACCGCCTCGACGCGCTCCTTGGGCGTGCGGTTGTACAGGATCCGCGAACCCTCGCCGATGGCACCCGAGTACAGGATCTGCGGCTCGCCGAACGCCACCGCGTACGCGGCCCGGTTGACCGGGTTGGAGAGGTTGACTCCGCTGTCGCCCTTGTAGCTGGTGGTCTTCTCGCCGTTGTCGTCGGAGTAGTCGATCTCCTTCTGGGGACCGCCGACGATCGAGTACGTGTCGGTCTTCTCGCCGTAGTAGATCCGCTGCTCGTAAGTGCCGAGGTCGCCCTCGGAGGGCAGATCGGACTCCGTGAAGTTCGGCCGGCCCTGGGCGTCGGCGCTGGTGCCCTGGGCGGCGACCACTCCGAACCCGTGGGTGTAACGGAAGTGGTTGTTGATCCAGTTCTTCTTCGGGATGCCCGCCAGGTTCAGCTCACGCAGGCCGATGACCGTGTCCTGCTCCTTGCCGTCCTTGGCGTAGCGGTCGACGTCCAGGTTGTTCGGGAACGCGTAGTAGTTCCTGATCTGCTGGAGCTGCTGGAACGTCGGCGAGACGATGTTCGGGTCCATGATCCGGATGCTCGCCGTGGAGCCGACGTCGTCGCGCAGCGTGGTCTTGTCCTCGGTCTTGCTCGTGCCCGAGTAGTCCGTGACCTTGGTGCCGTCGATGCCGTAGGCCTTGCGCGTCGCCTCGAGGTTCTTCTCGACGTACGGCGCTTCCTTGGCCTGCTCGTTGGGCTGGACCTGGAACTTCTGCACGATCGCCGGGTAGAGGCCGCCGATGAGGATCGCGGACAGCACCATCAGACCGAAGCCGATCACGGGCAGCTGCCAGGTGCGCCGCCAGATGGTGGCGAAGAACAGCAGCGCGCAGATGACGGCGATGCAGAACAGGATCGTCTTGGCCGGCAGGTAGGCGTTGGCGTCGACGTACCTCAGGCCCGTCCAGTTGTCGGTCGCCCTGAAGTCGCTGGACTTGACCGCGAGGCCGTACCGGTCGAGCCAGTACGCGACCGCCTTGAGGGCCACGAAGATGCCGATGAGCACGGACAGGTGCCCGGTGGCCGCCGCCGTCGCGCGGGCACCGGGGCTGGTGACGCGCAGCCCGCCGTACAGGTAGTGCGTGAGCGCGGCGGCGATCACGGACAGGATGGCGGCGGCGAAGCCGAAGCCGAGCATGAACCGGTACCAGGGCAGGTCGAAGGCGTAGAAGGAGACGTCCAGCTTGAACTGGGGGTCCTTCTGACCGAAGGCCACGCCGTTGACCCACATCAGCCAGGTCCGCCACTGGCCGGACGCGGAGGCGCCGGCGATCAGGCCCACCAGGGCCGTGATCCCGAGCAGCAGCCACTTCTTGTAGGGCGCGATGCTCATCCGGTAGCGGTCGAGGTTCTGCTGCTCCATGGACATGGCACTCAGCGGCGGCCGCAGCCGGTGCGCCAGCCAGATGTTGAAGCCGACCGCGAGGGCCATGAGCAGACCGAAGACGAAGAAGAGCCCGATCTTGGTCCACAGGGTGGTGGTGAAGACCGACGAGTAGTTCACCGACCGGTACCAGAGCCAGTCCGTCCAAAAGCCCGCGAACATGGTGAACACCATGCCGAGGGCGGCCAGGACGCCCAGTGTCATGAGCAGGGTCCGGACACGCCGGGACGGGCGGCCCACTCTCATCCGCGGCCCCGAAGGGCCTCCGCCGCGGTCCGGCATCTGGAAAGCCAAGGTGCGCACCTCGAAGTTCGCTGTTGATTCGTCAGACCCGCGTCTTCACGGGCCGTCAGCGGCCCCCGTGATCGCGGGCCCCCACCTATGCAACTTACTCACCGTTTACTCGGTTCCCGATTCCGGTCGGGAACGAGGCAGGATTGTGACCATGTCCAACACTCCCATGGCGGCGAACCCGCTCACCCGGGCCGTGCTCGAGATCGACGAGTACGTCTCCGGCCTCGGCTGGGACCAGCCGGCCCGCCTCTTCGCACTCGTCGACACCTCCCGGCTCCGGGCCGAACAGCCCTCGCTCGCGGACCGGCTCGGTCTGGGCGACGAGTCGGAGAGCTCCGGCCTCACCCCGATCGAGCAGGACGAAATTCCAACGGGCAAGCCGCTGGACGAGTTCCTCGCCACCATCGCCTGGCCCGATTCGGTGGCCGGCTGCGCCCTCGCCGTGGAACGCCTGATGCTGCCGCCGTCCGCGGAGGCCCAGGTTCCGCAGGGCCTGGACGAGGCCGCGCTGACGAAGTGGGTGGCGGACCACCCGGACCGCCAGGAGGTCCGCATGACGGTCGCGGTCCTGCGGGACGGCACCCGGGAGTCGGCCCTGCGCCTGCGCGAGAAGGACTCCCCGACGGAGGTCCTCACCGGCTCCGACCTGGTACCGGGCCTGGCGGAGGCACTGGCGGCCACCTTCGAGGACTAGGGCGGCTGCGCGCCCCGGGCCGGTCGCCCGTGCCGGCTCGGCGGCTCAGGTGCCGCACTTCGGCAGATCGGCGGTGTCGCCGCTGCGCAGGTCCTTGAGAGCGCCGAGGGCGTCCTCGATGGTGTCCACCTTGATGAGGGTGAGGCCCTCGGGGGTGTCCTTGGCGGCGGCCTCGCAGTTGTCCGCGGGCGTCAGGAAGTACTGCGCGCCCTTGGCCCGCGCACCCACGGTCTTCATCTCGATGCCGCCGATCGGGCCGACCTTGCCCTCGTCGTCGATCGTCCCCGTACCGGCCACGAACTTGCCCCCGGTCAGGCTGCCCGGCGTGAGCTTGTCGTAGATGCCGAGCGCGAACATCAGACCGGCGCTCGGCCCGCCGACATCGGCCAGCTTGATGTCGATGGTGAACGGGAACGTGTGGTCGGTCCCCGCGGAGATCCCCACGATGGCCCGCTTCTCGCCGGCGTCGTCCGAGGTCGTCGTGGTGATGGTGATGTCCTCGGTCTTCGTCGGCGTCCGCTTCTCCTTCTCCGCCGCGGTCTGCTCCTTGGCGGGAACGATCGTGAAGCGGACGTTCTGGCCCGGCTTGTGCTTCGTGACCAGCTTCGCGACGTCGGCCGGCTCCTTCACCGCCGTACCGTCCACGGCTTTGATCACGTCCCCGGCGTGCAGCTCGCCCTCGGCCGGGGATCCCTTGACGACCGTCGAGACGATGACCCACGACTTCACCGGAACGTCGAGTTCCTTCAGCGCGGCGACCTTGGCGCTCTCCTGGGACTGGCTGAACTCCTCGGCGTTCTCCTGCGTGGACTGCTCCTCGGTCTTGCCGTCCGGGTAGAGCGTCTCGTGCTGTACCACCTTGTTGTCATGCGCGAGCCAGCCGTAGACGGCCTCGACCAGGTTCATCCGGTAGTCGGCGCTGGTGACCCGGACCGTCGTCATGTTCAGATGGCCACTGGCCGCATACGTCTTCCGCCCCGAGACCTGGAGCACCGGCTCGCCGCCGTGATCGCCCAGCGTGTTCACCGTCGGCCCCGGGGACATCTCCGCATACGGCACGGGGATGAACACTCCCGCGCACAGGAGCGCGATCAGCATCAGGGTGGAGGCGAGCATCGTCGCGGTGCGGCGTGGCATGACTCGACAGTACGGGACGGTCCTGTCAGCGCACCGTCAGGGCCGCCCGTCCGGGACGGCCCCGCGGGCTCACACGCCTGTGACCTGCGCTTTTCCTGGCCGTCAGCTACCCGGCCGGGGCTTCTCCATGGCCTCGCGGAAGCGGGCGTAACCGATGAGCTCCGGGCCGTCGCCACGGACCTTGCGAGTCCGGTTGGCCCAACTGCCCCAGAGGCCCGCGCCGATCGCAGCCACAAGCGGAATCAGCAACCAGGCGAGCGCCGCCATGCCGACCTCCAACCCCTTGAGCGTCCGCAACTGACTGATCAGCAGATTAACCATCCGCAGTGACAACGCTCACGCCAGGGGTCCGGTTACGCAACCGGAGGGCTGCGTACCGGATTCAGCAGGCGCCGACCCATTCCTCGGTGCCGTCGGAGAACTTCTGGTGCTTCCAGATGGGCACTTCGTGCTTGAGGTCGTCGATCAGCTTCCGGCAGGCCTCGAAGGCCTCCCCCCGGTGCGGGCACGAGACGGCGACGACCACGGCGAGGTCACCGACCCGGAGGTCCCCCACCCGGTGCACGGCCGCCAGCGCCCGCACCGGGAACTCGGCGACGACCTTCTCGGCGATCCGCCTCATCTCGGCCTCGGCACTGGGGTGGCAGGAATACCCCAGCTCCGCCACGTCGGCACCCCCGTCGTGGTTCCGCACAGTGCCCACGAAGAGCGCCGTGCCGCCGGCCGCGTCGTCCCCCACGGCACGGAACACCTCGTCCACGGAAAGGGCCGTGTCGCGGATCCCGATCAGCCTGATCGGTTCCTGCGCGGCCTGCTCGCCCGGGTGATCGCTCGTGGTTGCCATGCCACCATCGTGCCGCACGCGGCCGACAGCGCGGAATAGAGCTATCGACCGGCACGCGCGCGTGGGCGTTGGACTCTCCTACGACGGGACCTGAGAGGCAGGGCCGGCCGGTCGCGTCAGATGCGCCGCCGGGCCTTCCGGGCCCGTCGCACCACCGCGGCCGCACCCAGCAGCGCCACCGTCGCTCCCGCGGCGCCCGCCGCCGTCGCGTCCTTGCGGCCCAGCCGCCGACCGGCCACCGTGTGCCGACCGGAGACCTCCTCCAGGAGCTGCGCCAGCACCTCCTCGTTGGTGTACCGCGGCCGCCACCCGGCGTCGTGCAGCCGGCTGCCGCTGACCACCCAGGGGTACATCGTGTACGCCAGGTCCCCGGCCGGGGACGGCGTGAGCCCGATGCGGTGCAGTCGCGCCGCCGCACCCAGTGCGACCGCCGACGGCAGCTCCATCCGCCGGATGCCGCTGAGCTCCTCGACCTCCTCCTGCTCCAGCCACCCGTCGCACCCGACGGTCAGTTCCCCGTCGACCTTCTCCAGGACGGCGTACTCCAGCGCGCCGCACAGGTCCTCGACGTGGCAGAACTGCCACGCGGGTCGCGACCCGGCGACGACGAGCAGCCGAGGAGACTCGAAGTACCTGGTCAGCGCGGTGTCCGTGCCTCCCACCAGGATCGCCGGCCGCACCACGGTGACGTTGAGCCCCGGGTGGGCCCGCGGCGCCCGCCGCGCCAGCCGCTCGATCTCCAGCAGGTCGCCGACGCCCGTCGCCTCCGCCGTGGCCCGCAGCTCCGCGTCCTCGGAGAGCGGCAGCTCGTTGTCCGGCAGGGCCCCGTAGACCATCGCCGAGGTGCAGAGCACGACCCGGTGCACCCCGGCCGCCGCGGCCGCCGTCAGGACGGTCTGTGTCCCCCGTACGTTGTAGGCCGTTCGGGCGGCGGCGTCGGTCTCCAGGTCGAGGTCCAGCGCCAGGTGCACCACCACGTCGGCGCCCCGCAGCTTGTCCGCGATGGCCGGATCCCGTACGTCCAGGATGTGCCACTGCGCCTCGGCGCACTCGCCGCGGCGCTCGTCGATAGCCACGACCTGCTTGACCTCGTCGGACGCGGCGAGCCGCTCGGTGAGCAGGGCACCGACGCCGTACGCGGCACCGGTGACCGCGACGACGGGTCCGCGTGCCGCGGGGCTCGAGGAACTGGTTGACTGGTTTCGCGCTGCGCGAACCTGCGGATCTGGGGAACTCACCGGGCGTCTCCAGCGGTTGTCTTCAGTACGAGCGCGAGCGACGCGTGCGTACCAGGTGGCATCCATCCTGCCGCAGGCTGTCAGTCGGCGAAGCACCGAGGCCCGATCCGCCTCAGGTGTCTACGCTGGGTGGTGTTGTCGGGCAGCCGTGCCGCCGGAAAGAACCGGCGGCCCTACCAGCCGAGGAACCCCGTGAGTGACACCCCATTCGGATTCGGCCTTCCGCCGGAGGAGCCGGACGACGGCGACGAGGGCAAGAAGAAGGACCAGGAGAGCGGTGGTGGTCAGGGACCGGCCAATCCGTTCGGTTTCGGCGGCCTGCCAGGAGCCGGAGGATTTGGCGGCGGCCCCGGCGGCCCCGGTGCGGACAATCCGTTCGCAGCCATGTTCGGCTCCCTGAACCCCAACGACCTGGGCGCCGCGTTCCAGCAGCTGGGCCAGATGCTCTCCTACGAGGGCGGCCCGGTGAACTGGGACATGGCCAAGCAGATCGCCCGCCAGACGGTGTCCCAGGGCAGCCCTGACGGCACCAAGGACACCAGCGTCGGCCCCGCCGAGCGCAAGGCCGTCGAGGAGGCCGTCCGCCTCGCCGACCTGTGGCTCGACGACGCCACGTCCCTCCCGTCCGGCGCCGGATCGGCCGTGGCCTGGAGCCGCGCCGAGTGGGTCGAAGCGACCCTGCCCGCCTGGAAGGAACTCGTCGACCCGGTCGCCGAGCGCGTCGGCACCGCCATGGGTGACGTCCTGCCGGAGGAGATGCAGGCCATGGCCGGCCCGCTCATCGGCATGATGCGCTCGATGGGCGGCGCCATGTTCGGCACGCAGATCGGGCAGGCCGTCGGCGTGCTCGCCGGCGAGGTCGTCGGCTCGTCCGACATCGGCCTGCCGCTCGGCCCGGCAGGCAAGGCCGCGCTGCTGCCGGTGAACATCGAGACGTTCGGCAAGGACCTGAGCGTCCCGCAGGAGGAGGTGCGGCTGTATCTCGCCCTGCGCGAGGCCGCCCACCAGCGGCTCTTCGCGCACGTGCCGTGGCTGCGCTCGCATCTGTTCGGCGCGGTCGACGGCTACGCCCGCGGGATCAAGGTGGACACGGCCAAGCTGGAGGACGTGGTCGGCCAGTTCGACCCGCAGAATCCGGAGCAGCTCCAGGAGGCCCTCCAGCAGGGCATGTTCCAGCCCGAGGACACGCCCGAGCAGAAGGTGGCTCTGGCGCGTCTGGAGACGGCGCTGGCTCTCGTGGAGGGCTGGGTCGACGCGGTGGTCCACGCCGCCGCCAAGCCCCGTCTGTCGTCCGCCGACGCCCTGCGCGAGACGCTGCGCCGCCGCCGCGCCTCGGGCGGCCCGGCCGAGCAGACGTTCGCCACGCTGATCGGTCTGGAGCTGCGCCCGCGCCGCCTGCGGGACGCCTCCCGTCTGTGGGCCTCGCTCACCGACGCGCGCGGTGTCGACGGCCGGGACGCCCTGTGGCACCACCCGGACATGCTTCCGACGGCCACCGACCTGGACGACCCGGACGGCTTTGTGCACCGCGAGCAGATCGACTTCTCCGAGCTGGACAAGATGCTCGGCGAGGCGGCGGACAAGCCCGACCTGAAGAAGGACGAGGGCGAGGGCGAGAACAAGGGCGACGGCGCCGAGTGAGCCTGTACGACGACGCGGTCCTCGTGCTCAAGGAGTACGAGGACCAGGCGGAGCTGCGCCAGGCCTACCTCGACCATCTGGCCGAACACCCGGACGGCCTGTGGAAGGCCTGCCATGCGGGTCACATCACGGCGAGCGCCCTGGTGATCGACCCCGAGGCCGGCCGGGTTCTGCTGACCCTGCACAGGAAGCTGCGGATGTGGCTCCAGATGGGCGGCCACTGCGAGCCGGGCGACGGCTCCCTGGCGGCAGCGGCCCTGCGTGAGGCGACGGAGGAGTCCGGCGTCTCGGGGCTCTCGCTGCTGCCGGGCGGCCCGGTGCGGCTGGACCGGCACCCGATCCCGCCGCCGTGCCACTGGCACTTCGACGTCCAGTACGCGGTCCTGGCCCCGCCGGGCGCCGCGCACACGGTCAGCGACGAGTCGCTCGACGTGCGCTGGTTCGGGTACGACGAGGTCGCGGGGGTGGCCGATGAGTCGGTCGTGCGGTTGCTGGAGGCCACGCGCGCGAGGCTATCGGCCTGAGGCTGTGTTTTTCGGCTTGAGGCGTGTGTCTCCTGAGGCATGTCTATCGGCTTGAGGCATGGGTAAGGGGCGACCGCCTAGGCGATCGCCCCTTACATCTTGCCGGGTCCGTGGCCGGTCAGTTCCAGACGTTGCCCTGGTTCTGCCCGCGTGCTCCCTGCTGGCCCATGCCGTACTGCGCCGCGAGGCCCGAGCCGATCTGGGCGTTCTGCGGCGGCAGCAGTTCGCTGGGCTGGACGAGCGCGAAGCCGGTGCCCATGAAGCTCAGCTCCCAGCCCTCGCCGGTGCTGCCGCGGCGCCGCCACACCCCGGAGGAGTGCGTCTGGGCCTGCATCTGCACGCGCAGGCTCGTCGACCAGGCGACGATCGCGTCGGCGTCGCAGTTGACGTACCTGTCGGGCGTCACCTGCATCAGCAGCGGCATGCCCGAGGTCATCAGGGCGACCTTGCCCCGGCCGGTGATGTTGAGCTGGTACTTCCCGGAGCCGGAGATGCCGTAGAGGCTGTCGACGGCGATGACCTCGTGGTGCAGGGAGGAGTCCATCGCCAGCACGTAGCTGCTGTCGACGGTGAGGCCGTCCTGCTCCACCTCCATGACGTGGACGTGCTGCTTGAGGTTGGCGAGGTAGACCGTGCCCTGCCCGTGGCAGCGCATCAGGTCGAGTCCCTCACCGGTGTGCGAACGCGAGCGTGCCTGGTCGTTGCTCTGGTACTCGGCGTCGAACTCGACGAGGCCCTGGTAGGCGACCATGGTGCCCTTGCGGGCCAGGATGTCGTCGTGGCCCTCCAGGGCGACGCGCAGCATCTGCTTGTTCTGCAGACTCCAGCGGTCCTGGGTCTGCTGCTCGTTGTAGGCGAAAATCGGGCTCTGCATGGCTCTCTGGCTCCCCCTCAGCCCCGGGTCCGGAGGCGGTCGGTGCTGTCCTCGCTGGGCTGGACGACGACGATGCCCTGACCGGAGAAGGCCATCTGGTAGGCCTCGCCGCTGCCGCGGCCGATCAGCGACTGCGCACGGAAGCTGCGCTTGCCCTTCACCTTGAGGTTCGGGGACCAGGCGACCAGGGCGTCGGGGTCGACGTAGGTCTCGTCCTCGCCGCCTCCGCAGTCGACGACGATGGGCTTGCCCCGGGAGGTCAGCGCGACCCAGCCCTGCCCGGAGATCTTGGTGTTCCACAGGCCCTGTCCGGCGAACTTCGCCAGGCCCTTGACCCGCTCGACGCCCCACGTGAGGTGGGCGTCGAAGGCGAGCAGGTTGGTGGCGTTGACGGAGATGCCGTCGCCGTTGAGGTTGATGACGACGACGTTCGCCCCGTAGTCGGCGAGGTAGAGCAGGCCGTCGCCGGAGCACTTCATCAGGGGCGCGCCCTCGCCGGTCATCCAGTCCTTCGCGACCTGGCGCACGGCCGGCGGGTTGGGCTCGTACTGGACGAACCCTTCGTACGCGACCATCGACCCCACGCGCGCGAGGAGGTCGTGTCCGGTCTGCATGGCGACCTTCAGCATGTGGTTGCCGTGGTTCTCCATGCGGGCGGTGACGGGTGCGGGGGCGTGGCCCGCGAGCTGCTGTGTCATGACGGGCTCCCTCAGACCTCGTACGGCTGGACGACGATGAAGTTCCCGGGCGCTGCCCGGAACTGGAGGTTGACGCTCTCCCCGGTGTCACCCGGGTAGGCGTTGCGGCGCATCCGCACCTGGCTGGAGACGACGACCTGGGCGGCGGCCGACCAGGCGACCACGGCGTTGCAGTCGGCGAACGTGGTGGGCGTGACCGGCAGGACCACCGGCGTGCCGTGGGTCTTCACGACGATCGTGCCGGTGCCCGTGAACTGCATCGTGAACAGCGCGCCACCGGGGATGCCGTGCCCCTCGATGCGGCGCACCTCGTACTGGAGGCTCTCGTCGAAGGCGAGGACGTTCTCCGCGGAGACGCAGATGCCGTCGCCCTGGAGCTCGATGGGGTGCAGCATCGTGGAGTCCTCGGCGAGGAACACCTGCCCCTGGCCGGTACAGCGCATCAGCTGCATCTCCTGACCGGTCGCGTTGCCCACGATCCGGCCTGCGAAGCCGGCGCCCTTGTAGCTGAAGTCGACCTTGCCCTGGTAGAGCACCATGCTGCCCTGCCTGGCCAGCACCGGCTGCCCGCCGATGCCGAGATCGACGCGGACGAGCTTCTTGTTCTGCTGCGTCCAGCGCTGCCCGGTGGGGGTCTCCTTGAACTGCTGGAGCGCGGCGGTGACACCGGGGCCCTGCGGTGCTCCCTGGGGAGCCCCTTGAGGCGCTCCTTGGGGGACTCCTTGGGGCGCTCCGTAAGGGGCTTGCCCGGTCTGCTGCCCGAAGGGCGGCTGCTGGCCGTAGCCCGGGGGCGGCGTGGGCTGGCCGTAGCCGGGGGGCGGGGCCGGGGCCTGGGGTGCTTGAGGTGCCTGGGGCTGACCGTAGCCCGGGGGTGGCGGGGCCGTCTGTCCGGGGACCTGACCGTACGGCGGCGGCTGCTGGCCCGGCTGGCCGTACGGCGCGGGAGCCGGGGCCGGAGGCGGTACCGGTGAGCCGCCGGGCGGGGTGTTCATGGGCGCGACGATGGTCGGGGCGGCGTGCACCGGGGGCGCGGGCGCCGGGGCGGGAGGCGGAGTGGCGCCCGGCGGGGGCGCGAAGCCCTGTGCGGCGGCCTGGTGCGCGGGAGCCGGGGCGGGAGCCGGGGGCGCTGCCGGTGCGGGAGCCGGGGCGGGTTCCGGAGTGCCGGGGACACCGAACGCGGGCGGTGCGAAGCCCGGGGCGGCGCCGGCCTGCGGCGGCTGCGCGGCGGGCGCGGGCGGCGCGGGCGTCTCCTCCTCGGCCACTTCGCCGCCGAAGTTCTGCAGCAGCGCGTCGAGACCACCGTCGAAGCCCTGTCCGACCGCGGCGAACCGCCAGACGTCCTTCAGGTAGAAGTCTCCGAGCATCACGGCCCGTTCGGTGGAGAACTCCACGCCGCTGAAGGGGTAGCGGGCCACTTCCTCGCCGCCGGCGACGATACGGATGTAGCCGGGGGCGATCTGCGACATCTGCCCGGCACCGTCGATCGTCGCCGTGAAGGACAGCTTCTGGATCTGGGGCGGGATCCGGTCGAGCGTCACCCGGAAGGACTCCGTGTCGCCCGCCTGGGCGCCCAGGAGCTGAATGGCCTCCTCGGGGGACTTCGGCTGGTTGTAGAAGACGAAGTACCGGTCGTCCGAGAGCCGTTCGTCGGCGTCGAGGCCGAAGCAGCTGATGTCGAAGCTCAGCCCGGGGCCGGAGATCTGCACGCCTACGTACAGATCCGTGCCCGCGGTGAGGTCACTGATCCTGGCCTTGTGGCCGCGTTGGAATTCCCTGGCCATGCGTAACGACCGTCCCCCATCCAGAACGTGATTGCGTCGCGCCAGGCTAACGGCAAACCCGGACAGCGGACGCAGTCGGTACAGACCCGGTACAGAACCCGCGCCCAGCCGTATCTGCTGCTCTCTCGCGGAAAGCGGTCACTTACCCCGTCGCTCGCCGTGGCCGCTCGTCCCAGGCGCTCAGCCAGGCCGCCAGACGCTCGACCCACTACACGCTCAGTCCGCGGGATGTTCACTCCGCGCACCGGGCACATGGGGCAGCCGTTCGGCCGCGACCACGCCTTCGAGGTAGCCCCGGGCCCGCTCCGTCCGCGGATAGGCCTCCAGCAGCGCCCAGAAGCGGGGGCCGTGTCCGGGTACGAGCAGATGGGCGAGTTCGTGGACAAGGACGTAGTCGACGACGTACTCGGGCATGCCCTGGAGGCGGTGCGACAGGCGGATGCTGCCCTCGGACGGGGTGCAGGATCCCCAGCGCGTGTTCTGGTTGGTCACCCAGCGCACCGAAACCGGCCGGGCCCGCCCGTCGAAGTACTGGTCCGAGAGGCGCCGGGCCCGCTCGGACAGCTCGGCGTCGCCGAGGGACCGCTTGCTCTCCTGGGCGGCCAGTTTGTCGAGCATGACGCTCACCCAGCGCTGTTCCTCCGCCTCGGACATCCGGGCGGGGATGAGCACAATGGTGCGATCGCCCTCGCGGTACGCGGAGACCGTTCTGCGCCGGCGGGCGCTCCTGCGAACCTCGATCGCGCTCGCCCCCGAGCCGCTGGGCGGCTGGCTC
Source organism: Streptomyces sp. DH10 (assembly GCF_029813805.1). Classification (NCBI taxonomy): domain Bacteria; kingdom Bacillati; phylum Actinomycetota; class Actinomycetes; order Kitasatosporales; family Streptomycetaceae; genus Streptomyces; species Streptomyces sp. DH10. The sequence goes on from NZ_JARVKU010000022.1 coordinate 154,010, forward strand.
GTCGTGCTGCGCTGTGGTTTTCCGGCGCGGTGCAGTGGGTCGGCGGGCACGCCCCGACGTTACCCGCTGTACCCGGGGAAGTCCCGGCTCCGAGACGGTTGGATGCCCATACCCCCCACCTGCCGCCGGATTTGTACGACGAATGCCCGCACCTGTGGACAACTTTCGGCAGCCGGCGACGTGTTTGGGCATGCTGGCTCTTGCGGCGAAGCGACGGAGAGGCCCGGCCCGGGACCAGGCCGGCCTGTGACCGGGTTCGACGTACGGCTGGTTCGGCGTGCGGGCGTTTTTGACGTGTTGCCGGTTTCGGCGTGCGGCCGTCTTGGCGTGCGGCCCTTTTCCGGACTGCCGTCACACTCAATCGGCATACGGGGACGATCTATGGCATACGGGGGACTGTCATGCATCCGATGGTGAAACCCGCGCTCCGGCGCGGCTGGCGCGACCTCAACACCGTGCAGTTCGGGATGACACCGGCGCATGCGATGACGCTCGGCCCGATGGACCTCGCGACGGGCAGTTTCCTCGATCTGCTGAACGGCACGCGAGGGCTGGAGCTGCTGCGCGAGGAGGGACGCCGGATGGATCTGCCCGACGGCCATGTCGACGGGCTGGTGGGGCGGCTCGCCCCGGCCGGGCTCCTCGACGACGCCCGGGGCGGCGGACCGGGCGCCGACGCCCTGCGACGGAAGAAGGAGGTGCTCGACCGGCTGCGCCCCGACCTTGCTTCCCTGTCCCTGACCACCTCGGAACCGGGCGACGCGATGCGCCAGCTGGCCGCCCGGCGCTCGCAGCGCGTGCAGGTGCGGGGCGCGGGCCGGGTGGGTGCCGTGCTGGCGTCGTTGCTGTCGGGGGCGGGTGTGGGCGAGGTCGACGTGCGCGACGGCGGCCGTGTGGAGCCGTGGGACGTCGCTCCGGGTGGGCTGCCCGCGGAGGCCGTCGGCGACCGCAGGGACGAGTCGGCCCGCCGGGCCGTGCGCCGGGCGGCCCCGGACCGGCCGCCGCGCCGCGCGGCGGCCCAGGCATCCCCGGAGGAAGGCGACCCGGGCTTCGCGCTGGTGATCATCGCCCCGCGCGACGACGTCGCCGTGCACGTGCCCGACCCCTCGGCCGCCGAGCCCCTGATGTCCTCCGGGACGCCCCATCTGTACGCCGGGGTCGTGGAGGGAACCGGGGTGGTCGGCCCGCTCGTCCTGCCCGGGGAGACGGGCTGCGCGGGGTGTCTGCACGAGAGCCGCACCGACCGGGATCCGACCTGGCCGCGCCTGGTCGCCCAGTGGCGCTCCGGCCGGCAGCGGCAGGTACGGCCCTGCGACCTGGCACTGGCCACTACTGTGGCCGGACTGGCCGCCGCCCACGCGCTCGCCTTCCTGGACGGCCGGGTTCCGACGAGCGCCGGGGCACGCTGGGAGGTCTCCGTGCCCGGTCTCCACTGGCACGCACGGCCGGTCTGGGCGCATCCGGCATGCCCGTGCGGGGCGGAGGAGAGAGGAAAAGGGGAGCACCCCTCGGAGGATGGGGAGTCACACGAGACAATGGCGGTGCAACGGTCGTCGGCGCAGTGCCGTGAGGCATCGGCGAAGCGGCCGGCTGGGACTTGGAGGGCGCATGTCTGATCTTCCCCGGAAGGCGGTCACCCGGACCGCCAAGCTCGCCGCGCTCCCGCTCGGCATCGCCGGGCGGGCCACCTGGGGATTCGGCAAGCGAATCGTCGGCGAGTCCGCGGAGCTCGTCGGCCGCGAACTCCAACAGCGCACGGCGGACCAGCTGTTCAAGGTGCTCGGCGAGCTCAAGGGCGGCGCGATGAAGTTCGGCCAGGCCCTGTCCGTCTTCGAGTCGGCGCTGCCCGAGGAGGTGGCCGGCCCCTACCGGGCCGCGCTGACCAAGCTCCAGGAGGCGGCACCGCCGATGCCGACGCGCACCGTGCACGCGGTGCTCGAGGAGCGTCTCGGCGAGGGCTGGCACGAGTTGTTCCTGGAGTTCGAGGACAAGCCCGCCGCGGCTGCCTCGATCGGTCAGGTGCACCGAGGGGTGTGGCATGACGGCCGCGAGGTTGCGGTCAAGGTCCAGTACCCGGGCGCCGGCGAGGCCCTGCTGTCCGATCTGAACCAGCTGAGCCGCTTCTCCCGTCTGCTCGGCCCGCTGATCCCCGGCATGGACATCAAGCCGCTGATCACGGAGCTGAAGGACCGCGTCTCCGAGGAGCTGGACTACGGCCTGGAGGCCCAGGCCCAGCAGGCCCACGCCGAGGAGTTCGCGGACGACCCGGACGTGATCGTGCCGCAGGTGGTGCACCAGTCCGACCAGGTCCTGATCACGGAGTGGATCGACGGCATCCCCTTGTCGGAGATCATCGCGGACGGCTCCCAGGAGCAGCGCGACCGGGCCGGCCAGCTCCTGGCCCGCTTCCTGTTCTCCGGCCCCGCCCGCACCGGCCTGCTGCACGCCGATCCGCACCCGGGCAACTTCCGGCTGCTGCCCGGTGGCCCGGAGGGTGAGGACGACTGGCGTCTGGGCGTCCTGGACTTCGGCACGGTCGACCGTCTCCCGGGTGGTCTGCCGGCCACGATTGGCGAGTCCCTGCGCATGACCCTCGACGGGGAGGCCGAGACGGTCTACGAGCTCCTGTGCGAGGAGGGGTTCGTGAAGGAGACCATAGAGCTGGATCCCGACGCGGTCCTGGACTACCTGCTGCCGATCATCGAACCGGCCGAGGTCGAGGAGTTCACGTTCACCCGCGGCTGGATGCGCAGCCAGGCAGCCCGCATCGCGGACCCGCGCTCCCCCGCCTACCAGCTGGCCAAGCAGCTCAACCTGCCCCCGTCGTATCTGCTGATCCACCGGGTGACGCTGAGCACGATCGGCGTGCTGTGCCAGCTGGGAGCCACGGTGCGTCTGCGCGAGGAACTGGAGGAGTGGCTGCCGGGATTCGTCCCGGAGGACCCGGCGGACGGCGAGGAAGCGGTGGCGGAGGCATGAGCCTCAGCGGGCATCACGGGTGACCGGGTGACCGCGCCTCACCACCAGTCCGAGTCCAGGCGTCCCTCGATCGACCTGAGGTTCTCCCGGGAACAGCGCTCGCAGAAACAGCGGCGGACGCCGCTCTCCACGGACCAGGTCCAGGTGAGTGGTGGGTCGTCGGCCAGGGCGCCGGCCGACGTGCCGCAGCGGTCGCACACGAGTGGCCGGGACTCCGCGGCGGAGCCGTCGTCACCGTCTCCAGGAGGACTCGTCACCCGACGACGGTATCGCCGTGCCCGGCGGTCCGCCGGGCACAACGCACCGCGGGGCCGGTCCGTTCGGCACGGTCCGGCCCCGCGGGGGGTGGCTCGGCCTCCCGGACTCGGGAGGCCACCGCTTCAGGTGGGGTCGGTTACTGCATGACCGCCATGGCGAGCGCCCGGCGGGCACGCCGCGAGGCGCGCTCCGCCCTGCGCTGCATCCGGCGGGCGGACGCCAGGCGCACGGCAGGGCGTTCCCGCTCCGCCTCTTGCAGTCGCTCGTGCATATGCGCACGGGCCATGGCTTCTGGGATGAGTTGCATCTCTCGGGTCCTGTTCTGGCGCGAGTCCTTCACGCCGGTGGTGGTGAAGTCTTGGGTTGCGGAGCCTGCGGGCTCGTAAGTGGACGGCTTCATCGGGGCCTGCTTCTTGGGGTCGTGCGTGAGGGGGCGGTCGATTGTTCCTGCGGTGTTCATGCTGTGACCGGGTTCTTGCGCGGGCGGCCACGCGGCCGCTTCCGGGCGACGACGACACCCTGCACGAACAGCTCGCCACCCCAGACGCCCCAGGGCTCGCGCCGCTCCTTGGCGCCGGCGAGGCAGGCCTCGACCAGCGGGCAGGTGCGGCAGAGGGACTTGGCGTACTCGACGTCCGCGGGCGACTCGGCGAAGAAGACCTCCGGGTCGTACGAACGGCACGGGACGGGTACGCCGAGGTTCTCGATGGCGTCGTCGAGCGCGGTGAGCGCGGTGAGCGGGGTCAAGGCGGAATCCTCCGTGGGGCCGGGCTTGGGGATCGTTTCCGAAGGCGGTACGGACGGTGCGTGCGCTTCGAGTTGCACGGTTCGTCTTCCTCGTCTGGTCGTTCCGGCCTGTTGGCCGGGGGCGGCTGGTACCGGGTTCTTTTCTTGTCCCGGGGCTCCTTCGGTCCGTCGTCCCCGGTCGGGGACAAACAGAAGGGCCGCGGATCCCGGATGGGGTTCCGCGGCCCTGAAGGCGCCGGCCTGATCGAATCAGGCTGGATCACTCCAGGGTTCTGGCCCACGGAAGGCCCACATCAGGTGGTGCTGCGTCGTCTGCTTCCGGAATCCGGCACCGGTCGCCGTAAAGGCATAGGCCTGCGCCTGTGCCACTACTGCTGCTTCCAGTGCCTTGGTCGGTCGCTCATTGCGCTCACGGACGGGAAGGCCCGCGGGAGCAACGGAGGAGGACGCCGGACGGACGGCACGAATGCCGGACAGACCGGTGCCCAGGTTCGAAACGCCGAGCATGCACGTGGAGACGGCCGAGCGATCGGTCATTTTCACGGCGTTGATGGAGCTGGTGTTGATGCTGATCACTGGACTCGCCTCCTCTCGGCGTCTCGGGGGACTGGGTGAACCAGTCCGACGGATATGCAAGTACAACACGGGATCAGGGCCTCCGAGAAGGCCGCTGCTCTCGTGCCTAAGAACCTATGGGGATTGCTGGGGCATGCGCAAACTATTTTTTCGACGAGTTCGTGTCAGTCCTGATCTGGGTCCCCGTCGGCGAACTGGCCTGCGCAGATGGCCAGTACGTCGGTTCCGTAGCGGTTGAGCTTGCGCATCCCCACACCCGGGATGCGCGCCAGCTCGTGCTCGCCGTCGGGCGCGGTCTCGGCGATGGCCATCAGGGTCCTGTCGGTGAAGACGCAGAAGGCGGGCTGACCACTGCGTCGCGCCTGGTCGGCACGCCACTCGCGCAGCCGCTCGTAGAGGCCCTCGTTCATGCCGGAGGGGCAGTCGTCGCAGCGCATCAGCTTCATCTCGCCCGCGTCAGTCAGCGTGCGGCCGCAGACTCGGCAGCGAGCGGGCGTTCGCTGGACTCGTCTCGGGGCGGAACCCCTGGTTCCGGGGATTCCACGCTCGATGCCGCCCGCGCCGCCGGCGGCGGTACGGCCCGTGGTGGCCGTCGAACCCGGGCGCAGTCCGTCGAGGAAGCGGCTGGGACGGCGGCTGGGGCGGCCGCCGGGGGAACGGGAGAGGGCCCAGGAGACGTGGAGGCGTTCCCGCGCGCGGGTGACGCCGACGTACAGGAGGCGGCGCTCCTCCTCGACCTGTTCGTCGGTCTTGGCGTACGTGATCGGCATCATGCCCTCGGCGACGCCGACCAGGAAGACGACGTCCCACTCCAGGCCTTTGGCCGAGTGCAGGGAGGCGAGGGTGACGCCCTGCACGGTGGGGGCGTGCTGGGCGTTCGCCCGTTCGTCGAGTTCGGCGACGAGGTCCGCCAGGGTGGCGCCGGGTCGGGCGGCGGAGAAGTCCTGGGCGAGGTTCACCAGGGCGGCCAGGGACTCCCAGCGTTCTCGCACGGCGCCGGACCCGGCCGGTGGCTGCGTCGTCCAGCCCTCCCCCGACAGCACGGCGCGCACCTGGGAGGGCAGGTCGACGGCGTCGTCCAGGAGGGAGTCGTTGCCGCCGAAGCGGGCCGCGCCGCGCAGGGCGACGCCCGCCTTGCGCACCTCCGCACGGTCGAAGAACCGCTCGGCGCCGCGCAGCTGGTAGGGCACCCCGGCGTCCGCGAGGGCCTGCTCGTAGGTCTCGGACTGCGCGTTCGTCCGGAACAGGATGGCGATCTCGGCGGCCGGGACTCCGGAGTCGATGAGCTCGCGGATGCGCCGGGCCGCGCCCTCCGCCTCGGCGGGCTCGTCCGTGTACTCGGCGTAGACCGGCTCGGGCCCCGGGGGTCGCTGGGAGACCAGCTCCAGCCGGTGGTCAGCGGCGCGGCCCTTCGCCTGGGCGAGCAGGCCGTTGGCGAGGTGGACGACCTGGGGAGTGGACCGGTAGTCGCGAACCAGCTTGACGACGGTGGCGCCGGGGTGGCGGGTGCGGAAGTCGAGCAGGTGGTCCGGTGTCGCCCCCGTGAACGAGTAGATCGTCTGGCTGGCGTCGCCTACCACGCACAGGCTGTCCCGGTCGCCCAGCCACAGGTCCAGCAGGCGCTGCTGGAGAGGGCTGACGTCCTGGTACTCGTCGACCACGAAGTGCTGGTACTGGGCGCGGACCTGCTCCGCGATGTCGTGCCGGTCCTGGAGGACGGCGACGGTCAGCAGCAGCACGTCCTCGAAGTCGATGACGGCGCGCTCGCGCTTGACGTCCTCGTAGGCGGCGTAGAGCTGGGAGATCTCGGCGGGGGCGCGGGGGGTCTCCCGGCCGGCCTTGGCGGCGGCGGGCGCGTAGTCGGCGGGGACGGTCTGGGTGACCTTGGACCACTCGATCTCGGCGGTGACGTCCCGAAGCTCGCCGCGGTCGAGCCGGATGCGGCAGGCGGCGGCCGCGTCGGCGACGAGCTGGACCTTGCGGTCGACGAGCCGGGGCATGGAGCCGCCGATCGCTTTCGGCCAGAAGTACTGGAGCTGGCGTAGCGCCGCCGAGTGGAACGTGCGCGCCTGGACACCGGCGGCGCCGAGCTGGCGCAGCCGGCCCCGCATCTCCCCGGCGGCGCGGTTGGTGAACGTGACGGCGAGCACGCTGGAGGGGTGCAGGATGCCGGCGCGCACTCCGTAGGCGATGCGGTGGGTGATCGCCCGGGTCTTGCCCGTGCCGGCGCCCGCCAGGACGCACACCGGACCGTGCAGGGCCGTGGCCACCTCGCGCTGCTCGGGGTCGAGCCCTTCGAGCACCGCGTCGGCGGAGTCCGGTACCTGCGGGAACAGGGTGGAGCGCGTTGCTGCTGTCACACAGCCATGCTGCCAGGTCCCGCGAGACGGCTGTGCCGGTTGTCCACAGGCAGGCACCGATAGTCGTACCAATGCGGCAGGCGTCACGTCCTGCAGGGCGCGGGCCCCGGGAATGGTTGCCCTTTCACGTACGTTCCACCACTGCGAGCACCCGTCCCCGAGCCACCGAAGGAGCACGAGAGACATGCCGGGCACTGTGACGATGTACAGCACCACGTGGTGCGGCTACTGCCGTCGGCTGAAGAGCCAGATGGACCGCGAGGGCATCGCGTACACCGAGATCAACATCGAGCAGGACCCGGAGTCCGCCGCGTTCGTGGAGAAGGCGAATGGCGGAAACCAGACGGTGCCCACCGTTCTGTTCCCGGACGGCTCCACCCTCACCAACCCGTCGCTGGCTCAGGTGAAGCAGAAGATCGGCGCCTAGTCGCCGATCGGTTGTGCCGGGAAGGCGGTTCCTGAGGCGTCTCAGGGGCCGCCTTCTCGTGGTTGTTGGCCCGCTGGTTTGTCCCACACCACGACGTAGCGCCACAGCAGTGTGCGGCGGAAGTCGCAGCCGGGCAGCAGCCGGTGGACCGCCTGACGGATCTGTCCCCAGGACATGTGCACGTCTTCCATGGGCATCCCGGCCGGGCCCCGCTTGCCGCCGTGCCGACGGGCGTGCCACTGGCTCGCCGGCACGCCGCACGCGCTGACGACCCAGTCCAGGACCGTCCGGTTGGCGGCCATGCCGACGATCACCAGACGGCCGCCGGGCGCGGTGAGCCGGGTGAGGCGGATGACCGCCTCCTCGAACGGCGCGTGGTGGACCACGGCGACCGCGCTGACGAAGTCGTACGCGCCCTCGGGGAGGGATCCGTCGGCGAGGAAGTCCGCCTCCAGGTACGTGACGTTGCCGGGCACGCGCGCGTGCTCGCGAGCGAGCTTGATCATCTCCGGCGAGCGGTCCACACCCGTGACCGATGCCGCCCGCGCCGCGAGCTTGCGGGTGAGCAGGCCGTCCCCGCAGCCCGCGTCCAGGGCCTTGCCGCACCCGTCCGGGACAGCGTCGAGCACCTCGGGGTGGTGGTGGACGTTGTGGTTCCAGTACGGGTCGGGCACGCGGGCGGCCTCCGTCAGGCGGCGCTCCTCATCGGGAGCGGCTTGCCGTACCAGAGCTCGATCAGGCGGGCCGCGATCGAGATGCCGTACGGCGGGAGCACCTCGCCCGACTCGAAGGCGGCGCGCAGTTCGTCGCGGGAGAACCAGCGGGCCTCGTGGATCTCGTCGCCGTCGACGTCTATCTCGGTCGAGGTGGCGCGGGCCAGAAAGCCCAGCATGAGGCTGGACGGGAAGGGCCACGGCTGGCTGGCGACGTACTCGACCTGGCCGACGGTGATGCCGACCTCCTCGTGGACCTCGCGGCGCACCGACTGCTCAATGGACTCGCCGGGCTCGACGAAGCCGGCGAGGGTCGAGAAGCGGCCCTCGGGCCAGTGCACCTGGCGGCCGAGCAGGATGCGGTCGTCCTCGTCGGTCACGGCCATGATCACGGCGGGGTCCGTACGCGGGTAGTGCTCCGCGCCGCAGGCCTGGCAGCGGCGGATGTGACCGGCCGCGGCGATGACGGTGCGCTCGCCGCAGCGCGAGCAGAAACGGTGGGTGCGCTGCCAGTTCTCCAGGCCGACCGCGTGCACCATCAGGCCCACGTCCCGGGCCGACAGGAGCAGGCCCGCCTCACGCAGCCCCGCCGGCCGCGCGGACTGGTCCATGCGCCCGGGCAGGGAGTCCTTCTGGAGGGCGAAGTAGCTGACGCCGTCCTCGTCGTTGCCGAGGAAGTAGCGGTGAGCCTCGGTGAGGGGGGCCTCGAAGGAAGGCGTCATGACGAGTTCGGTGCGCCCGTCCGGCGTCTCGTCGATGAGGACCTGGCCGCCGGAGACCACGAAACAGCGCGTGGAGGGGTGGCTCCACGCCGCCGCGAGCCAGGCCTCGTCGAGCCGGTGGTGTGCGGCCCGGTCGATGCCGCTCGGTGCGGTGAGCGAGATGGGTCGGTCGGCGTTCTGGTCGGTCCAGGTGGTCACGGGTGCTTCCAACTCCCCGGTGGAACGGTCGGGTTCGGCGGGCTGATCAGCGGGACGTACGGCGGGAGGCGACCGGGTCCGGCGGGGTTGCGCGGTGCGGGGCGGCCCTTCCAGTGTGCCCCGCGCGCGCTGCCGGTCCGGACGGAATGAGGCGCTCAGGGCACATGGCGCCAGTGCTCGGCGAGGTCGCCCCACAGGTACGCGGTGGTCTCGACGCCCTTGAGGAGCAGGTCGAGTTCCACTTTCTCGTTCGGGGCGTGCCAGCCGTCGGACGGGACGGAGATGCCGAGGAAGAGCACCGGGGCGCCGAGGACGTCCTGGAGGTCCGCCGCCGGTCCGGAGCCGCCCTCGCGCGTGAAGCGGACCGGCTTCCCGAAGGCCCGGCCCATCGCGCGGGCGACCGACTTCAGGGCCGGGTGGTCCAGCGGTGTCAGGCACGGGCGCGTGGCCCCGCTGAACGTGATCTCACAGCGGATCCCGGCGGGCACCTGCTGCTCGGCCCAGGCGCGGACCGCCTTCTCCACAAGGGCGGGATCCTGACCCGCCACGAGCCGGAAGGACAGCTTCACCATGGCGGAGGACGGCACGATGGTCTTGCTGCCGGGGCCCTGGTAGCCGCCGCCGATGCCGTTGACCTCCGCGGTGGGGCGGGCCCAGACGCGCTCCAGGGTGGTGTACCCGGCCTCGCCCTGGGTGGCGTACGACTTGGCCGCGCGCAGCCACTGCCGCTCGTCGAAGGGCAGCTCGGCGAAGAGTTCCCGCTCGCGGTCGGTGAGCTCGACCACGCCGTCGTAGAAGCCCGGGATCGCCACGCGCGCGTGCTCGTCGTGCAGGGCCGCGACCAGGCGGGCGGCGGCGGTCGCCGGGTTGGGCACCGCGCCGCCGAAGGAGCCGGAGTGGATGTCCTGGTCGGGGCCGTACAGCCGTATCTCGCACTCGGCGAGGCCGCGCATGCCGGTGCACACCGTGGGGGTGTCCTCGGACCACATGCCGGTGTCGGAGACGATCACGGCGTCGGCGGCGAGCCGCTCGGCGTGCTGCTCGACGAGGGCCGGGAAGTGCGGCGAGCCGGACTCCTCCTCGCCCTCGATCAGCAGCTTCAGGTGCACCGCCGGGGTGGTGCGGCCGGTGGCGGCTAGGTGGGCGCGGACACCGAGGGTGTGGAAGAAGACCTGGCCCTTGTCGTCGGCCGCCCCGCGCGCGTAGAGGCGGTTGTCGCGGACGACCGGCTCGAAGGGCTCGCTGTCCCAGCCGTCCTCACGCGCTGCGGGCTGCACGTCGTGATGGCCGTACACCAGCACCGTGGGCGCCTGCGGGTCGTCACAGGGCCACTCGGCGAAGACGGCGGGCGCACCCGGGGTCTGCCAGACCTCGGCCGTCGGGAACCCGGTCTCCTTCAGCTTGGCGGCGAGCCAGTCGGCGCTGCGTCGTACGTCGGGCGCGTGGTCCGGCTGGGCCGACACCGACGGGATGCGCAGCCACTCGGCGAGGTCGTCGAGGAAGGCGGCGCGGTGCTGCTCGATGTACGTACGGACGACACTGTCCGGGGTCTGGCTCATGGTCACGAGCCTATCGGCCCGCACTGACGTCCTCGGAGTGCGGTTCCTCACCGGACGGCTCCCCGAGCAGCAGCCGCTCCAGCGCGGCCCGGTCCGGCAGGTCGTCCGGCCGTACGACCTCGCCGCTGCGCACGTACAGGAACGCGGCCGTGACCGACTCCAGCGGCACGCCCTGCTGCTCTGCCCATGCGACGCGGTAGACGGCCAGCTGGAGCGGGTCGGCGGTGCGGGTGCGGTTCGTCTTCCAGTCGACGATCTCGTACGTCGTCTCCTGACCGTCGACCTCCTTGTAGACGGCGTCGATGCGGCCCCGCACGACGCGGCCGGCGATCTCGAGCTGGAAGGGGGCCTCCACCCGGTAGGGCGTGCGATGCGCGTACCCGGTGCGTTCGAAGGCGTCCTTGAGGGCTTCCAGGTCCTGTTCGTCGGCGATCTCGGCGTCGCTGCCGGGCAGGTCCCCGGGCTCCAGGAACGGCAGCGTCAGCGCTTCGAAACGGGCCTCGACCCAGGCGTGGAAGCGGGTGCCGCGGCGGGCGGCGGGCTGCGGCGGGCGGGGCATGGGGCGGGCCAGTTCCTGGGCGAGGCCGTCCGGGTCGGCGGCCAGGAGCAGCAGCTGGGACGCGGTGAGCGAAGCGGGCAGGGGGACCTCGGTGACGCTGTCGCGGGCGCGAAGGAGCTCTCCGGTGAGGGCGTCGAGGTCGCGGTCCCAGGAGGCGACGGTGCGGGCTTCCTCGGGGGTGAGATACGGGTGGTCCGGGGCCGTGGGGTGCGGGCGCGCGGCGGGGGGCTCCGGTGGGGCCGCCTGGTGGGGAACCCTGGGGCGGTCCGCGGGCCGCCCGTCCCGGGCGGCCGGGTCCTCCGCGGAGGCGTCACTCTCAAAGAGGTCTTCTGCGAAGGGGGCGTCGTCGAAGGGATCGTCGTCGAACGGGTCCGGTTCGTCGTACGGAGGCTCGTCGTCCTCGGGGGGCGGCGGCCACTCCGGGTCCTCGGCCCCATCCGGGTCGTGCGCGGCCGCGGGGTGCCCGGCCTCGTGGGACGCGAGGTCCTCCAGGTGCGCCAGGACGGTCGCGGCGGCCGCGCGGCGCCGGGCCAGGGCCGTCTCGTCCAGGGGCAGGGGCCACACCTGGTCGGCGGTGGCCTGGTGCAGGGCCGGGTTCTCCGCGTCCTCGGCGGGTTCGTCGGCCCAGGCCTCGATCTCGCCGTACCCGGCCGCGCAGTGGTCGTGGAGGGCCTGGAGGAACGCGGACGGTCCGCGGCGCTTCTTCTGGGTGGGCCCCCACCAGTGGCCGGAGCCGAGGAGCAGCGAGCGGGGGCGGGTGAAGGTGACGTAGCCGAGGCGGAGTTCCTCGGTGTGCTGGTGGTCCTTCATGGCCTCGTGGAAGGCCTTCAGGCCCCTGGCGTCCCAGGACTCCACCTCGGGCAGGGTGTCGGCGTCGCCGCGCAGCCGGTGCGGCAGGACCTTGCCCTGGGAGGTCCACTTCTCGCGGCCCTGGCTGCTGGGGAAGGTGCCGGTGACCAGCCCGGGGACGACCACGACGTCCCACTCCAGGCCCTTGGACTTGTGGGCGGTGAGCACCTTGACGGTGTTCTCGCCGCCGGGGAGGGCGTTGTCGAGCCCCTTCTCGTACTGGGCGGCGGTGCGCAGGAAGCCGAGGAAGGCGAGCAGGGTGGCCTCGTTGTCGCCGGCGGCGAAGGAAGCGGCGACGTCGAGGAAGTTGGAGAGGGTCTCGCGGCGGCGCGCTGCCAGGGCGTGCGGGGACGCCGACAGCTCGACCTCCAGGCCGGTGACGGCGAGGACGCGGTGCAGGACGTCCATCAGCGGGTCGGCCAGGGAGCGGCGC
>NZ_JARVKU010000023.1:0-163486 GCF_029813805.1 Streptomyces sp. DH10
CCTCCGGCCGTTCCTGCGGCACGGGTCCCTCCGGCCGTTCCTGCGGCACGGGTCCCTCCGGCCGTTCCTGCGGCACGGGTCCCTCCGGCCGTTCCTGCGGCACGGGTCCCTCCGGCCGTTCCTGCGGCACGGGTCCCTCCGGCCGTTCCTGCGGTACGGATCCCTCCGGCCGTTCCTCCGGTACGGCTGCTTCCGGCCGTTCCTGCGGTACGGATCCCTCCGGCAGGGCCTCTTCCGGTACGGATCCCTCCGGCAGGGCCTCTTCCGGTACGGATTCCTCGGTCGACGCAGACAAGGGTGGGGCTCCCGGGCGTGTGGGGCGCATTCGGAGGTCCGCCGGTGGGGAAGCGGACGGTCCGCCTCATCATGCCGTCGCCGGGGACCGGAACCGAGGTCCCTGGCCAAGGATTGACGGTCGGTGTGGGATGCCTCACGAGCATCACGGTCATCGGGGCAAGAAAGGGTCGTAATAGGTCCGTTACGGGGCAAGTTCGGAGTCCAGCAGCGTCGTCAGGCGCGGGCCCTTTCCCTCCCGTGCCCGGGCCTGCTCCAGGCGCAGCCGTGCCGAACGGCCGCGCAGGGTCAGTGTCATCAGCTGGTTGCCGAACCAGGGGCCGCCCGTCTTGCGCCAGCCGACCGGCGGCCGGGGGAGACGCCCGTGCCGGGCCAGGCCACGGCCGAACGTGCGCGCCACCGCGCTCCAGCCTACCCGGAAGGCCATTCGGATCGACAGGGGGACGGAGTTGTGGACGGGCGAGCAGACGAGCTGCACCACCCGGGCGTCGGGACCCGGCCCGGGCCACGAGGGCTCGGCGATGTAGGCGTGGTGCACGTCCCCGGACAGCACGCACACCGTCGCCGGGGCGTCCCGCCCCGAGCCTGCCTCGGCGATCAGCTCCGCCAGCCCGGCGAACGACTCGGGGAACGCCGACCAGTGCTCCAGGTCGGCCCCCCGCCGCACCTTCTCCCCGACCCGCGCCCAGCGCTCGCCCCGTTCCCCCCGGCACAGCGCCGCGTTCCAGCCCTCGGCGTCGTGCACCAGATGCGGCAGCAGCCAGGGCAGCGAGGTGCCGAGGAGGAGGTGGTCGTACGACCCGGGGCTGTCCAGGACCTGCTCGCGCAGCCAGGCCTCCTCGCCCGGGTCGAGCATCGCGCGGCGGTCCTCGGCGAGGACCCGGGCCGCCCGGCTGTCGACCATCAGCAGGCGTACGCGCCCGAAGTCGCGCCGGTAGCTCCAGCGCGCCGTGGCCGCGTCGGCGTCGGCCCGGGCGGCGAAGGCGCGCAGCACGTCGGTGCCGTCGGAGGCCTCCCGGACGCCCTTGTACACCGGGTCGGCGGCCAGTTCCTCCGGTGAGAGGTTTCCCAGGTGCTGGTACACCCAGTACGACATCAGGCCGCTCAGCAGCCGCTCCCGCCACCAGTCGGTGGCCCGCATGTCGGTGAGCCAGGCGTCGGAGGTGTTCCAGTCGTCGATGACGTCGTGGTCGTCGAAGATCATGGAACTGGGGACGGTGGACAGCAGCCAGCGGATGCGGGGGTCGAGCCACGACTCGTAGTAGAGGTGCGTGTATTCCTCGTAGTTGGCGACCCCGTTGCCCGGCGGCTCGTTCAGGTCGCGGCGGGCCGCCAGCCAGCGCTGCGTCGTCTCGGAGGTCTCGTCGGCGTACACCTGGTCGCCGAGCAGCAGCAGGACGTCGGGACGCTCGCCCTCCGGGTCGGCCACGAGGCGGGTGGCCAGCGCGTCGAGGGCGTCCGGGCCCACGGGGTCGTGCCCGCCGGCCGGAGGGGCGGCCCAGCGGCAGGAGCCGAAGGCGACGCGGAGGCCGCCCTCGCTGTCCGGCGCGTGGATCGCCGACGGCGGGAAGGGGGAGTCGGGCAGCGGCCACACGGGGGTGTCGTCGAGGAGGACCTCGTACGTCGTGGACGTACCGGCCGTGAGGCCGGTCACCGGGATCAGCGCGTAGTGGTGACCCGCCACCTGGAAGGTCGGGGCCGTGCCGCCGGCGCCGTCGGCGCAGCGCACCGCGGCCGTGCACGGACGGCTCGTCTCCACCCATACGGTCGCGGACGAGTCGTCGGTGTACCTCAGCAGCGGTCCGAGCCGCAGTCCGGCCATCGTGGCCCCCTCTCCGTCGCCCCGTACGGTACGGAACGACGGAGGTCAGCGGGGAGGTTCCGACACGGATTCGCGCGTGTCAGCAGTTCGCGAGGTGGTTCTGGAGCGCGGACTTCTCGGCCGAGTCGACCGAGAGGCCGTAGTAGTACTTCACCTGGACCCAGGCGCGGACGTAGGTGCAGCGGTACGTCGTCCGGGAGGGCATCCAGGTGGCCGGGTCCTGGTCGCCCTTGGCCTGGTTGACGTTGTCGGTGACCGCGATGAGCTGCGGGCGGGTCAGGTCGTTGGCGAAGGACTGGCGGCGGGAGGTCGTCCAGGAGTCGGCGCCGGAGTCCCAGGCCTCGGCCAGCGGGACCAGGTGGTCGATGTCGACGTCGGAGGCGGCGGACCAGGTGGCGCCGTCGTAGACCGAGTACCAGCTGCCGCTGGTGGCGGCGCAGGAGGAGTCCTGCTGGACGTTCGAGCCGTCGCGCTTGAGGACGACCTCGCGGGTGTTGCAGGAGCCGGACTGGGTGATCCAGTGAGGGAAGAGGTCGCGGTTGTAGCCGGTGCGGTCCTCCGTGGCCACGGTGAGCGAGGCGAGGTAGGAGCGGGCGGTGGCCCCGCTGACGGGGGTGGGCAGGGCGGCGGAGGCGGCCGGGCCGTTGAGAAGGCCGGCCGAGGCTATGAGACCGGTGAGGCCCGCGAGTATGCTGAGCCGTCGACGCGCGTAGAACTTCGGCATGCGAACTCCCTTGAGGGGTGGGGGCGTTGGGCTGCGAGCGAGGGAATGCTCGTCGCGCCGTGTTGCGGGGAGGTGTGCGCCCGGTGAGAAGTTAGTGACGCGTGCATGACATGACAAGCTTTAAGGCGGAACTTTTCGCTCCAGGGGTGTCGCGTACCATGGTCGGCGCAGAAGGGGAGTAGCTCTTCGCCGGACCGTCGACATACTGCTCAGCCCGCCTGAGCCGGCGCCCGGAGGCAGGTCCTACTGGTCCGTCCAGGGGTCCCGCCAGCGAGACCTTCGGCAAGCAGTGCACACCCGTGCCCCACGGCACGGGAGCCGAGTGTGCTGCCGTGCCGAGGTGTCGTGTGTGAAGATCCAGCACTCTCGGTGGGGCAGCCCCGACCGATTGAGGAACCCTTGATCAGCCTGACCGTGACGGCCGTCGTCTTCGGCGTCGTCTTTCTCGCCGAACTGCCGGACAAGACCGCCCTGGCCGGCCTCGTCCTCGGCACCCGCTACCGCGCCTCCTACGTCTTCGCCGGTGTCGCCGCTGCGTTCGCGCTGCATGTCGCGCTCGCCGTCGCCGCGGGCAGCGTGCTCACGCTGCTGCCGCAGCAGATCGTGCAGGCGCTGACGGGCGTGCTCTTCCTGGGCGGGGCCGCGGTCCTGCTGCTGAAGAAGGGCGAGGACGAGGAAGAGGTCCGCAAGCCGGAGAACCAGTCCTTCTGGAAGGTCTCGGGCGCGGGCTTCATGCTCATCCTGGTCGCCGAGTTCGGCGATCTCACGCAGATCATGACCGCGAACCTGGCCGCCCGCTACGACGACCCGCTCTCCGTCGGCCTGGGCGCGGTGCTCGCGCTGTGGGCGGTGGCCGGAATCGGCATCGTCGGCGGAAAGGCGCTGATGAAGAAGGTGCCGCTGCGGCTGATCACGCAGATCGCGGCGCTGGTGATGCTCGCTCTCGGTGTGTGGAGCCTGTGGGAGGCCGTGACCGGGTGAGCCGGGGCGGCCGGGGGAGCCGGGGCGAGCTGAACGGTGGGTGAACGTCTGCGGGGGGCCCTGGCGCGATCCGGGGATGTTTTGTACCGTGGAGAAACAAAGTGGCCCTCGCCCGTTTTCCCTGACCGGCGGGCGGGGCCGCCTTGTCCCTCCGGGGGCTGCCGAGTGCCCTCGTCCGAGCCCTGAGCCTTGGAGCTGCCGATGACGGCCACCGCCGTGCTCACCGCCCGCGGCCTGCTGCTGGACATGGACGGCACCCTCGTCAACTCCGACGCCTCGGTCGAACGCGTCTGGCGGCGCTGGTCCGAGCAGCACGGGCTCGACGGGGACGAGGTCATGAAGGTCGTCCACGGACGGCAGGGGTACGCGTCGATGGCGCTGCTGCTGCCCGGCCGGCCGATGGAGCAGAACTACGCGGACAACGCCCGGATGCTCGCCGAGGAGACGGCCGACACCGAGGGTGTCGTCCCGATCCCCGGGGCGGCGGAGTTCCTCGCCTCGCTGCGGGGGCTGCCGCACGCGCTCGTGACCTCCGCCGACGTCCCGCTCTCGACGGCGCGGATGGCCGCGGCCGGGCTGGAGCTGCCCGAGGTGCGGGTGACCGCGGAGTCGGTCGGGGCGAGCAAGCCCGACCCCGAGGGCTTTCTGAAGGGCGCCGCCGAGCTTGGTGTGGCGCCCGCGGACTGTGTCGTGTTCGAGGACTCCGGCGCCGGGATAGCGGCGGGTCGCTCCGCAGGGATGACGGTGGTCGGGGTCGGGCCCCGGGCCGCGTTCCACGCGCCGGACGTGGTGGTGGACGACCTCACGCAGGTGCGCGTGGAGGCCGTGGGGGACGGGACGATCCGTCTGCATGTCGGGTGACGGACGCTGCGGTCACCAGGAGCCGGCTCGGTCAAACGTGGGCGGCGATGGTGCGTGCACACACCAGGGACTCGGTGTGTGTGGTGTCCACCTCCAGGTCGTAGCGCACGCCCTCGTGCACCAGGTGCGCCTGTGAGGCGGCCATGCCCCGGACCCGGTCGCCCCGGGCGATCTCGCGCCCCGCGGCGACCGCGCTGTCGCACCTGACGCCGACCCACAGCACGCCGAGCCCGTCCAGGGCTTTCTGCCAGCGCAGTTGGGAGTGCGGTCCGCCGAGGAAGACGTCGTCGACGATGATCCTGGCGCCGGCGCGGGCCATCGCGGCGATGCCCTCGGTCCAGGCCGCGTCCAGGGCGCGGAACTCCGCGCCCACGCTCACCCCGCCGTCCGCGGCGAAGCTGATCCCTCCGTCCGAGCCCTGCATCTTCGCGGGCAGCGCATCGACGAACGAGTCGACGCCGAAGGCGAGCCACGGGTCCGGCAGCACCTCTTGCAGGCACCGGACGATCCCGGACTTGCCGGAGCTCGAACCGCCGTTGAGGACGATCACCTGAGTAGTCACGGCGTCACAGTAGGGCGCTCGGGCCGGTCATGGCTCCTTGGTTTCCGACTCCAGCTTGGCCCGCGTCTCCCGGTCGTAGACGCCGAGATCTTCGGTCTGGATGCCGCGTGACCACTGGTAGGTGCGGACGGCCTCCTCGAGCCGGCTGTCGTAGTCGCCGTCGGTGTCCTCGTCGTAGAGGTACAACTGGCGCAGCCGGAGCTGGAGTTCGGTGACCTCCGGGCCGCGGTCGCCCAGGCGCAGGACGGCGGGGCCGCTGTTCTGGCGGGATCGGTCCGGGGGCGCGTTCTCCGGGCTGGCCGGGGCGGACGTCCGGGATGCCGACGGGCTGGCCGACCGCGACGGGCTCGGCGAGGCGCTCGGCGTGGACGGCGACGGGGACGCCGAGGGGCTCAGCGTGGCCGACGGCGGCGGTACGGCGGGGGCCGGCGGCGCGGCCTGTGTGCTCTCCGCCGGCGGCGTGGATGCCGCGCTGCTCGACGGGACGTCCGGCACGCTCGCCCGGAGGTCGTCCGGCAGCGCGCTGTTCCGGGACGGCGCCTCGTAGGAGAACATCCCGCTCGCGTACCCGGCCGCGGCCACCACGGCGACACAGGCCCCGGCGGCCGTGGCGAGCAGTGCGTTGCGCCGCCGACGCCGGGGCCTGCGGCCGGACTCGTCCGCTTCCGGCCTGCCCCGGCCCGGTCCTCCCGTGCCGTCGAAAAGCCGCAGATCGGTGACGCTGGGCTCGGTCGCGGCGGAGGCCAGGGGCGTCGGCAGGACGGAGGTTTCCGGGGAGGCCGGCAGCACGGAAGTGACCGGCGAGGCCGGCAGCACGGTGGTCGCGTCCGGGTCGACCGAGGCGACCGGGCGCAAAGGCATGGTCACGTCGGCGGGGGAGGGCGGCGGCGCGGCACCTTCGGCGCGCGGGGCTTGCCCGGGATTCGTCATGGGCGGTCGCGGGGCGTCGTGGGGCGTCCGCGCGGGGCCGTCGGTGTGCGGGGGCTGCGCAGGGTGGGTCCGGGGCGGTCGGGGAGCGGTGTCGGCTGCCCGCCCGGGGTTGGTCATGGGCGGTCGCGGGGCGTCGTGGGGCGTCCGCGCGGGTCCGTCGGTGTGCGGGGGCTGCGCAGGGTGGGTCCGGGACGGCCGGGGAGCGGTGTCGGCTGCCCGCCCGGAGTTGGTCATGGGCCGTCGCGGCGCGTCGTCGGTGGCCCGCGCGGGGCCGTCGGTGTGCGGGGGCTGCGCAGGGTGGGTCCGGGACGGCCGGGGAGCGGTGTCGGCTGCCCGCCCGGAGTTGGTCATGGGCCGTCGCGGCGCGTCGTCGGTGGCCCGCGCGGGGGCTTGGGCGTGTGAGGCCTCGGCGTGCGGCGAGGCGGTCGGATCGTCCGTGCGGGTCCGTCGCGGAGTGCCTTCGCCCACTCGGGTGGAAGCGTCGGCAGGGGAGGTCTGGGCATGCGGGGCCGAGGCGGAGTGGTCCGCCGGGGACGGCTGGGCGGGGCCGTCCTCGCGCCGGGACCCCGACGGGTGGGTCTGGGGCGGTCGCGGGGCGTGGTCGGCCGGTCGCCCGGGCGTCCGGCCCGGGGCGCCTTCGGGGGTCTGCGCCGAGGTCTCGGCGTAGGAGGCCCCCGCAGGCGTGGGCCTGCCGTCCGCGTGTGGTCGCCGTGGGGTGCCGTCGGCCGCCCGGGTGGGCTGCTCGGGGCTCGTCGCGGGTGAGGGCGTGGTCGGGCCGTCCGCGCGGGTTCGTCGTGGGGTGTTGCCGCCTGCCCGCGTGGGTGCGTCCGTGTGCGAGGGCGACGTGGGCCGGCCCGGCGTGTCCTCGTCCTCGGGAGCCCGTGTGGGCGGGTCGGGCGTGAGTTCGACGTAGGGACGGATCCGGAGCGGGTCGAAGTCCTCCGCTGCCGCCGCATCGGTCGTGCGGGCGTTGCGGAGGGCCTCTGCGGCGCGCTGGGCGCAGGTGCAGGACGGGGTGTTGTCCGGCTGTCTGGGCGTGCCGCACTCCGGGCACGGGTGGCCGTTCGGCTGTTCCACGCGTTCCTCCCTCCCCTCGCGAACTCCAGAGATTATCCAGATCTTCTCCACAGTGCGGATGACGAGCCCCCGGAATGAAAGCTTCCAAAAGGACTCGGCGGGCCATACCCCGTCACACCGGTCACGATGGAAAATGTCACAGGACCCTCGGGAGGTCTCATGGCCGGGCATGTGCACGTCACTAAGACGCCGGACCAGGGCGCCGCCGACCGGGAACAGGTGTCCGGGAACGTGCTGGTCTCGATCGGCGCACTGCTCCTCGGGATGCTGCTCGCCGCCCTCGACCAGACCATCGTGTCGACCGCGCTGCCCACCATCGTCAGCGAGCTGGGCGGCATGGATCACCTGTCCTGGGTGGTCACCGCCTACCTGCTGGCGGCGACCGCCGCGACCCCGCTGTGGGGCAAACTCGGCGACCAGTACGGCCGCAAGCGGCTGTTCCAGACGGCGATCGTGATCTTCCTCGTCGGCTCCGCGCTGTGCGGCATGGCGCAGGACATGACCCAGCTCATCGCGTTCCGGGCCGTGCAGGGGCTCGGCGGCGGCGGGCTGATAGTGCTGTCGATGGCCATCGTGGGAGATCTCGTCCCGCCCCGCGAACGCGGGCGCTACCAGGGGCTGTTCGGGGCCGTGTTCGGGGCGACGAGCGTGCTCGGGCCGCTGCTTGGCGGGCTGTTCACCCAGCATGTGAGCTGGCGCTGGGTGTTCTACGTCAACCTGCCCGTCGGGATCGTGGCGCTCGCCGTGATCGCGGCCGTGCTGCACATCCCGCGCCGGGCGCAGCGGCACGTCATCGACTACCTCGGCACCTTCCTCATCGCGGCCGTCGCCACCTGCCTGGTGCTCGTCGCCTCCCTCGGAGGCACGACCTGGGGCTGGGGGTCCGCGCAGATCGTCGGGCTCGCGGTGCTCGGTGTCGCCCTCGCCGTCGTCTTCGTGGCCGTCGAGCGGCGGGCCGCCGAACCCGTCCTGCCGTTGAAGCTCTTCCGCGTCCGCACCTTCACGCTCGCCGCCGTGATCAGTTTCGTCGTCGGCTTCGCCATGTTCGGCGCGATGGTCTACCTGCCGACCTTCCTCCAGGTCGTGCAGGGCGTCAGCCCGACCATGTCCGGTGTGCACATGCTGCCGATGGTGTTGGGGCTGCTGCTGGCCTCGACGGCCTCCGGGCAGATCGTCAGCCGGACCGGCCGCTGGAAGGTGTTCCCGGTCGCCGGCACCGGCGTCACCACCCTCGGGCTGCTCCTGCTCCACCAGCTCGACGAGCACAGCTCCACCGCCGAGCTGAGCGGTTACTTCTTCGTCTTCGGCCTCGGACTCGGCCTGGTGATGCAGGTCCTCGTGCTCATCGTGCAGAACGCCGTCCCGTACGAGGACCTGGGCGTCGCCACCTCCGGCGCCACCTTCTTCCGCTCCATCGGCGCCTCGTTCGGCGTGGCCGTCTTCGGCACGGTCTTCGCGAACCGGCTCGGTGACCAGCTCACGGACGCCTTCCGGGGGGCGCAACTGCCGCCCGGCGTCTCGGTGGCCGCGCTGGAGGCCGACCCGCGCGGCATCGCCGCCCTCCCGCCCGGTCTGCGCCCGCCGGCCCTGCACGCGTACGCCGTCTCCATCACGGACGTTTTCCTCTACGCCGCCCCCGTCGCGCTCCTCGGCTTCGTGCTCGCCTGGTTCCTGAAGGAGGACCGGCTGCGCGGCTCCGTCACCGCGCCCGACGTCACGGAGACCCTGGCCAGCAACCCCGTCCAGCGGTCCTCGCACGACGAGGTGTGCCGCGCGCTGTCGGTGCTCGGCAGCCGCGCGGGGCGGCGCGAGATCTACCGGGAGATCACCGCCCGGGCGGGCTACGACCTGCTGCCCGCCGCGAGCTGGGTGCTGCTGCGGATGAGGCGGTACGGCTCGGTGGAGCCGGCCGTGCTGGCCGAGCGGACGCCCGTGTCGCTGCCCGTGATCATGAAGGCCGTACGCCAGGTCGAGGAGCGCAGGCTCGCCGTGCGCACGGGCCTCGACATGGTCCTGACCGACCGGGGTCGCGAGGTCGCCGAGCGGCTGGCCCAGGCCCGTGAGGAGTCCCTCGCCGCGCTGCTCGGCGACTGGTGGGGACCGGACCGGCCGACGGATCTGGTGCAGCTCGTGCGGGAGCTGAACGGCGAACTGTGCGGCTCCGAGCGGGAGCGGCCCTCCGAGGTCCGTCCGGTGGAGCACCTCGGCTGAGGCGCCGTCGGTGGGTGGTCGGGTGAGGCGCTCCGGCTGAGGCGCCGTCGGCGGGCGGTCAGGTGAGGTGCTTGGTGAACCAGTGCTCGGCGTACGGTTCGTCGTTGTGGGGCTCGGTCTCCGTGTAGCCGAGCCGGGCGTAGAGGGCGCGGGCCTCGACGAGGTCGCCGCGGGTGTCGAGCACGATCCGGCCGGCGCCGAGCGCGCGGGCGGCGTCCTCGGCGGCCCCGACCAGGAGCGCGGCACCGCCCTTGCCGCGCATCGGCTCGCACAGGAACACCCGCTTGAGCTCGGCGGTCGTGCCGTCCAGCAGCCGTACGCCCGCGGTGCCGGCCGGCTCACCGCCGTACCGGGCGACCAGCAACCGGCCGCGCGGGGGCGTGAGTTCGGCGCCCGGCTGGGCGGCGATCTCACGCTCCAGCTCGTCCGGGTCGGTCCGGCGCCCCTCGTGCAGCAGGTACCAGCGGTCGCTGACCTCGGTGTAGTACGCCCGCCACAGGGCGGCGGCGACGGGGGAGTCGTACGGTTCCGGGGCCACGGTCCAGGTCATGACCGGCATTCTCGGCGGGGGCCCTGCCAGGCCCGCAACCGAATATCCCGGGGTGTGCGCGCCCCGGGGGTGGGCCGGACACCGTTTGGGGGCCTGCTTCCGGGCTACCCGGTCGGCGAACCGGCTCGCGAGGAGAGCCGGTTGGGCCGAGAACCCGGAAGGCATTCATGTCCACTGGCCTGATCATTGCTCTGATCGTGATCGCGGCGGCCGTCGTCATCATCGCGGCCGTCATGACCCTGCGCGCCCGAGGGGCTCGGCGCGGCCCGAGCCTGAAGCGGCGCTTCGGACCCGAGTACGACCTGGCCGTCGCCCGCCACGACGGCGACGCCAAGGCGGCCGAGCGCGAGCTCGCCGAGCGCGTGGAACGCCACGGCGACCTGCGCGAACGAGCGCTGGAGCCGGCGCAGCGCGAGCAGTACGAGGCGCGCTGGACGGCCGCCCAGGAGCGGTTCGTCGATTCGCCGCGGGAGGCCGTCGCCGAGGCGGACCGGCTGCTCGCGGAGCTCGCCGGCGTCCGGGGCTTCCCGGACGGCGGGCAGTACGAGGAACAGCTCGCCGCGCTGTCCGTGCACCACGCCCACCACGTGGACGGCTACCGGCGCGTGCACCGCGCGGCGCACCTGCGCGCGGACGACGCCCGGGACGGCGGCACCGGTACGGAAGACATGCGTGAGGCCATGGTGGCGGCCCGCGCCCTGTTCGAGGAGCTCGTGCGGCCCGCCCGCCACGACGGCGGAGGCCACGCCGCCGGCCCGCACCTGGGCGGACGCCATGAGGGCGGACGGCACAAGGCCGGGCTGAACGGCGGCCGCAAGGCCCCGGCCACCCGCGACGGACACATGCCGTGGGCGCTCCACCGACGTCAGGCGAAGGAGAGTTGAGATCGATGTCCAACATGACCCCACCGCCCGGCGACGAATCCTTCGGCGCCCGCGGCTCCGCCGGTCCCGACGCCCGCGGCGAGACCGCCCTGGGCACCGGCCACGGCACGACGTCGCACGGCATCGGCGGTCCGACGGACCGTGCCACCGGAAAGGGGACCGCGGAAACCGCCCGGACCCCTGAAACCTCCCGGGCCCCCGGGACCGCCGGGGCGCTCGGCTCTCATGGGACCCATGAGACCCCTGGGACTCCCGGGACCTCCGAGACCGCGGCAACCCCTGGCACCCCCGAAACCTCCAAAGCGCACGGCACGCACCTGCTCCCCAACGACGAGTCCGACAAACTCGGCTCCCAGTTGCACCACGCCGTCGCCGAGTTCGTCGACGCCCCCCGGGCCGCCGTCGAGGAGGCCGACCACGTGCTGGAGGAGATCGCGGCCCGGTTCACCGAGGCCGTGACCCAGCGCCGCCGCACCCTGCGCCACTCCTGGCAGTCCGTGGAGGGCGGCGAGGGCAAGCCCGTGTCGAGCGGCGACACCGAGCAGCTCCGGCTGGCCCTGAAGGACTACCGGGAGCTGGCGGAACGGCTGCTGCACGTCTGAGCCGGGTGCTCCCGAGCCCCGGTCACCGGTCCGCCCGGCGCTCCCGCCACTGCCGTACGACGTCCTCGACGTCGTACGGCTTTTTACCGAGCGGGGGCCCGGGCGGCGGCTTGAACATCATGTCGCGGATCTTGTCGTTGATCTCGCCGATGATCTTCCTGACGGCCTGCTCCGAAGGCGCCGCGTACGCGGCCAGGAGCGCGTCCTCCGCCTCCTTGCGCAGTGCCAGCGTCGGCGGCAGGACCGATAGGCCCTCGCGCGCCATCTTCCGCTTGACCCACCACAGTTCGTCGTAGGTGGAGTCCACATCGGCCGGCAGCGGTTGGCCCGCCCCCGGCAGCCGCTCGAACTCGCCGCGTGTCTCCGCATCACGGATCTGTTTGTCGACCCAGGACTCGAAGTCGACGCCGGGTGGCTTTCGCTCGGTCATGAACCCATTGTGCCGGACACCGTGCGGCCTGGCGTTCTATCATGCGGCGGGCTTGCAGTCCCATCAGGACGTCTCAGGAGGAGCGCACGTGCTCGAACTCACCATGGCCGCCGTGTCCGCGGCGGAGGAGGGTGCCACGGCCGGCATGCTCATGGCCGACGCGCCCAGCGAGCCGGGCGCCGTGCTGCGGGTGGGCCGCGACAAGTCGGTGTGCCGGCTGTCGACGCCGGACGACTGGCTGTTCGTCTCCCGCGTCCACCTGGAGTTCCTGTGCGGGGCCGACGGGACCTGGCAGCTGACCTGGCTGCGCGGCTCCCAGCCCGACCCGTCCTCCGAAGTCCGGCTCACGGTGGGGGAGTACGTCCAGCCCCTCGCCTACGGCGGCACCGTCCCGCTGCCCAGGGGCGGCAGCGGCGAGGTCATCGTCCAGGACCGCACCGCCCCGCGCAGCGTCAACGTGGGCTTCTTCCACGAGGTCTGAGCGCCCGGCGACACCCGGCCCTACGCCAGCACCCGTGCCAGCGCGAACCCGTCGTACCCCTTCATGCCGACCGTCTGGATCGCCGTACCGCTCAACCGCGGGTGGCTGCCGATCAGTTCGATCGCGGCGCGGGTGCCCGTCACGTCCGGGGCCGTGCTCTCGGCGTCGGTCACGCGGCCGCCGCGGACGACGTTGTCGAGGACGATCAGGCTGCCCGTGCTGGTGAGCTTCAGGGCCCACTCCACGTAGTGCGGGTTGTTGGCCTTGTCGGCGTCGATGAAGACCAGGTCGAAGGGGGGCGGGTTCTCGTCGGCCAGCTTGGGCAGCGACTCCAGGGCCGGGCCCACCCGGACCTCGACGAGCTTGTCCAGGCCGGCGCGGGCGATGTTGCGGACGGCGACCTCGGCGTGCTTGGGGTCGTACTCCAGGGAGACCAGCCGCCCGTCGGCGGGCAGGGCGCGGCCCAGCCAGATGGTGCTGTAGCCGCCGAGCGTGCCGATCTCCAGGATGTGGCGGGCGCCCTGGATCTGGGCCAGGAGCTGGAGGAGCTTGCCCTGGTTGCCCGCGACGTTGATGTGCGGCAGCCCGGCGGCGTCGCTGTCGCGCAGGGCGGCCGCCAGGGCTTCGTCGTCCGGGGCGAGGCGGTCGGTGAAGTAGGCGTCGACCTCGTCCCAGACGTGCGACTCGCTCATGCACCTCTACCTTTCGTACGCATAGTTAGCATCCCTAACTAGTGGCGGTGACGAAGATACGTGGTGCACCGGTTCGCTGTCAGGGGGATATCGCCCGGCGTGTCTTGTCTCAGCCGGTCACCGGAAGGGCTCTCGGCCGGCCACCGACGGTTCTCAGTCGGCCACCGACGGTGCCGACCCCGGCAGCGGGCGCCCCGCCGACTCGGCCATGCGCCACACCGCGAAACCGCCGACGACGGCCGCGGCCATCATGTAGTACGCGGGCATCATCATGTTCCCGGTCGCGCCGATCAGGGCCGTGACCACCAGCGGCGTCGTGCCGCCGAACAGGGACACGGAGACGTTGAAGCCGATGGACAGGGAGCCGTAGCGGACCTTCGTCGGGAACAGCGCCGGGAGCGCCGAGGGCATGGCCGCCGTGAAGCAGACCAGCAGCAGGCCGAGGGCGCCCATGCCGAGCGCGACGGCCAGCAGGCTGCCCTCGCGGATCAGCAGCAGGGCCGGGACGGACAGCAGCAGGAAGCCCGCGCAGCCGGTGGCGATCACCGGGCGGCGGCCGATCCGGTCGGTCAGCGCGCCGGCGAAGGGCTGGACGATCATCATGAGGGCCATCACGCCGAGTACGACGAGCAGGCCGTGCGTCTCGTCGTAGTGGAGCTGACCGGTCAGGTAGCTCGGCATGTACGACAGCAGCATGTAGTCGGTGACGTTGAAGACCAGCACCAGGCCGACGCAGAGCAGCAGGGCCCGCCACTGGCCGGTGATCATCTCGCGCAGCGGCACCTTGGGGCGGTCGGTCTCGGCCTTCTCGACCTCGGCCGCGAACGCCGGGGTCTCCTCCAGGCGCAGCCGCAGGTACAGGCCGATGATGCCCATCGGGCCCGCGATCAGGAACGGGATGCGCCAGCCCCAGGAGGTCAGGTCGTCGGCGGAGAGCAGGGCGGTCATGAGCGTGACCAGGCCGGCGCCGCCGATGTAGCCGGCGAGGGTGCCGAACTCCAGCCAGCTGCCGAGGAAGCCGCGCCGCTTGTCGGGGGCGTACTCGGCGATGAACGTGGAGGCACCCGCGTACTCGCCGCCGGTGGAGAAGCCCTGCACGAGGCGGGCCACGAGGAGCAGGACCGGCGCGCCGACGCCGATCGTCGCGTACGACGGGATCAGGCCGATCGCGAAGGTGCCCGCCGCCATCATGATCATGGTGAGCGCGAGGACCTTCTGGCGGCCGACGCGGTCGCCGAGTGGGCCGAAGACCATGCCGCCGAGGGGACGGACGAGGAAGGCCGCGGCGAAGGCGCCGAACGTGGAGAGCAGCTGCGCGGTGGGGTTGCCCGAGGGGAAGAAGACCTTGCCCAGCGTGACCGCGATGTAGCTGTAGACACCGAAGTCGAACCATTCCATCGCGTTGCCCAGCGCGGCCGCCTTCACGGCGCGCTTGACGAGCGCGGGGTCGGTGACGGTGGGGTCGGGGGTTTTCGCTGCGCGGCTCTTCAGGCCGGACGCGGGAGCGACGACTGAGACAGTCGACAAGACTCGCTCGCCTACCTTTCGACGGGGACAGGGGCGCGGTCCGCGCGGCGGCGCTGTCGTACGGGCCGAAAAGCGACGATAGGCGGATAAAGGCCGATCACGGGCCGTACGCCTTTCGTTGCAGGGGGCATCTAAATCCCGGCTGTGCAGGCACGTCTGCCCGGCTGGGAGCGGTTCCCACGCGATCTTGATGTGATCCTTCTCGCGTCACGAGAGGCAACCACGCGCCTCGCGCACTATCGTCAACCGGACGTAGGGGGCATATCGGGTAGAAGGTCGACGAGGCGTGGCGAATGCGGAGCGCAGCGGACGACCGGCGGAAGCCTTCGGAGCGACCGCCGTCGGCAGTACCCGCACACCCTCCCGCGCGCCCCTGCGCATGGCCTGTCTCGCGCTGTGGCTGATCGTCGCCGCCCTCGCCGCCCGGCAGGTGGCCGTCGTGCTCGGCACTCCGAGGGGCGAGCGGCTGACGGATCTGGAGACCTGGGTCGGGCCGAACGGCGTCCTGCGCGTGACCGGCTCGCTCTACGACTCCACCCGCTTCACCGGCACCCCCTTCGGCGGACTCGTCCTCAAGCCCCTCACCCGTGCGGCCGAGCAGGCCCTCGGCTGGGGCTGGACCTTCGGCACGCTGCTGCTGGTCGTCGCGCTCGGACTGATCGCCGCCCGCGCCCTGCCCCAGCCCATCGGCCGCCGCACCGCCCTGCTGGCCGCCCCCGTCGCCATCGGCCTGCTCATGCTGTCCCTGCCGGTCCGCAACACCCTGTGGCTCGGCCAGACCAGCATCATCCCGGTCCTGTTCGTCCTGCTGGGCTGCTTCGCCGCCCACGGCCAGCGGACCAGCGGCCTGCTCATCGGCGTCGCGGCCGCGCTCCAGCCCACCCTGCTGCTCTTCACGCCCCTGCTGTGGTTCACCGGCCGCAGACGCGCCGCGCGCTCCACCGGCGTCACCTTCGCCGCCTGCACCGCGCTCGCCTGGGCCGCGATGCCGCACGACTCCCACACCTACTGGGTCCACCACATGGCCGGCGTCGGCCTCGGCGGCCGGGCCGACGACCTCGGCAACCAGTCCCTGCACGGCGCCCTGCTGCGGCTCGGCCTGAACGGCCCCCTGGAGGTCGCGCTCTTCCTGACGCTCGGCGCGGCCGTCGCCGTCCTGGCCCTGCGCCGCGCCGTGCGCTACGTCGACGACGGCCAGCTGCTCCTCGCCGTCGCGATCACCGGCTGCGCCGCGATCGTCGTCTCGCCCACGGCCTGGCAGCACCAGCTGCTGTGGGTGCTGCTCGCGGTCGTCGGCCGGGCCGGCACACGCGCCTCCGACCGCTACGTCTGGCCCGTCGCCGTCGTCCTGGTCATGACCCTGCCGGCCAGGATGATGCTGCCGGACATGCCGTCGCTGGACCCGCTGCGCACCAACCTCGTCCTGGTCGCCGCCCTCGCCGCCGCCACGGCCGTGCCGTTCCTGTCCCGCACCTCCCCGCACTACCAGTCGCCGGTCCCGACCGAGTACGCCCCCGCCGCCCCGGCCCGCTTCCGGCACATCCCGCTCGCGCCCTTCCTGCGCCGGGTCCTCACCCGGCCGAACCTCCTGCTGGAGCTGCTCCTCATCCGGGTCACCTACGCCGCCTACTCCCAGGTCCGGCTCGCCGCCACCGGGGGCAGCATCTCGGCCGGCCGGGCCGAGGCCGAGGAGAACGGCCGCCAGATCCTCGGCCTGGAACGCGCCGTGCACCTCGACATCGAGCACTGGGCCAACCACACCGTCGTCACGATCGACTGGCTGCGGGACTTCTGCGACTTCTACTACGTGTCGCTGCACTTCATCGCCCCGCTGACCGTCCTCGCCGTCCTGTACTGGCGCCGCCCCGCCGACTACCGCTGGGCCCGCTCCGCCCTGGGCTTCGCCACCCTGCTCGCCCTGGTCGGCTTCTGGCTCTACCCGCTGGCCCCGCCCCGGCTGATGCCGGCGCTCGGCTTCATCGACACCGTCCACGGCGTCCAGGACTTCTCCCGGCCCGACTACGGCACGCTCACCGCCCTGACCAACCAGTACGCGGCGATGCCGTCCCTGCACTTCGGCTGGTCGCTGTGGTGCGGCGTGGTGATCGCCGTGCTGGCGGGCCGCTGGTGGATCAAGGCCCTGGGGATGCTGCACCCGCTGCTCACCGCGTCCTCGATCGTCGCGACCGGGAACCACTGGGTGCTGGACGCGGCCGGGGGAGCGGTGGTCGTCGGCGCGGGCTTGGCACTCACCTATCTGCTGTCCGGCCCCCGGGCCGCCACCGCCGCGGCGGCCAGCGTGAACGCACACCGGCCCAAAGACCCGTACACAGTTGACACCGCCCCCGGCTGAGCCCCAACCGCCCGCTGGAGACGGGCGGTTGCGGCCGCAGCCCATGCCCTCGCCGCGTTCGCCGGCCTCGCCCGAGATGCACCCCGGGTGAGGGGCGCGCACGATGAGAAAAGGGCACCCTCTCTGGAGGTGATGGGGATGCGAAGTGTGCTCACCGCCCTGGCGGCCCTGATTCTTCCAATTTCCCTCGCGGCAGCACCAGCTGTAGCGGCATCACATGGCACTTCGGCGACCGCCGCGGTGACCAGCGCCCAGGCCGCAGACACGTTGAATCGTCCAGCAAGCCTCGTGGCCCAGGGACCGGACGACGTATGCAACTACACCGATAGTCGACCGAGCCTTCGCCTGGGGTCATCCGGGGCAGCGGTCCAACAGGCCCAGTGCTACCTGAATCAGGCGATCGGCGCCGACCTGGACGAGGACGGAGACTTCGGCCGAGTCACGCAATCCGCGACGGAGGACTTCCAGCGGTGTGCCGACATCGTCGTCGACGGTCGCATCGGAGCCCAGACCTGGTCGTTCCTTTCCTTCTGGGCCAACGCGCCAGGCACTCCGTACTGTTGACGGCCCCGAAGCCCAAGGGGTGGTCAGGACACACGGTTCAAGGTCTCTGTTCACTCCAGGGTGACGGACTCGGTCCCGCATTCGAACCACACGGTCTTCCCGCCCCCGCGCCACAGCGACACGCCCCACTTGTCGGCCATCGCGTCGAGCAGGAGCAGCCCCCGGCCACCCTCGGCCTCCGGCTCCGGCCGGGCCGGGGAGACCGGCAGTCGATCACTGCCGTCCGTCACCTCGACCCGCACCCCGGCCGGCTGCCGCAGCAACAGCAGCGCGCAGCGGCGGTCGGGGACGTGCTGTACGACGTTCGCGAGCAGCTCGGTCACGCCCAGCTCGACGGCGTCCGACAGCTCGGGCATACCCCACTCGCCGAGGAACGAGCGGACGATACGGCGGATGTGGAGGGGGGCGTGTTCACCGACGGTGAGGCGCATCGTGTACTGGGCGGGAATGTATTCGTTCACGGGACGAGGCTGGCGTGCCGTGACTACTCTGGGCTACGGAACGGATACAACGGGTCCCATTGTGGGCCGAGTTGCGTGAGAGGGGCTTCTGCCGTGACCCACATCAACGCCCTTGACCCGGGTGCGTCTCCGCTCGACTACTACGGCTTCGAGCTGAGGAGATGCCGTGAGGCCGCCGGGCTGACACAGAAGCAGCTCGGGGAGATCCTCAATTACACGGGCTCGTTGGTTGGCCAGATCGAGACAGCACGGAAGGTTCCGACGCCGGAGTTCAGTGAGCGGGCGGATGCGGCGCTGGGCACGGACGGCCTGTTCTCCCGGCTGGTCGAACTGGTGCTGCGGAGCCAATTGCCCGCCTGGTTCAGGCAAGTGGCTGAGCTGGAGGTGCGAGCAGTCGCGATGTGCACCTTCCACACGCATCTGGTTCACGGCCTTCTTCAGACCAAGGCGTACGCAAGGGGGGTGCTGGGTGCGCTGGACAGAACCGACCTCGACGACCGCGTCTCCGCTCGGCTGGCACGTCAGCGCATCTTCGAGAAGGGCGAGCCGCCCGTCTTCTGGGCAGTCATCAGCGAAGCCGCGCTGTACCAGGAGATCGGTGGCCGGGAAAGCATGCGCGGCCAACTGGCCCACTTGTTGTCCTTCGAGGGCAACCCCCGGATCAACGTTCAGATCCTGCCGTTCTCCGCTGGAGCCCACGCAGGACTCCAAGGCTCATTTGACCTCTTCCGCTTCGATAGCGATCCCGACATCGTCTACACCGAGGGGTACGGCAGCGGGCATCCGACCGCAAACCCGGACACCGTCAAGGACTGCTCGCTCCGTTACGATCATCTGCAAGCCGCCGCGCTCTCCCTCAGGGAATCGGCGGATTTGATCCGGCGTGTGATGGAGGAACGCTATGGCGAGCAGTGTGATCCCGGCGGGGGCCCAGTGGCGTAAGTCCAGCTACAGCGGCGATCAAGGCGGCAGTTGCGTAGAGATCGCCGAAACCGCACACACCACGGTCGTCGCAATACGCGACTCCAAGAACCCGGCGGGACCGATCCTCACCCTCGACCCCGCCACGTTCACCACCTTCATCGACTGGACGACGACTACAACCGCTGAATGATCGTGCCGGTGGCCAAACCGCCGCCCGCGCACATCGTGATCAGCGCGAACTCCTTGTCCGCGCGCTCAAGTTCATGAAGCGCCGTCGTGATGAGCCGGGCCCCGGTGGCTCCCACCGGGTGCCCGAGCGCGATCGCGCCACCGTTCACGTTCACCTTCTCCAGATCCTGCTCGAAGACCTGCGCCCAGCTCAGTACGACCGATGCGAACGCCTCGTTGATCTCCACGAGGTCGATGTCCTTGAGGGACATCCCGGCCTTGCCCAGCACGGCCTTGGTCGCGTCGATCGGGCCGTCGAGGTGGAAGTGGGGGTCGGCGCCCACCAGGGCCTGGGCCACGATCCGGGCCCGGGGCCTCAGCTTCAGGGCACGAGCCATCCGCTTCGACGCCCACATGATCGCCGCCGCCCCGTCGGAGATCTGCGACGAGTTGCCGGCCGTATGGACCGCCGTCGGCATGATCGGCTTCAGCGCGGCCAGCGCCTCCGCCGTCGTGTCGCGCAGGCCCTCGTCCTTGTCCACCAGGCGCCACATGCCCTGCCCGGCGTGCTGTTCCTCCTCCGTCGTCGGCACCTGGACCGCGAACGTCTCTCGTTTGAAGCGCTCCTCCGCCCAGGCGTGGGCGGCCCGCTCCTGGGAGGCGAGGCCCAGGGCGTCGACGTTCTCGCGGGTCAGGCCGCGGTGGCGGGCGATGCGCTCGGCCGCCTCGAACTGGTTCGGCAGGTCGACGTTCCACTCGTCCGGGAACGGCTTGCCCGGCCCGTGCTTCGAGCCCGACCCGAGCGGCACCCGGGACATCGACTCCACGCCGCAGGAGATGCCGACGTCGATCACGCCCGTGGCGACCATGTTGGCCAGCATGTGGGAGGCCTGCTGCGAGGACCCGCACTGCGCGTCGACGGTCGTCGCTGCCGTCTCGT
Source organism: Streptomyces sp. DH10 (assembly GCF_029813805.1). NCBI lineage: Bacteria > Bacillati > Actinomycetota > Actinomycetes > Kitasatosporales > Streptomycetaceae > Streptomyces > Streptomyces sp. DH10. The sequence continues at coordinate 20,039 of NZ_JARVKU010000023.1, forward strand.
AGGGGAGCCCCATCGTGAGCCAGGCCGTGCGCGCGGGGTTCATGGACTGCTCACCGGCGTGGGTGACCGTACCGCCGACGATCTGCTCTATGCAGTCGGCCGGGATACCGGTGCGGCCGAGGAGCTCGCGGTACGTCTCGCCCAGGAGGTAGGCGGGGTGCAGGTTGGCGAGCGCGCCGCCGCGCTTGCCGATGGGGGTGCGTACGGCTTCGACGATCACGGGTTCGGCAGCCATGGGTGCGGGTCCTCTCCGGGAGGCTACGCGGAACTAGTACGCGTTCTAGTTCTGCCAGCAGTGTGCTGAGGGCTGCTCTCCGACCGCAAGAGTCGTGCGAGTAATTGGGGGGTCCATGCCCCTTGCTACTTGTAGAACCCGTTACTACCGTCACCGCAACTCCGCACAGCTGATGGGCCGTCAGAATCAGAGTCGGTACGAGTGGTGGGAGCCGCCATGTCCTGTCCCGCGCTGCCCGAGGGGTTCGACTTCACCGACCCGGACCTGCTGCACAGCCGTGTGCCGCTGCCGGAGTTCGCCGAGCTGCGCCGGGTGGAGCCGGTCTGCTGGGTGCCGCAGCCGGCGGGTCTCGCCGGTTTCCAGGACGAGGGATACTGGGCGGTCACCCGGCACGCCGACGTCAAGTACGTCTCCACGCATCCGGAGTTGTTCTCGTCGTACCTCAACACGGCGATCATCCGCTTCAACGAGCACATCGACCGCGACTCCATCGACGCGCAGCGGTTCATCCTGCTGAACATGGACCCGCCCGAGCACACGCGGGTGCGGCAGATCGTGCAGCGCGGGTTCACGCCCCGGGCGATCCGCGCGCTGGAGGAGCGGCTGCGGGCCCGTGCCCACGCGATCGTGGCGAACGCCGGCGCGCACACCGGCCCCTTCGACTTCGTCACCCAGGTCGCCTGCGAACTGCCCCTCCAGGCGATAGCCGAGCTGATGGGCGTGCCGCAGGAGGACCGGGACAAGATCTTCGACTGGTCCAACAAGATGATCGCGTACGACGATCCCGAGTACGCCATCACCGAGGAGGTCGGCGCCGAGTCGGCCACGGAGATCATCGCCTACGCGATGAACATGGCCGCCGACCGCAAGCAGTGTCCCGCCCACGACATCGTCACGCAGCTGGTCGCGGCGGAGGACCAGGGCAACCTCAACTCCGACGAGTTCGGCTTCTTCGTGCTGATGCTGGCCGTCGCGGGCAACGAGACCACCCGCAACGCCATCACCCACGGCATGCACGCCTTCCTCACCCACCCCGGCCAGTGGGAGCTGTACAAGAGGGAGCGGCCGTCGACGACGGCGGAGGAGATCGTGCGCTGGGCGACCCCGGTCGCCGCCTTCCAGCGCACCGCCACCCAGGACACCGAGCTGGGCGGCAAACTGATCCGCAAGGGCGACCGGGTGGGGCTGTTCTACGCCTCCGCCAACCACGACCCCGAGGTCTTCGACGAGCCGGACGACTTCGACATCACCCGCGATCCCAACCCCCACCTCGGTTTCGGAGGTGGCGGCCCGCACTACTGCCTGGGCAAGTCCCTCGCCGTGCTGGAGATCGACCTCATCTTCAACGCGATCGCCGACGCCATGCCGGGTCTCCAACTGGTCGAAGATCCGCGCCGGTTGAGGTCGGCGTGGATCAACGGGGTGAAAGAACTCCGGGTTCGGGCCCAGTAGCGGTCAGTGCGGTTGGCGTAGTCCTGTCACGAGGAGCGCGACCAGTCGGCGTGCGTCGTAGCGGGGGTCGCTGTCGGCGCCGACGCAGAGGTTTCCGATGCCGCGCATGAATTGGTACGCGTCGAGGTCGGAGCGGATCTCGCCGGAATCGGCGGCGGCGCCGAGCAGTTGGGTGCACACCGGCAGGAGGCGGTCGAGGAAGTAGGTGTGCAGCGGCCCGAAGCAGGTGCTGTCCCCCTGCATCGCGGTGGCCAGGCCGTGCTTGGTGACCAGGAAGTCGACGAAGAGATCGACCCACCGCTCCAGGGCGGCATGGGGCGTCGGGCCGGCCGCCAGCAGGGCCGGGCCGGCTTCGGCGCAGGCGTCGACCTGGTGGCGGTAGACGGCGATGACGAGGTCCGCCCGGGTAGGGAAGTGGCGGTAGATCGTGCCCACCCCGACGCCGGCCTTGGTCGCGATGTCCCGTACCGGCGCGTCCACGCCCGAGCTGACGAAGACCTCGGCGGCCGCGTCCAGCAGGGCCTGCTGGTTGCGCCGGGCGTCCTTGCGCTTGGACCGGGCCGGGCTTCCGGCGCTCTGGCCGCTGTCGTTCACCGTGTCGTCCTTCCGTGCTGGTGCTGGTGCGTGCTGTTGCGTGCGGTTGTAAAGCGGAACCGTGTTCCGTATCGTGGGTGTCGTAATCGGAACGGCGTTCCGTTTTATTCATGATGACAGACCTGACCGGAAGGCACCTCCATGCCCGGCACTTTCCTGTCCGACTCCACCATGGTGATCTCCGCGAAGCCGGTGGTCCTGCCCGCCCCGGGCCGCGGTGAGGACCTCCAGGTCCGCGTGTCCGCCCCCGCGGCCGGCGGCGATCTGCCCGTCGTCCTCTTCTCGCACGGCTTCGGCTGGTCGATGAACGGCTACGCCCCGCTGGCGGACTTCTGGGCCGCCCAGGACTTCGTGGTGGTGCAGCCCACCCACCTGGACTCCAGGACGCTGGGCCTGCCACCCGAGGACCCCCGCACGCCGCGGATCTGGCGCTTCCGTATCGAGGACCTCACGCGTGTGCTGGACGGACTCGACGTCCTCGAAGCCTCCGTACCGGGCCTCGCCGGACGCCTCGACCGTGACCGTATCGCCGTGGCCGGTCACTCCTGGGGGGCGCAGACGGCGAGCACGCTGCTGGGCGCGCGCGTCCTCGACTCCGACGGTGTTCCCGGCGAGGACATGTCCGACCCACGTGTGAAGGCGGGTGTGCTGCTCGCCATGGCAGGCCTGGGCGACGACCTGACCCCGTTCGCCGTCGAGCACCTGCCGTTCATGAGGCCGTCCTTCGACACCATGACCACGCCGGCGCTCATCGTCGCCGGGGACCGTGACGACTCCGCGTTGTCCACGCGCGGACCGGACTGGTTCACCGACCCGTACACCTACAGCCCGGGAAACAAGAGCCTGCTCACGCTGTTCGGAGCGGAACACTCGCTCGGGGGCATCCCCGGCTACGAGGTGGCGGAGACGACCGACGAGAGTCCCGCACGCGTCGCACTGCTCCAGCGCCTCACCACCGCCTACCTGCGCAGCGCCCTCTACCCCGGGGACACCGGCTGGAAGGCGGCGGCCGTCGCGCTGGAGGAGGACCCCGAGCCGCTGGGGAAGCTCGAGAGCAAGTAGAGGACGCAAGAGATGGGCGAAGGCGACGGCCCCGGGGATCAGGGGGCCGCCGCCTTCGGTCTGTGGGGGGTGGGCTCTGTCTACGGGGCGGGCGGTCTTGGGAGGTGGCCTGGCCAGCGAAACAGGCACGCCGGATGCCCGCAAGGAGCCCGCTTACTAGGTGTGGCCGCATGTGCGCGGAAGGTCCGCCCCGTGACCGGGGGCTGTTCCTACGGCCCCGCTTCGTACGTGACGGGGGTCATGTGGGGGGCTTCACGTCCGGGGCGCGTCGAACGTGACCGGCGTCTCGAAGGCCGCCCGGCGGGTGGCGCGGCGCAGCGCCCGGAGGACCGCGGGGCCGAGTGCGAGCGTCAGGACGACCGTGACGACGGCCCGGCCCAGGTCCCAGCCCAGCGAGGTGGCCAGGCAGTACGCGAGGAAACGGGCCAGGTTGCCGGCGACCGCCGCGTGCGGGTCGAAGGCGACGTTGGAGGCGAGGGCGCTCATGAAGGGCCAGCCGGCCAGGTTCATGACCGTGCCGTAGGCGAAGGCGGCGAGGAAGCCGTAGACCGCGAGCAGCACGAGCTCGGCACGGCCGCGCAGCCGGTCCGGGCCCGGCAGCAGGCCCGCGCCCATCGCGAACCAGCCCATCGCCAGCATCTGGAACGGCAGCCACGGGCCCACCCCGCCCGTGAGCAGCGCGGACGCGAACATCGTCACCGAGCCGAGGACGAACCCGAACCCCGGGCCGAGGACCCGCCCGCTCAGCACCATCAGGAAGAACATCGGCTCGATCCCGGCGGTACCGGCGCCGATCGGCCGCAGGGCCGCACCCGTGGCGGCCAGCACGCCGAGCATCGCGACCGCCTTCGGGCCGAGACCGGTCTCCGAGATCGCCGCGGCCACCACCGCCACGAGCAGCACCAGCAGGCCCGCGAAGAGCCAGGGCGCGTCCTGCGCGTGGGCGCTGAGCCGCGAGGTGGGCGGGGTCAGGAACGGCCAGCCGAAGGCGACGACGCCCACGGCGCTGACGAGGGCCAGCGCGGCGAGCGAGCGGGGGCCGAGACGGACGGCCCGGGCCTGGCGCTGGGCGTTCACGAGTCGGTCCCGGGCTGGAGGGCCGCGCGGACCTGGGAGACCGTGAGCCAGTGCCGCGGGGCCAGAATCTTGGTGACCTGGGGGGCGAAGGAGGGGGAGGAGACCACGACGTCCGCCGTCGGGCCGTCGGCGATCACCTCGCCGTCGGCGAGCAGCACCACCCGGTGGGCGATCTCGGCGGCCAGCTCCACGTCGTGCGTGGCCAGCACGATGGCGTGCCCCTCGGCGGCGAGGGTTCGGAGCACCGCGACCAGGCGGGCCTTGGCCGCGTAGTCCAGGCCGCGGGTCGGCTCGTCCAGCAGGAGCAGCGGCGGCCGGGCGGTCAGTACGACGGCCAGGGCGAGGGCGAGCCGCTGGCCCTCCGAGAGATCCCGGGGGTGGGTGTCGTCGCTGACGCCGGGGAGCAGTTCGGTGACCAGGGCACGGCAGGTGCCGGGTTCCGCGTCCGCGTCCTGGTCGGCCGCGGCGCACTCTGCGGCGACGGTGTCGGCGTAGAGCAGGTCGCGGGGCTCCTGCGGGACCAGGCCGACTTTGCGGACGAGGTCCTTCGGGGAGGTGCGGTGGGGTACGGCTTCGCCGAGCCGGACGGTTCCCGAGCTGGGGGTGACCAGGCCGACCAGGGAGTTGAGCAGGGTGGACTTCCCGGCGCCGTTGCGGCCCATGAGGGCGATGGTCTCGCCGGGGGTGATGGTGAGGTCGATGCCGCGGAGGGCTTGGATGCGGGCGCGGGTGACCGAGAGGGCTTGGAGCGCGCCTACTGGGGTGGGGGGTTCGGAGCGTTTGCGGGTGCGGGTGGTGTGTGGTTGATCGCGCAGTTCCCCGCGCCCCTTGGGGGCGTCGTCGAGCCGTTCGCGCAGAGCTACTGCCCGCCTGCGCGCGTCGCGGACCGTCAGGGGCAAGGGCGTCCAGCCTGCCAGCCGGCCCAAAGCCACCACCGGCGGGTACACGGGGGACACGGCCATCACCTCGGCCGGGGTGCCCAGGACCGGAGGCGCGGCCGGGGCGGGCAGGAGTACGACCTGGTCGGCGTACTGGATGACGCGTTCCAGGCGGTGTTCGGCCATGAGGACCGTCGTGCCGAGGTCGTGCACGAGCCGCTGGAGGACCGCCAGGACCTCCTCGGCGGCGGCCGGGTCGAGCGCGGAGGTCGGCTCGTCCAGGACGAGGACGCTCGGGTGCGGGGTGAGGACCGAGCCGATCGCGACGCGCTGCTGCTGGCCTCCGGAGAGCGTGGCGATCGGACGGTGGCGCAGGCCTGCGAGGCCGAGCAGGTCGAGCGTCTCCTCGACGCGGCGCCGCATCACGTCCGGGGCGAGGCCCAGCGACTCCATGCCGTAGGCGAGTTCGTCCTCGACGGTGTCGGTGACGAAGTGGGAGAGGGGGTCCTGGCCCACCGTGCCGACGACGTCGGCGAGTTCGCGCGGCTTGTGGGTGCGGGTGTCGCGGCCGGCGACCGTGACCCTGCCGCGCAGGGTGCCGCCGGTGAAGTGCGGGACGAGCCCGCTGACCGCGCCCAGGACCGTGGACTTGCCCACACCGGACGGGCCGGCGAGGAGGACCAGTTCGCCCTCCGGGACCTCGAAGTCGATGCCCTGGACGGTGGGTTCAGCGGCGCCGTCGTACGTCACGGACACATCCTCGAAGCGGATCACGAGGGCTCCTTGGGGTCGGGGGCGACGAACGCGGGCAGCAGGCCGAGGAGGATCGCCGCCGCGGGCCAGAGGGGGAGCGTGGGGGCCACGAGCGGCACCACGCCGGGGTGCAGGGCCGCGGGGTCCCGGACGGCGGCGAGCGTGAGGAGCGCGGCGACCGCCACGCCGGAGGCGACGACCAGCCAGGCGCGCACGTCCCAGCGGTCGGGGCGGTACCGGGTGCGCAGCGACCGCCGTCCGCCGAGCCGGAGACCCGCGAGGGCGGCTGCGAGGCCGGTGAGGAGTACCGGGATGCCGTAGGTGGCGCCTTCGGCGGTGAGCAGACCGTACGTTCCGGCGCACACGCCGAGCAGCCCGCCGAGGGTGAGGGCGGCGGTGGTGCGGCGGACTGCGGCGGGGACCTGGGCGGTACGGCCGTAGCCGCGGGCGTCCATCGCGGCGGCGAGCGACACCGAGCGCTCCAGCGCGCCCTCCAGGACCGGCAGGCCGACGTGCAGCAGGCCCCGCAGGCCCTTGTCCGGGCGGCCGCGCAGACGGCGGGCTGCGCGCAGGCGCTGGACGTCGGCGATGAGGCTGGGCGCGAAGGTCAGGGCGACGACGACCGCGACGCCCATCTCGTACAGGGCGCCCGGGAGGGACTTGAGTAGGCGGGAGGGGTTGGCGAGGGCGTTCGCGGCGCCGACGCAGATGAGCAGGGTGGCCAGCTTCAGGCCGTCGTACAGGGCGAAGGTGAGGGCCTCGGCGGTGACCGCGCCGCCGAGGCGGATGCCCTGGGCCCAGGCGGGCAGACCGACTTCGGGGAGGGTGAGGAGGGTGTGCGTGCCGGGGATGGGGGAGCCGAGGATCGTGGCGAAGAGCAGGCGGATGAGCAGGACGGCGAGGGCGAGTTTGACGAAGGCGCCGTAGGAGCGGGACCAGGGGGTGTCGGGGCGGCGGGTGGCCACGACGTAGGCGGAGACCGTGATGAGGAGGGTGAGGAGGAGGGGGTTGGTGGTGCGGGTGGCCGCGGTGCCGAGGGAAAGGGACCAGAGCCACCATGCTGCTGGGTGCAGTTGTGCTCCGCGTCGGTGCCCGGGCCGGGGTGGGTCCGCAGCCCGGCGGAGCGTGGTGCCGCCCTTCTGCGGGACGGGTGCCGCCCCAGCGGCACGACTGCCCGCAGGCTGGGTGCCGCTACCCACGTCGGCGTACCTGCCAGATCGCTGCTGCGGCCAGCACTGCCACCGTGGCGATTCCCGCCCACAGGCCAAGGGACGGGCCGTTGTCCGGCTTGTCCTGCTTCCCGGTCGGGGTCTCACTCTGCGACACCTGCTCCCCGCACCCCTTCTCCGGGTAGCCCGAGATGGCGCACAACAGGGCGTTCGTGTCGTAGCGCAACGGCTTGGCCACCGTCGCGAGGGCCTCTGCCGTCGTCGCGTCGGGGGACACCCGTGCGCAGGCCGTTCGAGGCGCGGGCGGCTTTTCGCCGGACGGCGCGTCCGCCGCCGTGCCGAAGTCGAGGAGCAGGGCCACCCGCTTCTCGCCGTCCTGCGCGGGCGTCTTCGCGCAGATCGCCGTGAAGTCGGCCGTGCCGCGCGGGCGGGCCGCGTCGGAGGAGTCCTCGCTCACCGCGAAGCGGAAGCCCTGGACGTCGCCGTCCGAGGGACGGGTCACGGACGGGCCCTGGGTGGCGTAGACCCAGTGGTCGCCTTCGCGGTCCCAGAACGACCAGTACCGGTACCCGGCGGCCTGGGCCTGGCCCGCTCCCGCGCCCAGCAGGAGCGAGGCCAGGACAAGGAGAAGGGCCCGGCGGATCACGGCTGCTGCCTGTTCCTGCGGCCGCTGAAGAGGAAGCCGATGCCGACACCGGCGACGAGGCAGACACCGACGTACCACCAGACGCCGAAGGGGCCCGAGTCCGAGTCGCTCTTGTCTTCCGCGGCCTGGGTCTTCTCGGCGGTCTGCGGGGCCGGACCCGTCGCGTTCAGCTGCTTCACCAGGTCGGTGCCGCCGAAGTCGCGCGGGTCCGTGCCCGTCGCGTGGGCGGCGAAGATCAGCTGGGCGTAGGCGGCGGGACCGTTCTGGCCGGCCCAGGCCGAGGCGTTCTTCTCCAGCCAGCTCAGGGACCTCTCCGCCTGCCCGGTGTCACCCCGCGCGGCGAGCGCGACGACCGCGTCGGCGGTGTTGCCGTAGTCGGGCTGGGGGTCCGCACCCGGGAGGGCCGAGGTGAGGTGGCCGTCCTCGGCGAGAGCCTTGGTGAGGTAGGCGGCTCCGTTGGCCGCCGCCTGCTCCGGCGTCTTCCCGTCCTCGCAGGCCTGGCCCTTCGTCGCCCCGGTCGTCTCGGTCGCCCCCGTCTTCCCGCCGGGCTTCACCACCATGCCCTTGCCCAGTGCGCCCAGCACACCCGCCGCCGTGGCGTCCGCGTTGGCGGCGAGCTTGCCCTTCTTGTCCGGCTGGAACGCGAAGGCGCCCGCGTCGTCGCCGTCACAGCCGAGGGCCAGCTTCAGGAGCGCGTCGTAGGGCGACTTGCCGCCCTTCTCGACCTGTTGCGGCTTCTCGCCCGCGGCGGTCAGCGCGCCGATGACGACGGACGTGGAGTTGGTGTCGCTGGCGCCGCCGGGCGTATAGCCCCAGCCGCCGTCCTTGTTCTGGACGGACTTCAGCCAGGCGACGGCCTTGCCGGTGACGGCGCCGTGCCCGCCGAGGGCGGTGAGGGCCTGGACGGCGGCGGCCGTCTGGTTCGTGTCGACCATGGTCCTGGCGTCGCACGCGGCGGTGGGATCGGCGCGGTACGGGGCGAAGGAACCGTCCGCGCACTGCTGGCGCACCAGCCACTCCACGGACTTCGCCGCGGGCTTCACACCCACCGTGTCCTGCGCGAGCAGGGCGAGCGACTGGCGCCAGACGCCGTCGAACTTCGGGTCCTTGCCGCCGTACAGGGCGGAGGGGAACGCCTGGGACGGAGAAGGGGACGGGTCGGCGACGGCCGGTGTGGCGGCGCCGACCACGGCGACGGCGGCCAGGACCGCGGCGCTGCGGCGGACGTTCATGATCGGCGGGTGCCTCTCCCTGTGGGGGAGCCGGGCAGCACGGGACACCCCGGCGGCTCGGCTCCGTACCTCGACGGTGCCGTGCACCGGCGGCCTGCCGGGCACGTGAGCCGGTCACGATCCGTACGGGGCGATCCGGCTCACCGCCTCGGCGGCGGTACACGGTTGCGGGTCAGCGCCGGAATTGCACCGGCTTCCCCCCGTACGGGTGTGATGACGACCCGCTTACTGTACCCGCACGTCCAAAACGGGCTGAGGGTGCCGGGTGGGGGCGGACAGCTTCGCCTCCTATGGTCCACGAGCCTCCTACGCGGGGAAGGTGACCCGGCCTGGACTACGGAGCCGGACGGAAGCGGAACTGCTGGGCCCCGCCGAGGAGTTGCTCCTGTCTCAGGGGCCGGCACGGCGGCACTCAAGCTAACGTGGGCCTCCACGACCACACGCAGGAGCGTCCATGACTGATCAGGTGCGGAACTCCGGGCAGGAGCCGCTCCCCAAGATCGACACCTCCGTGCCGCACTCGGCCCGGATCTGGAACTACTGGCTGGGCGGGAAGGACAACTACGAAGTCGACCGCGTGGCCGGTGACGCGTTCCGCGAGATCTTCCCGGGTATCGAGACCGGAGCCCGCGCCGCCCGCTACTTCCTCGCCCGCGCCGTCCGCCACCTCGCCGCCGAGGAGGGCATCCGCCAGTTCCTGGACATCGGCACCGGGCTGCCCAACGTGGACAACACCCACCAGATCGCCCAGCGGGTGGCGCCGGAGAGCCGGATCGTCTACGTCGACAACGACCCGCTGGTGCTGGCCCACGCCCGCGCGCTGCTCACCAGCACCGAGGAAGGCGTCACCAACTACGTCGACGCCGACCTGCGCGAGCCGGGCACGATCATCCGGGAAGCCGGGAAGACGCTCGACTTCGACCAGCCCGTCGCCCTCATGCTGATGGGCATCCTGGGCCACATCGAGGACCACGACGAGGCACGCTCGATCGTGCGGCAGCTGGTGGACGCCCTGCCCTCCGGCAGCTACCTCGTCCAGTACGACAGCACCGACACCAGCGAGGATTACGTCCGGGCCATCCAGCAGTACAACGACGGCGGCTCGATCCCGTACATCCTGCGCAGCCCCGAGCAGATCGCCCGCTACTTCGACGGTCTGGAGCTGCTCGAACCGGGCGTCACGTCCTGCTCGCGCTGGCGCCCCGACGCCGCGGCCCTGGATCTCCCCGCGGAGGTGCACCAGTACGGCGGAGTCGCCCTGAAACGCTGACGTCTCAGGTCTCCTGAAGGATGCGGTGGAGGATGGTCGGAGTCTCGTCCGGTGACTCGGCTTCGACCACCAGCCGGTTCATCGCGTCCCAGTAGCACTCGATCTCGGCAGGCCGGTCGGGATAGAGGCCGGTGGTGAGCCGTTCGAGGTAGACCACGTCGGGCAACTCGCCGCCGGGCAGGCGCAGAATCGTGACCGGGCCGCCCTCCGCCGCGTGGCCGCCACTGCTGAACGTCAGGATCTGGACCGTGACCTGCGGAAGCCCGCAGATCTCGATGAGATGCCTGAGCTGCGCGCGCAGGACGTCGGGACCGCCCACCGGGCGACGCAGCGCCGCCTCGTCGATCACGGCCCACAACCGGGTCGCCGGCCGCCGGCGCAGAATCCGCTGGCGGGTCATCCGCAGCGCGACCCGGCGGTCCAACTCCTCCGCGCCGGCGTCCGGGCGGGCGACCCGGATGGAGGCCCGTGCGTAGTCGGCGGTCTGGAGCAGTGCGGGAACGCGCTGGACCTGGAAGCAGCGGATGACGCTCGCCGCCTGTTCCGCGCCCAGGTACGTCTGCATCCAGGTGGGCACCACGTCGCTGTAGTACTGCCACCAGGCGGGGGTGTTGGCCTGCTCGGCCAGTGCCACCAGGGTCGCGCGCTCGGCCTCGTCCGTGACGCCGTAGTGCGTGAGCAGATCGGCGACGTCGCGCAGCTTGAACCCGTGCCGGCCGGTCTCCATCCTGCTGATCTTGGACGCGGAGGCCCGGATGACATGGCCCGCGTCCGCACGGCCGATGCCCCGCTCCTCCCGCAGCCCGCGCAGCCGTGCGCCCAGCACCAGCCGCGGCACCATGGGCCCGGCCGATCCGCTGTCCAGGACTCCGCTGCCGGGCGTCGTACGAGCGGCCTCTTCGGTGCCCATGGGCATGTCTCCTTGCGGGGGAACGCAACTCCGCGATGTCTGTGAGCGCCGCGGCATATGCATCCTAGGGCCCCGCGCCGACCCCATCCGGCTTATGGCAGAGGCGAGTTCGCCCGCGGGGTGGCTCCGCCGAAGGGCAGGTGCAGCGTCCGCGAGGCGAGCAGCCAGGCGCCGTCGGCCCTGTGGAACGTGTCCTCGTAGTGCCCGGCCTGGACCGGCGGCCCGGCCGGGACCATACCGCCGTCGTAGCCGTCGACGCGGTACGTCGTGAAGTACGAGATCGCCTCGGCCACGTCCGGGGACACCACCGTGACCAGGACGTTGGACATCATGCGGCGGGACAGCCGGTCGGCGGGGCGGGAGCCGAAGTACGCGCGCAGGGCGTCCCGGCCCTTGACCAGCCGTCCGTCCTCCGGCCACTGCCAGACGCCGTCCTCGGTGAACAGCTCGGCCACGGAGGAGGGTTCGCCCAGGTCGAGCCGGTGGACGAAGTCGATGACCAGGCGCTCGCAGGCGCGTTCGGCGAGGAGGCGTTCCATGGGGTCCATGATTGTTTCGTAGCACCCCGGCGGTCGGTCCTCCGCCGGGTTTGCCACCTCATTGCACCGCCACGTACGTCACCGGATCGCTCCCCGGCACCGCCTCCGCCCGGCCCGCCTTGACCAGGCGGCGCAGATGGGACTCGGCCTCCGAGACGGCGATGGTGCGGGAGCCGTGGGGGATGTCGGCCCAGGGGCGGTTCCACTCCATGCGCTCGGCGAGCTGCCAGGGCGTGAGCGGCTCGGCGAGGAGGGCCAGCAGGTCCGTGAGGCGGGCCTCGTGGTGGGCGAGCAGCTCGCGGACGCGGGCGGCGGCGTCGGGGAAGGGGTGCTGGTGGGCCGGGAGCACCTCGGCGGGGGCGAGGCGGCCCACGCGTTCGAGGGAGTCGAGGTAGTCGCCCAGGGGGTCGGTGACCGTGGTGTCGTCGGGATCCTCGTAGAGGCCGATGTGCGGGGTGATCTCGGGCAGCAGGTGGTCGCCGGAGAACAGGCGGCCGTGGCCGGGGAGTCGCGCGGGGTGGGTTTCCTCCAGGTGGAGGCAGACGTGGCCCGGGGTGTGCCCCGGGGTCCAGATCGCGCGCAGGCGGCGGCCGGGGAGGTCGAGGAGTTCGCCGGGGACGATGTCGCGGTCGGGCAGGGCGGGGGAGAGGCCGGGCAGGGCGCGGGGCCGGGCCGCGCGCAGCGGGGCGATGTGCTCCTCCGGGGCGCCGGCGGCGGCGAGCTTGGCCGCCATGTACGAGAACCAGCGCTCGGGGCGGGCCCCCCGGGTCCGCCGTACGACCGCCGTGTCCGCCGGGTGCATCGCGATCCACGCGCCCGAGGCCTCACGGACCCGGCCGGACAGGCCGTGGTGGTCCGGGTGGTGGTGGGTGACGACCACGCCGTGGATCTCGGCGACCGAGGTGCCGCAGGCGGTGAGGCCGGACGCGAGGGTGTCCCAGGACGCCGGGTCGTCCCAGCCGGTGTCGATCAGTACCGGGCCCCGGTCGGTGTCGACGACGTACACCAGCGTGTGGCCGAGGGGATTGTCCGGGATGGGGACCCGCAGGGACCGGACACCTCCGCCGTGGTCGTACACCGCCGGGGCGGGCCCGCGGTCCTGGCTGCTCTGCATGTGCCCTCCGTTCCACGGCCATTGCCCACTATAACGAGAACTGGTATCAGTTTCTGAAACACCGTCAGATGCGAAGGCAGCGGCCATGACCGAGCTCGTGGAACACGGACAGCTGTTCGTCGGCGGGGAGTTGACCGACCCCCTGGGTACGGACGTCATCGAGGTGATCTCGCCGCACACGGAAGAGGTCATCGGGCGCGTCCCGCACGCCTCGACCGCGGATGTGGACCGGGCCGTGGGGGTGGCCCGGCGGGCCTTCGACGAGGGCCCCTGGCCGCGCATGAGTCTCGACGAGCGGATCGAGGTCGTGAGCAGGATCAAGGACGGGATCGCCGCCCGGCACGACGAGATCGCCCGCGTGATCTCCGCCCAGAACGGCTCGCCGTACTCCTGGAGCGTCCTCGCCCAGGCCCTCGGCGCCGTCATGGTCTGGGACTCGGCGATCACGGTCGCGCGGAACTTCACCTACGAGGAGCGGCGCGACGGCGTGCTCGGCCGCATCCTCGTCCGGCGCGAGCCCGTCGGGGTCGTCGCCGCCGTCGTCCCCTGGAACGTCCCGCAGTTCGTCGCCGCCGCCAAGCTGGCCCCCGCGCTGCTCACCGGCTGTACGGCCGTCCTCAAGCCCTCGCCCGAGTCGCCGCTGGACGCGTACCTGCTCGGCGAGATCACGCGGGAGGCCGGGCTGCCGGAGGGCGTGCTGTCGATCCTGCCCGCGGACCGGGAGGTGAGCGAGTACCTGGTCGGGCACCCCGGCGTCGACAAGGTGTCCTTCACCGGGTCGGTCGCGGCCGGCAAACGCGTGATGGAGGTCGCCGCCCGCAACCTCACCCGCGTGACCCTCGAACTGGGCGGCAAGTCGGCGGCCGTCGTCCTGCCCGACGCGGACGTCGAGACGGCCGTGGCGGGCATCGCCCCCGCGGCCTGGATGAACAACGGGCAGGCCTGCGTCGCCCAGACCCGCATCCTCCTCCCGCGCTCCCGCTACGACGAGTTCGCCGACGCGCTGGCCGCCGCGGCGGGCGCGCTGACGGTCGGCGACCCGCTGGACCCCGCCACCCAGGTGGGCCCGCTGGTGGCGAGGCGGCAGCAGCGGCGCAACCTCGACTACATCCGCATCGGGCAGGAGGAGGGCGCCAAGATCCTCACCGGCGGCGGACGCCCGGCCGGCCTCGACCGCGGCTGGTACGTCGAGCCGACCCTCTTCGGCGACGTCGACAACTCCATGCGCATCGCCCGCGAGGAGATCTTCGGCCCGGTGATCTGCCTGCTGCCCTACGACGACGAGTCCGACGCCGTGAAGATCGCCAACGACTCCGACTACGGGCTGAGCGGCAGCGTGTGGACGGCGGACGTCGAGCACGGCATCGAGATCGCCCGCCAGGTCCGTACCGGCACCTACTCGGTCAACACCTTCAGCCTGGACATGCTGGGCCCCTTCGGCGGCTACAAGAGCTCGGGCCTCGGGCGGGAGTTCGGGCCCGAGGGGTACGGCGAGTACCTGGAGCACAAGATGATCCACCTCCCCGCGGACGCGTAGCGATGGGTGACCGCTGGCACGTCGAGGTCGACCGCTCCCTGTGCATCGGCTCGGCCCAGTGCCTCCACCACGCGCCGGACGGCTTCCGCCTGGACTCCGCCCGGCAGTCCCATCCGGTCGCCCCGGACACGGACGCGAACGAGCGGGTGCTGGAGGCGGCGGAGAGCTGTCCGGTGGAGGCGATCACGATCACGCTGGGGGACAGCGGGGAGCCGGTGTTCCCGCCGGAGGACTAGGGCCTGTCGTTTGGATCAGGTCGCGGGGAATCGACGGTATCTCGTCAGCGCCGGTGAGCGGGGCCTGGTGCGTGCGGCTGCAAGGCGGAGGAGGGAGCCAACGCGATGGGGGCACCGCCCGCGCGAGCGAAGCCGAGCGTGGGGGAGTTGGCGACTGACGACAACGCCGCAGATGCGCGTGCCAGGCCCCGCGTCTGCGACCTGATCCAAACGACAGGCCCTAGGGAGGACACCCTCTCTGGAAGGCGCCCCTTTTGTCGGAAAAATCATGTTTCCGGGGGTTCCATTCCTGGCTGGTGGTTCTACCCTGGAATCAGGCCTACGGGACGAGTGAGGGAGTCCGACCGGAGTAGCCGACTTTGGCAGGAAGCCTCGGCTTCCGCCGGTGCCGACTGCGACGGTAGGGCTGAGAGGCCGGAAGGTCGAAGGGCCGAGAGGTCCGGCGACCTGAAGGCGACCCCCAGAACCTGATCCGGACCATGCCGGCGAAGGGAACCCGTCTCGTAGGTCATTCCTGTGCGTCCGGCGCCGTCAGGTCGATCAGGCGGCACACCGTCTCGATGTCGATCTTGACCTGGGCGATGGAGGCGCGGCCCGACAGCCAGGTGATGAGCGCCGAGTGCCAGGTGTGCTCTATGACCCGCACCGCCGACAGCTGCTCCGCGGTGGGGTGTTCCAGCCCCATCGCGTCCAGGATGATCGCCGTCGTCTGCCGCGAGACCTGGTCGACCTCCGGGCTCACGCTGCGGTCGGCGAAGGTGAGGGCGCGGACCATCGCGTCGGCCAGATGCGGCTCGCGCTGGAGGGCGCGGAAGGCCCGCATCAGCGTCTCCGCGACCCGCTCGGCCGCCGACTCGCCCTGCGGGGGCTTCTTCCGCAGCGTGCCGTGCATGTGCTCCAGCTGGTCCTGCATCGTGGCGACCAGCAGATGGATCTTGGAGGGGAAGTAGCGGTACAGGGTGCCGAGCGCCACCTGTGAGGACTCCGCGACCTCGCGCATCTGCACGGCGTCGAAACCGCCCCGGCTGGCCAGCTGCGCGCTCGCGTGCAGGATGCGGCGACGACGGGCCTCCTGTCGCTCCGTCAGGGGCGGGGAGGCGGGGGCTGTGACTCTGGCGTCCACCTTGGCCACCTTGTTCACCTTGGCGCTCACCTTGGCTTCCGCGGGCATGGGCCGGTCCCGTTCCGTGACCGTCCGTGAGGACGAGTGATCAGACAGCATGGCACGGCACCGGCCGTGGCGTGAATCACCTGATCCACTGGTCACAGCGCCCTTACCTGCCGGTAGATTCAGAGCCTCCGGACGATCAAGTCTGAAACTTGTTCTAGATTAGCGTCCCGGCGTAATCTCGCGGGACAGAGCAGGGAGAAGGGGGCCGAGAGTGACCGCTGAGGCCAGCGAGGCCGGGGCTCCGGAGGACCCCGCGGCCGACGGCTTGCGACCGCTCAACATCGCGCTCCTCACCTATAAAGGAAACCCGTTCTGCGGCGGCCAGGGCGTCTACGTCCGCCACCTCTCACGCGAACTGGCCCGCCTCGGCCACCGGGTCGAGGTCATCGGCGCACAGCCGTATCCCGTGCTCGACGAGGGTTACGACGGGCTGAGCATCACCGAACTGCCCAGCCTCGACCTCTACCGCCAGCCGGACCCCTTCCGCACGCCGAAGCGTGACGAGTACCGCGACTGGATCGACGCGCTCGAAGTCGCGACCATGTGGACCGGCGGCTTCCCCGAACCGCTGACGTTCTCGCTGCGCGCCCGCCGCCACCTGCGCGCCCGCCGCGGCGAGTTCGACGTCGTCCACGACAACCAGACGCTCGGGTACGGGCTGCTGGGAGACGTGGGCGCGCCCCTGGTGACCACGATCCACCACCCCATCACCGTCGACCGGCAGTTGGAGCTGGACGCGGCGGAGGGCTGGCAGCGGCGCTTCTCCGTGCGGCGCTGGTACGGCTTCACGCGCATGCAGAAGCGCGTCGCGCGGCGGCTGCCGTCCGTGCTCACCGTCTCCGGCTCCTCGCAGCAGGAGATCGTGGACCACCTCGGCGTCCGCCGGGACCGCGTCCACGTGGTCCACATCGGCGCCGACACCGACCTGTTCTCGCCGGATCCCTCGGTGCCCGTCGTGCCCGGACGGATCGTGACGACGTCCAGTGCCGACGTGCCGCTGAAGGGCCTGGTCCACCTCGTCGAGGCGCTCGCCAAGGTCCGCACCGAGCACCCCGCCGCCCACCTGGTCGTCGTCGGCAAGCGTCCGGCGGAGGGGCCCGTCGCCCAGGCGATGGAGCGGTACGGCCTCGACGGTGCCGTCGAGTTCGTCAAGGGCATCTCCGACGCGGAACTCGTCGACCTCGTGCGCTCCGCCCAGGTCGCGTGCGTACCGTCGCTCTACGAGGGCTTCTCGCTGCCGGCCGCCGAGGCCATGGCGACCGGGACGCCCCTGCTCGCCACGACCGGCGGGGCGATCCCCGAGGTCGCCGGCCGGGACGGGGAGACCTGCCTGGCGGTGCCGCCGGGCGACTCGGACGCACTGGCGGCCGGGCTGGGCCGGCTCCTGGGCGACGCGGAGTTGCGTGCGCGGCTCGGAGCGGCCGGGCGGGAGCGGGTACTGCGGCACTTCACGTGGGCCAGGGCCGCGGAGGGCACGGTGGCCCGGTACCGCGAGGCGATCGCCAGGTCCCGTGGCGACCGCTCCGTGGTGACGCCGCTGGCCTCCGGCGGTTCCGCGGTGGGCGGTGACCGTTCGGCGCCCCCGACTTCCGGTGGATCCGCGGTGGGCGCGGACCGCTCGGTGTCCGTGGTTTCCGGCGGTTCGGCGTCTCAGGTTTCCGACGGCTCCGCGGCGGGCGGGGACCGCTCGACGCCCCCGGCTCCCGCCGACCCCGCGGGCCCGGCTTCCGGCCGCCTCCCCGCAGCCGGCGTCGATCAGTCCGCGTCACCGGCTCCCGGCCGTTCCGCGGCTCCCGCAGGTGCCGTCTCGGCGGCCACCACAGATGTAGAAGGCGTCAACTCCGAAAGCAGGGCCACGTGCTGACCGTCGACTTCTCCCGGTTCCCGCTCGCCCCGGGCGACCGAGTCCTGGATCTCGGCTGCGGTGCCGGCCGGCACGCCTTCGAGTGCTACCGGCGCGGTGCGCAGGTCGTGGCCCTGGACCAGAACGCCGAGGAGATCCGCGAGGTCGCGAAGTGGTTCGCGGCGATGAAGGAGGCCGGCGAGGCCCCCGAGGGCGCCACCGCCACGGCCATGGAGGGCGACGCCCTTGCGCTGCCCTTCCCCGACGAGTCCTTCGACGTCGTGATCATCTCCGAGGTGATGGAGCACATCCCGGACGACAAGGGCGTCCTCGCGGAGATGGTGCGCGTGCTGAAGCCCGGCGGGCGCATCGCCGTCACCGTCCCGCGCTACGGCCCGGAGAAGGTCTGCTGGACCCTGTCCGACGCCTACCACGAGGTCGAGGGCGGCCACATCCGCATCTACAAGGCGGACGAGCTGCTGGAGAAGATCCGCGAGGCCGGCCTGGAGCCGTACGGCACCCACCACGCCCACGCGCTGCACTCCCCGTACTGGTGGCTGAAGTGCGCGTTCGGCGTCGACAACGACAAGGCGCTGCCCGTGCGGGCGTACCACAAGCTGCTCGTCTGGGACATCATGAAGAAACCGCTGGCCACCCGGGTCGCGGAGCAGGCGCTGAACCCGCTGATCGGCAAGAGCTTCGTGGCGTACGCGACCAAGCCGCACCTGCCGCGTCTTTCCGACACCGAGGCGGACGCCCAGTGACGACTCCCCGGACGGAACATCTGGTCCTGCCCGGGGTCCTCACCGCCGGTCAGGCCGCCGCGACCGTCGCCGGCATCCTCTCCGTTCAGCGCGAGGACGGCGCGATCCCGTGGTTCCGGGGACACCACCTCGACCCGTGGGACCACGTCGAGGCCGCGATGGCCCTCGACGCGGCGGGTGAACACGAGGCAGCCGAACGGGCCTACCTGTGGCTGGCCCGGCACCAGAACGAGGACGGCTCCTGGTACGCGGCCTACGCGGACGGGGACTTCGCCGAGGTCACCGACCGGGGCCGGGAGACCAACTTCGTCGCCTACATAGCCGTCGGCGTCTGGCACCACTACCTCTCCACCGGCGACGACACGTTCCTGGAGCGGATGTGGCCGGCGGTGTACGCGGCGGTGGAGTTCGTGCTCCGCTTGCAGCAGCCGGGCGGGCAGATCGGCTGGCGGCGCGACGACGACGGCACGGACACGGCCGACGCCCTGCTCACGGGCAGCTCCTCCATCCACCATGCCCTGCGGTGCGCGCTGGCGATCGCCGAGCAGCGGGAAGAGGCGCAGCCGGACTGGGAGTTGGCGGCGGGCGCGCTGCGCCACGCGATACGCCGGCACCCGGAGCGGTTCCTCGACAAGAACCGTTACTCGATGGACTGGTACTACCCCGTGCTCGGCGGCGCCCTGACCGGTGCCGAGGCCAAGGCCCGCATCGAGGAGGACTGGGACCGTTTCGTCGTCCCGGGACTGGGGGTGCGCTGCGTGGTCCCCAACCCGTGGGTGACGGGCGGCGAGTCCGCCGAACTGGCACTGGCGCTCTGGGCGATGGGGGAGTCGGATCGCGCGCTGGAGATCCTCCAGTCGATCCAGCACCTGCGCGATCCGGAGAGCGGTTTGTACTGGACGGGCTACGTCTTCCAGGACGAGGCGATCTGGCCCCTGGAGCTGACCACGTGGACCGCGGGGTCGCTGCTGCTGGCCGTGGCCGCGCTGGGGGGCCATGAGGCCACATGCCGGGTCTTCGGCGGCGAGGGCCTGCCACTGGGGCTCGAGTCGGACTGCTGCGCCTAGGAGTTCCGGTGGGCGCGGGGGATTGGCGGGCGCGGGTTGTGTGTTGTGGGGCTCGCGCCCACGCGGCGGGGCCGCATGTCGACGCAGCCCCGCGCCCCTGAGGGACGAGCCCCTCACCGCATTTTCAGTGCCGGTGTGCGCGATTGGCGATCGCGTGGCCCACGAACAGGTAGACCACCGCTGCCAGGCCGTAGCCGGCGACCACTCGGGCCCAGGCCTCGTCGAACGTGAAGAGGTCGTGGGACCAACCCGCCAGCCAGCGGGCCGCGTCATGGATGAACTGGACGAAGTCGTTCGCCCGGTTCGCGTCCAGCAGGTACATCAGAATCCACAGGCCCAGGATGAGGGCCATGATGTCGGCGACGACCGCGATGATCGTGCCGGCCTGATTCGCACCGTTGCGATATCGAGGGGACATGTCAACCGGGTTGCCCGTGAAACCCGGTTCAAACCCGGCCCCGGTGCGCCGCGCCCCACCGGCCTTCGCCGTGCGCTTCTTCCCGCGTTCAACCGACGTTCCCGGAAGGGCCGTTCGGGGTACACCCGCATCACCGACGATCCTGGCCCCGCACACGGGGAGAACGCAGGTGTCACGGGGGGAGAACGCAGGTGCCCGCGAACAGACCCGCTACCGAAGAGCCGCGGTTAACCGTCACCAGACCCCCGCGCCGACGCCTGCGCAGAGCGCTGGCGTCGGCGCTGCCCGTCCCGGTCATCGGGCTGGTCCTGCTCGTGACCTCCGGGAACCTGCTGCTGCCGCTGCGGCAAGTGGTCACCATTGAGGCCAAGATGGCCTCGAAGCGGGACTTCTTCCAGGACCCCGAGGTCGAGCGGCTGCTCATGAAGCACGGCTTCCGCGTGCACATCACCAACATGGGCTCGCGTGAGATCGCCAAGCAGGACTACGAGGGGTACGACGTCGTCTTCCCCTCCGGCCAGCCGGCCGCCGACCTGATCAGCCGGGAGCGCGCCCGGGCGAACCGTCCGGTGCTGCTGTACCGCCCGTTCGTCAGCCCCATCGTGCTGGCCACCTACCGGGACTACGCCGAGGTGCTCAGGGTCGAAGGCGTCGCGAAGCGCCTGCCGGGCCCGGGCGGCCGGCCGATGTACTACACCCTCGACATGCGGAAGTTCCTCGACCTCGCGCACGGCAAGAGGACGCTCGGCAAGAACAGGGTGGTCCAGCGCGATTCCGGGGGCGGCTACCGCTGGGACGAGATCGACCGCAAGGACCGCGTCCGCAACGGCAACAAGATCCTCGCCCAGACCTCGGACATCTGCGAGTCCAACTCCGCCGGCACCTACCTCGGACTCGTGGCCTTCGTCGAGCACGGGAACGACGCGCCGGACAACGGGGCCGAGGCCGAGCAACTCGCCCGGAAGATCAAGCCGCTCCTCGTCGAGCAAGGTCTGCCGTCCTCCGAACGGGCCGAAACGTATCTGTCCCCCGACGGGCCGAGCATCGCCCCGATCTCGGTGATCTACGAGCACCAGTTCCTCGCCCACCAGATCGGGCACCAGGCCGAGAAGGGCGCGACCGATGACGAGCGCGTCCTGCTCTACCCGTCCACACGCTTCGTCACCGAACCCCAGCTCGTCGCGCTCACCGGCGACGGCGCCCGGCTCGGCGAACTGGTCAGCAAGGACCCAGAACTCCAGCAGCGGGCCATGGAGTTGGGCTTCCGGGCCCGCAACGCCGGCAGCGGCGCGACCAGCGACGAGCTCACCCGGTTCCTCACCGAGCGGCAGATCCCGGTGCCCACCACGTCCTCCGACGACACCCGGGCGGTCCTGCCCAGCCTGCCCCTGCTGGAGAAGATGATCGAGATCGTCGGAGACTGCCCGGACCGGACGGGCAACCGGTGAGGCGCGGCACGGGCCTGCTGGCGCTCTGCCTGGCGCTCGTCACCACCCTGCTCACCGCCTGCTCGGGCGACGGCGGCGACGACACCGTCCGGCTGCGCGTGCTCGCCGGTCCCGACCTGTCCGTACTGGCCCCGCTGCTCGGGGAGTTGAAGGAAGAGACCGGCGTCGACCTGCGTCTGGACCACCGCGCCGACGCCGAGACGAAGATCCCCGACCGCGACAGGTACGACCTCGCGTGGCTGTCGTCCGACCGCTATCTGCGTCTCACCGACAAGAACGCGACCCGGGGGTGGCAGCGCACGCCCACCATGACCTCCCCCGTCGTCATCGGTCTGAAGCCGGACGTGGCACGCAAGCTGCGCGCCCAGGTGCCCGGCTCCCGGCTCACCTGGGCGGACATCGCGGACGCCGCCGCCACGGGCACCGTCCGCTTCGGCATGGCCGACCCCCGGCACGCCGGCAGCGGACTCGCCGCCCTCGTCGGCGTCGCCACCGCCGCGGCCGGCACCGGAGCCGCTCTGCGCCCCGAGGACGTCTCCTGCGACCGGCTGCGCGGCTTCCGCTCCGGCCAGACCCTCACCGCCGACACCGGCCCCGCCCTCGTCGACTCCTACGTCGATCACCAGGACGAGGCCAACGCCCTCATCACCTACGAGTCCGACCTGCTCGCCCTCAACGCCACCGACCGCCTCGACGACCGCCTGGAGATCGTCCGCCCCGAAGACGGCATGGTCCTGGCGGACTTCCCGCTGCTCCTGCTGAACCCGGCCCACCGGACCGCGTACGACAAGGTCACGCAGTGGCTGCGGCGCGACTCGGTGCAGCGGCAGATCATGCGGCACACGCTGCGCCGCCCCGTGAACACGACCGTCACCCGGGACCCGCGGCTGCGCGAACCGGTCGGCAACGCGCTCTTCTACCCCGACCGTCCCGCCGTCGTCGAAACCCTGTTGACGGACTACGGCGACCCCGACCGCCGCACCACCAGCCAGGTGGTCTTCCTGCTCGACTTCTCCGGCTCGATGCGCGGCACCCGGATGGCCGCCCTGCGCGAGGCCTTCGCCGGACTCAGCGGCGCGGACCCCTCCGCCTCCGGCAAGTTCACCCGCTTCTACCGGGGTGAACGGCTGACCGTCGTCCGGTTCGGCGGCCGGGTGCTGGAGGAGAAGACCGTCACCGTCACCGGCCCGAGGGACCTGAGCGCCCTCGCCGGCACCGTCGCCCGGGGCGGCTACGGCGACGCCACCGCCGTGTGGTCCGCCCTCGACCACGGCTACCGCACCGCCGCCCGCGAACTGGCCGCCGACCCCGACCGCTCCGTCTCACTCGTCCTGATGACGGACGGCGAGAACAACGCGGGCCTGTCCTATGCCGAGTTCGTACGCCGCCACAAGGCGCTGCCCGCCGCCGTGCGCGACGCCGTCCACACCTACCCCGTCCACTTCGGCGAGGCCGACGCAGGCGAACTGCGGCGCGCGGCGGCGAGGACGGGCGGACGGATGGTGGACGCCGCCGGCTCGTCCCTTTCCGAGGCGTTCAAGGAGATCCGTGGCTGTCACTGACGCACTGTGGTGGAGCCTTTGGTGGCCGTGGATGACGGTCTGGCTGGCGACGGCCGCCGGCGTGCTGGTGCTCGCGGTGGTCCTGGTGCGCCACGCCCGGGAGCGGCGCAGGCGTCTGCGGCGCTGGCAGTCGGCGTACAGCATCTGCCTGTACCTGGACGAGCAGGCGGTGATGGACCTGTACGAGCTCGGCAACTACCGGTCCGCGCTGGAGGAGGCCGTCGAGCTGCGGACGAAGGTGGACACGAGTGTCGGCTTCTGGAGCCGGGTGCTGTCGTGGCTGTTCCGGTTCCGGCTGAAGCGGGACGTCAGCCAGGAGACGTTCCGCAAGTTCGTGCGCAAGGACAAACCGATCAACGTGATCGGCGTGGTGATGGAGGCCTTCGACCGGGCCGACGCCATCGTCCACGCCGACCTGACCACCCTGACCGTCGTCCCGAACCGGAACCTCGCCGACAACCTGGCCGACGGCCGTGCGGTGACCCTGAGCCGCATCGGCGAATTCGTCTCGGTCAAAGGCGTCTTCACCCGCGTGCCGGACGTGGCGGAGGGATTCGAGCTGCGGGCCGAGTACGGCGAGGAGCGGCCCCCGGTGTACATGCGCGTCGTGGCCCCCGGGAACGCGCGCCGCTCGATCCCGGCCGGCACGTTCACGGCCCGCTGCCTCGGCAAGATGACCGGCTGGCGCGAGGACACCCGCGAGGTGACGCTGGAGGCGATCGCGATCTTCTGGTGACCGCCGCTCACCGGGAGTTGAGCTCGGCGAGCACGCGCAGGGTGTGCGGGTCGGGGGCGAGGACGAGGAGGTCGGTCACCGGCCCCTTCCGCCACGACTCCAGCCGCTCCGCGATGCGTTCGCGCGGTCCGACCAGGGAGATCTCGTCGGCGAAGGCGTCCGGCACGGCGAGGACCGCCTCCTCCCGGCGGCCGGACAGGAACAACTCCTGGATGCGGTGGGCCTCCTCCTCGTACCCCATGCGGGCCATGAGGTCGGCGTGGAAGTTGCGGGCCGCGTGCCCCATGCCGCCGATGTAGAAGCCGAGCATCGCCTTGACGGGCAGCAGGCCCTCGGCGACGTCGTCGCAGACCCGGGCCTGTGCCAGGGGCGCGACGAGGAAGTCCTCGGGGAGTTCGCGCACGGCCGGGCCGTAGACCTCCGGCCGGGTCGGCGACCAGTACAGCGGCAGCCAGCCGTCGGCGATCCGGGCCGTCTGGGCGACGTTCTTCGGCCCCTCCGCACCGAGCAGGATCGGCAGGCCGGGACGCAGGGGGTGGGTGATGGGCTTGAGCGGCTTGCCGAGGCCGGTGGCGTCGGGGCCCCGGTAGGGGTGGGAGTGGAAGCGCCCGGCCAGCTCCACCGGCGCCTCCCGCCGCAGCACCTGCCGTACGACGTCGACGTACTCGCGGGTGGCGGTGAGCGGCGAGGAGGGAAACGGGCGGCCGTACCAGCCCTCGACGACCTGCGGGCCGGACAGTCCGAGACCCAGCATCATGCGGCCGCCGGAGAGGTGGTCGAGGGTCAGCGCGTGCATCGCGGTCGTGGTCGGCGGGCGGGCCGCCATCTGCGCGACGGCCGTACCCAGCCTGATCCGTGAGGTGTGCGCCGCGATCCAGGCGAGCGGCGTGAAGACGTCCGAGCCCCACGACTCCGCCGTCCACACCGAGTCGTAGCCCAGCCTCTCGGCCTCCTGCGCGAGCGCCACGTGGCCGGGGGACGGGCCGCGGCCCCAGTAGCCGAGCGCGAGACCGAGCCGCATGCCTGCCTCCTGACGATGTGTCAGCTGACGGGGCGACGAACTGTACGGCAACGGCCCCCCACCCGGAAGGGTGAGGGGCCGTACGTCGTGCAGGGGCTCAGCCGCGCTGGATGCCCGACGTGTCCTGGAGGACACCGCGGCGGCCGTCCTGCGTCTGGGCGACCAGGGCCGCGCCGCGCTGCTCGACGGCCAGGTACCAGGTACCCGGCGCGAGTTCGGCGATCGGCGTGGGCGAACCGTCCTCGGCGAACAGCGGCCGCGGCACCGGCACCGCGAACCAGAACGGCGAGAAGTCCCCGGCCGGGGGCTGCGGCGCCTGGGCCTGCTGCGGCTGCGGCTGACCACCGTAGGGCTGACCCGGCTGCCCGGGCCCGGGCTGTCCCGGCTGGGGCTGGCCATAGCCACCCGGCTGCTGAGCGCCGGGGTAGCCGTAACCGCCGGGGGGCTGGGCGCCGTAGGGCTGCGGGGTGGCGGGGCGGGGTGCCGGGAGGAGGGCGCCCTTGAGGGCCGGGACGAGAGGCGTGGCGATGGCGGCGGCGGCCAGGAGCAGCGTGGCGACGAGGGCGAGGGTCAGGCCGAGGCCGGCACCGGGACCGTCGGAGGTGCTGCCCTCGAAGTTGTCGGCTCCGCCGGCCGGGTCGAAGATGTTGCCCAGCGCGCTCCACGCGGCGAACACCGCGAGGGCGACGCCGAACTGGCCCAGGTCGAGACCCGCGATCTTCGGGACCTGCGGCAGACTGCGGGCGACGATGACGAGCGCGGCGCCGATGATCCCCGCCAGAACGACACTGAGCACGACCGGCCCGCTTGCCCACAGACTGGGAAGGTCGGCGCTGTCAGGGACACCATCGATCGAGTAGAGGTCGAGGAACGACGCGATGAAGAGCAACACCGCTGCTCCGATCACCACGCCGTCGCCTCGAGTGAGGGAGCGGATATTCACTTCAGGTCCTTCGCAGGTCGTCTCGTCGTCGGTAGAGGCGTCGCTGTCACCATGCCGTCGTCGGGCCCCGGTGTGAAGCGTGGGGGTGGCCCCTCATCGTACGAACGGACCCTATCGTCCGCCCGACCAGGGTGTCCGCCCGGATCAGCCCGCCGAGAGCTACCCGCGCAGGAAACTCACGATTCCCTCAGAGATCCCTTGCGCCGCCTTCTGCCGCCACGCGCCACTGGTCAGCAACGCCGCGTCCTTGCTATCGCGCATGTTGCCGCACTCGATGAACACCTTGGGAACCGTTGACAGATTGAGACCGCCCAGGTCCTCACGCGTGACGAGACCGCCGCCGTCGCCGACGTAGTTGGACGGCGCGCTGCCGGTGACGGCCACGAAGCGGCCCGCGACGCGCTCGCCGAGATCACGGGAGGGGGCGACGATCGAACGGGTGTCGGCGGCGCCCGCGTCCACCGCGCCGGGCAGGATGACGTGGAAGCCGCGGTTGCCGGCGCCCGAGCCGTCCGCGTGGACCGAGACCGCGGCGTCGGCCTTCGCCTCGTTGCCGATCCGGGCCCGCTCGTCCACGCACGGGCCGTACGGCCGGTCGGCGTCCTGCGTCAGTTTCACCGTGGCGCCCTGCTCTTCGAGGAGTGTGCGCATCCGGTGTGCCACGTCCAGGGTGAACTTCGCCTCGGTGTAACCGTCGTTGGTGGACGTGCCCGTGGTGTCGCACTCCTTCCAGTTCGTGCCGATGTTCACCTTGCGGTTGATCTCGGACGGGTGCTGGAAGTTCTCCGGGTTGTGCCCGGGGTCGATGACGACGACCTTCCCCTTGAGCGGGCCGGAGGCCGGGGCGGGCGCGGAGGTCGAGGACGCCGTCGGTTTCCGCGACGGCGAGGCGCCCGGATTCTTGGCGTCGTCGGTCGGTGTGTCCGACGACGAGGACACGGGGGGCGGGGAGGACCGCACGGTCGCCTGACCCGAGCCGTCTCCGTCCCCGGAGCCGCCCACCGTCTCGTACACGAGCCAGCCGAGCAGCGCCCCCGGCACCAGCGCGGCCAGCGCGACGGTCAGGGGGCCGCGGCGGGAGCGGCGGGGCTGGGGAGGTTCGAAGTCCGGGCCTACGTACGACACGTCTGCCACCCTAGCGGCCGCTGCGGGTCGAGCACGGCCCGAAGGGCGGCGGCTACCCGTCGTTGGCGTCGGGGTCCCCGTGCCGTACCGCCTCCTTCACCCGCGCCTCGATCTCCTGGCGGGGTGTCTCCTCCTGCTTCGCGTATGCGGTCACCGCCGCCTGGACGTCGCGGGCGAGGTCGCGCCAGGCGCGCCAGGCGGTCTCCCAGGTGGTGGTCTGCTGGGCGCTCCACTTGGTCTGGGTGGGCGGACCGTACGCGTCCTGC
Source organism: Streptomyces sp. DH10 (assembly GCF_029813805.1). Taxonomy (NCBI): domain Bacteria; kingdom Bacillati; phylum Actinomycetota; class Actinomycetes; order Kitasatosporales; family Streptomycetaceae; genus Streptomyces; species Streptomyces sp. DH10. The sequence continues at coordinate 47,107 of NZ_JARVKU010000023.1, forward strand.
AGTTGGCGCACGCGGGCGTACGCCTCGTCCGCCGCGCGCTGCTTCTCCACGAGCTCTGCGAAGGTGTGTGCCACGCGCCCGGATCCTTGGGCAGCGGCGGTCGCCCGCCGACGCGCCACGCCGCCCATGGGCCGACCGGGAGGGGGCGGAGGGCGCGCAGTTCACCCGCCCAGCCGTTCTCCTAGACGCCCGGGCCGGTGCGCCGCAGGACCCGCAGCGAGTCCGTGGCCGAGACCTCGGTGAACGCGCCGGAGGCGAGGGCCCGGAGGTAGACGCGGTACGGGGCCTGACCGGTGAACTCGTCCTGCGGGTCGGGGAAGACGTCGTGGATGGCGAGCAGGCCGCCCTCGGCCACGTGCGGGGCCCAGCCCTCGTAGTCGGCGGTGGCGTGCTCGTCCGTGTGGCCGCCGTCGATGAAGACGAGTCCCAGAGGGGTCCGCCAGATCGCCGCGATCTGCGGGGAGCGGCCGACCAGGGCCACCACGTGGTCCTCCAGGCCCGCCCGGTGCAGGGTGCGGCGGAACGTGGGCAGCGTGTCCATCAGGCCGAGCTCGGGGTCGACCGTCTCCGGGTCGTGGTACTCCCAGCCCGGCTGCTGCTCCTCGCTGCCGCGGTGGTGGTCGACGGTCAGCGCGGCGACCCCGGCCTCGCGGGCCGCGTCGGCGAGCAGGACCGTGGACCGGCCGCAGTACGTGCCGACCTCCAGCAGCGGCAGCCCGAGCCGCCCGGCCTCCACCGCCGCCGCGTACAGGGCCAGGCCCTCGTCCACGGGCATGAACCCCTTCGCCGCCTCGAAGGCGGCCAGGATCTCGGGCTTCGGGGCCGCGGGCATGGGGTTCCTTCCGGTCGTACGACGGTCCGGGCGCCCATGCTGCCGTACCCCCTGCCGAGAGGACGACAGGGGGTACCGGTGACCAGGGGGTGTTTCGGAAACACCCCCTAGCAGCGTCAGGCGGAGACCGTCTCGCCCGGCAGCGGCAGGTCCAGGTCGACCGGCCGCTCGTCGCCGGCGTGGGTCGCGGACGAGGCGAGCGGGCCGTGGCCCGTGGCGCGGGCGGCCACGACGTACGCGCCACCGGCCGGAACGGTGAGCGCGTAGGCGCCGTCCTCGGCGGAGAGCGTCGCGCCCGCCTGGCGGCCCCGGCGGTCGATCAGCGTGACCTTGGCGCGGGCGACGGGCGTGCCGTCGGCCGCCAGCACCCGGCCGCGGAAGCCGCGCAGGACCTGCTCGGCGCGCTCCAGGTTGGCGTCCTCCTCGCTGCTGGCGCGCAGCTGAGGCTTGTTCGACGGGCGGCGGCCCGGCAGGAAGAGGGCCAGGAGCAGGCCCACGGCGACCGCGCCCGTCGCGATCAGGAAGGAGACCCGGAAGCCGTGCATGGTCGGGATCTCGACGCCGCCGACGTTGTCCGCGGTGTTCGCCAGCACCATGCCGATCACGGCGCTCGACACCGACGTGCCGATGGAGCGCATCAGGGTGTTGAGGCCGTTCGCAGCGCCGGTCTCGGAGGCCGGGACCGCGCCCACGATCAGGGCGGGCAGCGAGGAGTAGGCGAGGCCGATGCCCGCGCCCAGCAGGACCGAGATGACCAGGCTCTGCCAGGCGGCGCTCATCAGGCCGAGGCCGGCGCCGTAGCCGATCGCGATGATCAGCAGGCCGAGGATCAGGGTGAACTTGGGGCCGTACTTCGCGGACAGCCGGGCGTAGACGGGCGCGGTGAACATCATCGTCAGGCCGAGCGGCGCGACGAGCAGACCCGCGACGACCATCGACTGGCCGAGGCCGTAGCCGGTGGACTTCGGCAGCTGGAGCAGCTGGGGCAGGACCAGGGAGACGACGTAGAAGGAGACGCCGACCATGATCGAGGCGAGGTTGGTGAAGAGGACGGCCGGACGGGCCGTGGTGCGCAGGTCGACCAGCGGGGCCTTGACGCGCAGCTCCATCACGCCCCACAGGAGCAGGACGACCGCGGCGGCGGCGAACAGGCCGAGCGTGGTGCCGGAGGACCAGCCCCAGTCGCTGCCCTTGGTGATCGGCAGCAGGAAGAGCACGAGCCCGGCGGACAGGCCGATCGCGCCGGGCAGGTCGAAGGTGCCCTCGGCGCGCATCGGCGACTCGGGCACGACGAGCAGGGTGAGGGCGATGGCGAGGACGCCGAGGCCGGCGGCGCCGTAGAACAGGGCGTGCCAGTCGGTGTGCTGGGCGACCAGGGCGGCGGCGGGCAGGGCGAGACCGCCGCCGACGCCTATGGAGGAGCTCATCAGGGCCATCGCCGAGCCGAGCCGTTCGCGGGGCAGCATGTCGCGCATCAGGCCGATGCCGAGCGGGATGGCTCCCATCGCGAAGCCCTGGAGCGTACGGCCGGCGATCATGAGCAGCAGGTCGCTGGTGAAGGCGCTGACCAAGGCGCCGACGACCATGACCGACAGGCTCGTGATCAGCATGCGCCGCTTGCCGTAGAGGTCGCCGAGGCGGCCCATGATCGGGGTGGCCACCGCGCCCGAGAGGAGGGTCGAGGTCAGGACCCAGGTGGCGTCGCTGGGGGCGGTGTCCAGCAGTTGCGGCAGGTCCTTGATGACCGGGACGAGCAGGGTCTGCATCACCGCGACAACGATGCCCGCGAAGGCGAGCACCGGGACCACGGCCCCGCGCGCTCCGCCGGCGGGACGGACTGTCGTCGTCTGCGTCATTGAGAGGGGCCTCCAGGCCGGGTGTTCGGGGGGTGCGTGGTTACGTGGGGTGTGAACCTTGTATGCGTAGGCAACTATTCCGTTGCTTCGGCACTCTAACGAAATCTTGACCTTCTCTTGGGGAAGGGGGTCGGAGCTGCCGTGGTCCTAGGTCCAAAAACCTGGGCCAAAAACCGATGCCGACGGGCTGGAGTGGTTGAGAGCATGACACCCATGGTCGAAGCCGCCGAAATAACCCGTACTCCTCGCCGTACCGCCCCTCCCACCTGGCTCGTGGTCGCACTCACCTGTGCCGGGCAGTTCCTCGTCGTCCTGGACGTGTCCGTGGTCAACGTGGCGCTGCCGTCGATGCGGACCGGACTCGGGCTGAGCGAACAGGGCCTTCAGTGGGTGGTGAACGCCTACTCCATCGCCTTCGCCGGGTTCATGCTGCTCGGCGGGCGGGCCGGAGACCTCTACGGCCGCAAGCGGATGTTCCTCATCGGGCTCGGACTGTTCACGCTGGCCTCGCTGGGCGGCGGACTGGCGCAGGAGGAGTGGCAGTTGCTGGTGGCGCGGGCCGTACAGGGGCTCGGGGCGGCGGTGCTGGCGCCCTCGACGCTGACGATCCTCACGGCCTCGGTGCCGGAGGGTGCCGCCCGGGCCCGGGCCATCGGGACCTGGACGGCGGTCGGTGCCGGTGGTGGCGCGGCCGGCGGCCTGGTCGGCGGGCTGCTGGTGGAGACCTTGTCGTGGCGGTGGGTGCTGCTGATCAACGTGCCCGTGGGGGCGGTGGTGCTGTGCGCGGCCGCCTGGTTCCTCACCGAGGGCCGGGCCGGGGACGGGCGGCGGCTCGACCTGCCCGGCGCGCTGCTCGTGACGGGCGGGCTCGGCACGCTGGCCTACGGCATCTCCCAGACAGAAGCGGCGGGCTGGACGGCGGCGGCCACGTTGCTGCCGCTGTTCGCCGGGCTCGCGCTGATCGGGCTGTTCCTCGCGGTCGAGGCCCGGACGGAGAGTCCCCTGATGCCGCTCGGGCTGCTGAAGCTGCGGTCGGTGTCGTCGGCGAACGTGGCGATGTTCCTGTGCGGCTCCGCGATGTTCTGCATGTGGTTCTTCATGACCCTGTACGCGCAGAACGTCCTGGGCTACACCCCGCTGGAGGCCGGACTCGCCCTGGTCCCGAGCTCCCTGGCCGTCATCTTCGGCTCCAAGATCGCGCCCCGGCTCATGCGGGGGGTGGGGGCCCGGAACGTGGCGGCGCTGGGCACGCTGGTCGCCGTGGCGGGCTTCGCCTGGCAGTCCACGATGACCCCCGAGGGCGCGTACGTGACGACGATCCTGGTCCCCGGAGTCCTGATGATGCTCGGCGCGGGCCTGGCGGCGACGCCGCTGGCCTCCCTGGCCACGTCCGGGGCGGCGCCCGAGGAGGCCGGACTGGTGTCCGGGCTCGTCAACACCTCCCGCACGATGGGCGGTTCCCTGGGCCTGGCGGTCCTGTCCACCCTCGCGGCGGCCCGGTCGGCGGGGAGCGGGACTCCGGAGGCACTGACGGAGGGGTACGCCTTGGCGTTCCGGGTGGGGACCGGAGTGCTGGCCGTGGGCGTGCTGTTGATGTGGGTCTGGCTGCCGCGGACGGTACGGGAGCACTAGGTGTGTTGTCCGGACAGGTTGGTGACGCGGCTGGCTGGGGCTTGGCCGCTGATGCCGGTGTGGGGTCGCCGACGGCGGACAATCGGCGCGCGTCGCGTCGTCCGGGACGGGGGCGTCCAGGCCCCTGGGCGGCGTGCCGCCGGTATTTCGGTCCGGGGGCGGAGTGACCCGCCGACGGGTGCGGTCCCGGTTCCTCCACGGGCCGCAGGAGGCCCTTCATCGACGCCTGAAAACCGGTCTGAGCTGGGCTTTCGCCCTGTCCGGGCATACGGTTGCCGGACGTGAAAGGGGGACCGGATGGACCGGACCATACGCACCGTCGACGACGTACTCGCGCTGCTCGACGGGCTGTTCGCGCCCGAGGCCGATCGGTGGACGGGGCGGGGCGCCGAGTGGTGGGACGGCTTCTACGCCGACCGTTCCCGGCCGGTGCCGTTCTTCGTGGCGAAGCCGGACGAGAACCTGGTGGGTTGTGTCGAACGGGGGGTGATCAGCGGAGGGCGGGCGCTGGACCTGGGGTGCGGCCCGGGGCGCAACGCGCTGTACCTGGCCGAGCGGGGGTTCGAGGTGGACGCGGTCGACCTTTCTCCGGCGGCCGTCGACTGGGCCCGGGAACGGGCCCGTGAGGCGGGGGCGGACGGCGTACGGTTCCACTGCGGGGACGCGTTCGCGCTCGCCGGCACGGAACTCGCCGGGCCGTACGACCTCGTGTACGACTCCGGCTGCTTCCACCATCTGCCTCCGCACCGGCGGGTCAGCTATCTCGCGCTGCTGGAGGACGTCCTGGCTCCCGGGGGCCTGTTCAGCCTCACGTGCTTCGCCGCCGGTGCCGGCGGGATGGGCTCGGAGCTGTCCGACACGGACTTCTACCGTGAGGCGAAAGGTCTCGCGGGCGGGCTCGCCTACACGCCCGAGTCGCTGCGGGAGATCTTCTCGGGCCTGACCGAGGTCGAACTGCGGCGGATGCGGGGCGAGCCGGAGGAGGCGGCGTACTTCGGCGAGAGCTTCCTGTGGACGGCCCTGTTCCGGCGGGACTGAGGTCTCACAGCCGGCCCTGGCGGCGCCCCTCCCGAGCAGCGGCGCGAGCGCGCCGTGCGGCATGCCCTGGTCCTCCGCGAGCCGCCCCCGGTTTTGGGTCTGCCGGTCAGTGGCCGAGGGCAGGGCCGGGCGCGTCGAGCAACGAGGTCAGCGTCTCGGTGAACGCCGTTGCCGAGTAGTCGGCGTGCGCACGGATGCGCGCCGCCACGGCCTCGGCACCGCCGCCCTCCAGGAGCCGGACCAGCCGGTCGATGCTCTGCCGGTGCCCTTCCTGGGTGGACAGGTAGAAGTCCGCCGCGTCGTACGCCATGTGGAAGACGTGCTTCTTCACATCGCTCAGCGTCAGGTAGTCGTCGTGGGTCTTGGGGGTCGGCTCGGGCGCGCCGACGCACACCGCGGGGGTGCCGGCGCCCCAGGCGTTGACGGACAGGTGGTAGGTGTCCGTGATGACCAGGCGGTAGCGGGGGAGGACCCCCACCAGGTCGCCGATGGTGTGCCGGCCCGGGCGCGGCGCGATGTGGCCGACCTGAGCGGGGATGTCCCGGTCGAACCAGGGCAGCCATTCGAGCGGGGCGCCCAGGCGCTCGGACAGGTCCTGGCAGAAGGCCGGCAGCCACTCGGGGATCCGGGTCCGGGCACCGAGGAACACGCCGATCGCGCCGCCGTCCGGGACCGCCCGGGACCACTCCGTCGTCGGGAGGTGGCCGAGGTCGCCCGGACGGGACAGCAGCGCCGCGTCCGAACCGAAGTAGTCGGTCGTACGGTCCCGGCGCAGGTGCGCGATCTTCGCGGCCGAGAGCGGGTCACGCACCCAGACGCGGCGGCTGCGCGTCACCAGGCGTGAGAACAGCGGGCCGTATTCCTTGTCCTCGTAGTCGGACTGCGCGTTGTGCAGGATCGTCCCGCCGTAGCTGAGGGTCCGCGCGAGGAGCTCGTCCGGCTGGTCCGCGAACAGCAGGGTGCGGTTCAGCAGGTTCCGGGCCGCCGCACGGTCCTCGGCGAAACCGAAGTCGAGCAGACGGTTCGTCGCGTCCTGCTCCAGGTAGTGCCGGGTGTGGAGGAAGTCGCCCCAGAAGACGACCGCGTCGTGGTCGCGGAGCGTGTCGAGGTGCTCCGTCAGGGGGTGGAAGCGGAACGGGAGGTCCGTGTCTCGCGCGCACTCGCGCAGGGGCACGGTCTCCGGCGTGTGCAGGGTGTACCAGGTGGCGTCGATCTCGGGGGTCATCCGCCGCCGCAGGGACTCGAACGCCAAGTCGACGGTCAGCATGCCGGTGTTGCGGTACCCGATGTTCGGCGCGGTGATGACGGCGACGCGTGCCATGTGCTCCATTTCCCCTAGCAGTTGCCGGCGCCGTCCACGTGTACCTGTACGTGTGGCGCGGACCATCGCCAACGTACACGCCGATGTGGGTCGTACCGCGTCCTGCCCCCTGCCCGTGAGGTGTCACGATCTGACACAGTGTCAGGAGGCTTCACAAGTGTGGGGGCCTGGGCTATACAGAGGGCGCAGGACTGGAACGCGTTCCAGTTCAGCCCCAGAAGGCCTCGGTGCGGCCGACGGTGCGGACGGCCGTGCCGAGGTCCTTCCCGCGGCGGTCTTCACCACGGCGATCAGGAGCCCCATGCCCATCGACGCAGCCAAGGCGCTCGCCGCCGAACCCCGGACCGGCGAGCTCTCCTGGGACCACAAGGACGTGCAGCTCTACCACCTCGGCATCGGCGCCGGCGTCCCCGCCACCGACCCCGGCGAGCTGCGCTACACCCTGGAGTCCCGGCTGCACGTCCTGCCGAGCTTCGCCACCGTCGCGGGCGCCGGATCCCCCGGCGTGATCAGCGGCCTGTCCATGCCCGGCGTCGACGTCGACCTCGCCCGCGTTCTCCACGGCGGGCAGAGCCTGCGGATCCATCGCCCCATCCCGGCACGCGGGCGAGCGACCGCCACCGGCCGGATCGCCGCCGTGTACGACAAGGGCAAGGCGGCCGTCCTCGTGATGCGGACCGAAGTGGCCGACGACGACGGGCCGTTGTGGACCAACGACGCGCAGATCTACGTCCGGGGAGAGGGCGGCTGGGGCGGCGACCGGGGACCGTCCACCCGGCTCGATCCGCCCGCCGGCGAGCCGGACCGGGTCGTCGAGCGGCACGTCCGCGAGGACCAGGCCCTGCTCTACCGCCTCTCCGGCGACCGGAACCCGCTGCACGCCGACCCCGATTTCGCCAAGCGCGCCGGGTTCGACCGGCCCATCCTGCACGGGCTGTGCACCTACGGCATGACGCTCAAGGCGGTCGTGGACACGCTGCTCGACGGGGACGTGACCCGGGTCCGGTCGTACGTCACCCGGTTCGCCGGGGTCGTGTACCCGGGGGAGACGCTGCGCATCCGCATGTGGCGTCCGGACGGCGAGGTCCGGGTCGCCGTCAGTGCCGTCGACAGGGACGACACGCCCGTCCTCGCCGACACCGCCGTCGAACACACCTGAGTCCAGAACGCCGTACGAGGGGAGCCGCACCATGCGCGCAGCCGTACTGCACGAGATCGGCCAGGACAAACTGGAGGTCCTCGACGACGTCGAGGCGGTGGGGTTCGGACCCGGCAGGGTGCGGATCCGGGTGCGCGCCACGGGGCTGTGCCACTCGGACCTGTCCGCGATGAGCGGGGTGCTGCCGCAGCCGGGGCCGTTCGTGCCCGGGCACGAGGGCGCGGGCGAGATCCTCGAAGTCGGCGAAGGCGTCGGACACTTGGCGGTCGGCGACCGGGTCGTCGTGTGCTGGCTGCCCGCCTGCGGTGCCTGCCCCGCCTGCAAGCGCGGGCAGACCGAGCTGTGCCTCGCCGGGTTCATGAACGCGGGCACCCCCAACTTCAGGCGGCCCGCCGGGGACGTCTTCGGCATGGCCGGCACCGGCACCTTCACCGAGGAGGTCGTCGTCGACGCCGGGTGCGCGGTCCCGATACCCGACGACGTGCCCTTCGACATCGCCGCCCTCATCGGCTGCGGGGTGACGACCGGGCTGGGCGCCGCGCTCAACACGGCGGACGTGGAGGCCGGTTCGTCGGTGGCGGTCATCGGGTGCGGGGGTGTGGGCATCTCCGTGATCCAGGGGGCCAGGCTGCGCGGGGCCGCCGAGATCGTCGCCGTCGATCCGGTCGCCTCCCGGCGGGAGGCCGCCCTGCGGTTCGGGGCCACGAAGGCCGTCTCGCCGGACGAACTGCCCGACGCCAAACAGCAGGTCACCGCCGGCGAGGGCTTCGACTACGTCTTCGAGGTCGTCGGCAGGTCCGCCACGGCACGGACCGCCTACGACACCACCCGGCGCGGCGGCACCCTCGTCGTGGTCGGCGCCGGCGCCATGGACGACTTCCTCCAGCTGAACATGTTCGAGCTGTTCTTCGACGAGAAGCGGATCCTGCCGTCCATGTACGGCGGCGGCGACATCCTGCGCTCCTACGAACGCACCATTGCACTGTGGCGCGCGGGCCGTGTCGACCTGGCGGGCCTGATCACCCACCGGGTCCCCCTCGCCGACATCAACGAGGCCCTGGACCAGATGCGGACCGGGACCGCCCTGCGTACCTGCATCGAGATGTGAGGACACCGCCATGCCGCTGCCGCTGAAGGGACTGTCCGCGATCGTCACGGGCGCCGGCCGCGGGCTCGGCCGGGCCGAGGCGCTGGAACTCGCCCGGCTCGGCGCCGCCGTGGTCGTCAACGACTACGGGCAACCCGGGAGGGACGGCACCGGCGAGGCCTCGGCCGGGCCCGCAGAGGAGGTCGCCGCCGAGATCCGCGCGGCGGGCGGCACCGCGCTCGCGCACACCGGCGACGTGTCCGACTTCCGGCAGGCGCGCGAACTGGTCGAGTCGGCCGTCGCCGAGTTCGGCAAGCTCGACATCCTGGTCAACAACGCGGGCATCCTGCGCGATCGCATGGTGTTCTCGATGGCCGAGGAGGAGTGGGACGACGTGCTCCGCGTGCACCTCAAGGGGCACTTCAATACCATCCGGTTCGCCGCCGCCCACTGGCGCGAGCGGTCCAAGCGGAACGGGGAGCCGGTGTACGGGCGGATCGTGAACACCTCCTCCGAGGCGTTCCTCGCCGGTTCCGCCGGGCAGCCCAACTACGCGGCCGCCAAGGGCGGGATCGTCGGCCTCACCACCTCCACGGCCCTCGCCCTCGGCAAGTACGGCGTCACGGCCAACGCCATCTGCCCGCGCGCCCGCACCCGGATGACGGAGGACGTCTTCGCGGGCGTCGAACAGTCCGCCGGCAACGGCCTCGACCCGCTCGCCCCCGAGCACGTCGCCCCGCTCGTCGGCTATCTGGCCTCGCCCGCCGCCGCCCATGTGAACGGACAGCTCCTCGTGGTGCACGGCGGCATGGTGGCCGTCGTCGAACGGCCGCGCGTCGCCGCCCGGTTCGACAGCAAGCAGGACACCTTCACGTACGACGAACTGGAGGCCGTTCTCGGGCCGTACTACGCGGACCGGCCGGCGGGGGAGACGTTCGCGGCGGCGGAGGTGCTGGGGCTGAGGCGCGGCTGAGGTACGAGGGCTGAGGCGCGGCTGGAGGACCGAGGCTGAGGCGCGGCCGAGGACCGAGGCTGAGGCGCGGCCGAGAACGGGAAACGGCCCCACCCGTCAACAGAGGGTGGGGCCGTTCGGTCGTCCGGACACTGACGTTCCGTCAGGCCGCCGTCTCGGTCCGCTCGGTCCGCTCGGTCTCCGTCACCGGCTTGCGGTGGCGGCCGCGCGGAGCCGTCTCGCTGACCTGCGTGGAGATCTCGCCACGGTGCCGGCCGTGGCCGGCGGCGATCTCCTGGACGTCGGCGTGCGGCTGGTTCGTGCTGGCGTCGCTCATCGGATGGAATTCACCCCGTCAACATGATCTTTCAAACAGCCGGGCGAGTTTAACCGTCACCCCATATCCCGGATCCAGGCGGCCACGCCAACCGGCACTAGTTCGTTACAAGCCGTCCCAACGGCGCCTCTTGCAGCGGGACCGGGCGGGGAGTCGAGGGGGCCGGGGGCGGAGCGGGATCGGCTGGTGAGGCGGGTTGCGGGGCCTGCGACGGGTGTCCTGCCGCCGTGGGCGCCTGTTCCGGAGGGTGTCCCGTTGCGGGAGTCGCCCCGGCGGCTCGGGCGTCAGGCCCCTGCCCCGGCCCCCGCTCCGGTCCCTGTCCCGGCCCCCGCTCCGGTCCCTGTCCCGGCTCCGAATGCGGCGGCATGCCGCCGGGCTCGGGCGCCGCGGCCGCGGGCGGGCTCACCTGAGCCACGCCGCACGGCACGTCCTGCGTCGCGTACGGCAGACGCAGCACCCCGTCCGGCGTCCACAAGCCCGTGCCCGCCAGCCACCCCTCGGGCGCCGCGAGATGGTGCACCCGCCGCTCGGCCGGCCGCCACACACCGACCCACCTGCCGCGCGGCCCGTCGACGCGCAGCGCCACCGCGCAGCTCTCCGGCGTCAGGATCTGCCCCGGCTGGATCGCGAACGGCGTGACGGTGCAGTCCCGCAGCCGCAGGCACTCCGGGAAGCGCACCGGCAGCGTGCTGCCCAGGACACCCCAGCCCAGCCGGCCCTGCCCCGGCGAGGGCGCGTCCGAGCGGATGAGCAGCAGCCCGCTGTCGGGGTCGGCGAGCAGCAGCCGGTCGTCGCTGTCGGCGGCGATCTGGAGCAGCGGCGACATCTCCCCGCCGCGCTCCAGGTCCACCGCGACGGCCTTGGTGCGCCCGCCGGTCTCCCGGTCCAGGGCCAGCAGCCGTCCCGTACGGTCCAGCCAGACCCCGCCCGAGCAGCGGCCGGGCAGCTCGGCCAGCCGCTCGGGCCCGAAGGCGCCGCCCGCCACCAGCCACACCGTCGTCGAACGCGGGCCGACCGCCAGGGCGTACGCCCGCTCGCCGCCGGGGGCGGGCGGCAGCAGCCGCAGCCGGGCCGTGTCGTCCCGGCACTCGACCACGCCCAGGGGCAGCTCGCCGGTGCCGGGCCCGGTCGGGTACAGCAGCGAGAAGGCGTGCCGCCCGGCCACCAGACGGTGGATGAGGACCCGCCCGTCGCCCATCGGCTGCACCTCGGTGCCGGGTTCCTCCGGCTGGTTGCGGGGCAGGGGTACCGCGTACGGCTCGGGGCCGTCCAGGGTCCAGCGCTCCGGGAACCAGGAGTCGCCGGCCGACGCGAGGCGTGCGGCGTAGGCGCCGTCCGCGGTGAGTGTGCATCCCGCCGACGCGACCCCGTCGTCCTCGTGTCCCGCCGAAGGCTCGATCGCACACGCTGTCATCGTTCGGTCACCTCCAGTGACGAACGTAGTTTTCGTACGTGCAGGCGGGGAATCCGCAGGGTCCACACTTCACACATAAGGGTGTTCCAGGAACGATTCGCCTGAGGATGTGGGGGCTTGTGTGCTCCGCGGGGCGACAGCCTGCCGACAGCGGGCGACGAGGGAGGGCATCGGGGAGGGAGCGGCGGCGGTGGCGGTTCAACGCCACAGATCAGCCGGGTAGCCTTGCACCCGTGCCCCGTCTGTCTGAAGTCATCGCCGCGCTGGAGAACCTGTGGCCCGCCGAGCGAGCCGAGTCCTGGGACGCGGTCGGCACCGTTGTGGGCGACCCGGACCAGGAGGTCACGCGCGTCCTGTTCGCCGTCGACCCGGTCCAGGAGATCGTCGACGAGGCGGTGAAACTGGGTGCCGACCTGCTCGTCACCCACCACCCGCTCTATCTGCGCGGCACGACGACGGTCGCGGCGACGCACTTCAAGGGCCGTGTCGTCCACACCCTGATCAAGAACGACATCGCGCTGCACGTCGCCCACACCAACGCCGACACCGCCGACCCCGGCGTCTCCGACGCCCTCGCGGGCGCCCTGGACCTGCGCGTCACCGGGCCGCTCGTGCCGGACGCCGGCGACCCCGCGGGCCGCCGGGGACTGGGCCGCGTCTGCGCCCTCGACCACCCGCTGACCGTCCGCGAGTTCGCCGCCCGTGCCGCCGAGCGGCTGCCCGCCACCGCGCAGGGCATCCGGGTCGCCGGCGACCCCGAGGCGGTGCTGCGCACCGTCGCCGTCAGCGGCGGCTCCGGCGACAGCCTCTTCGACCAGGTACGCGCGGCGGGCGTCGACGCCTTCCTCACGGCGGACCTGCGCCACCACCCCGTCTCCGAGGCCCGCGCCCACAGCCCCCTCGCGCTGCTCGACGCGGCGCACTGGGCCACCGAGTGGCCCTGGTGCGAGCTGGCCGCGAGCCAGCTCGACGAGATCTCCGACCGCCACGGATGGGACCTGCGCGTCCACGTCTCGAAGACGGTCACCGACCCCTGGACCGCCCACGCGGCCTCTGCCACTTCTGACCCACTGGGAGCCCCGAACTGAACGCCGCGCCCGCCGACCAGATCCGACTCCTCGACGTCCAGGACCTCGACGTCCGTCTCCAGCAGCTCGCCCACCGGCGGAGGTCGCTGCCCGAGCACGCCGAGATCGAGTCGCTCACCAAGGACCAGATCCAGCTGCGCGACCTGCTCGTGGCCGCGCAGACCGAGGAGAGCGACACCTCCCGCGAGCAGACCAAGGCCGAGCAGGACGTGGACCAGGTGCGCCAGCGCTCCGCCCGCGACCAGCAGCGCCTGGACTCCGGCGCCGTCACCTCCCCCAAGGACCTGGAGAACCTCCAGCGCGAGATCGCCTCGCTCGCCAAGCGGCAGGGTGATCTGGAGGACGTGGTGCTGGAGGTCATGGAGCGCCGGGAGTCCGCGCAGCAGCGGGTCGCCGAGCTGACCGAGCGGGTCGGATCCGTCCAGTCGAAGATCGACGACGCGACCGCACGCCGCGACGCCGCGTTCGAGGAGATCGACGCCGAGGTCGCCACGGTCACCAAGGAGCGCGAGGTCATCGCCGGTTCGATCCCCGCCGACCTGCTCAAGCTCTACGAGAAGCTGCGCGAGCAGCAGGGCGGCGTCGGCGCGGCGAAGCTGTACGCGCGCAGCTGCCAGGGCTGCCGGCAGGAGCTCGCGATCACGGAGCTGAGCGAGATCCGCAGCGCGGCTCCCGACACGGTGATCCGCTGCGAGAACTGCCGCCGCATCCTGGTGCGCACGTCCGAGTCTGGTATCTAGGCCGCGGGGAGCCTGTCCGGTGCGGGAGTTCATCGTCGAGGCCGACGGCGGGTCGCGGGGCAACCCGGGACCCGCGGGCTACGGGGCCGTGGTGAGCGACGCGGCGACGGGCGAGACGCTGCGGGAGGCCGCCGAGTACATCGGCGTCGCCACGAACAACGTCGCCGAGTACCGCGGCCTCCTCGCCGGCCTGCGCGCCGCCCACGAGCTGGACCCGGGCGCGGCGGTCCACGTCCGGATGGACTCCAAGCTCGTCGTCGAGCAGATGTCGGGCCGCTGGAAGATCAAGCACCCCGGCATGAAGCCACTGGCCGCGGACGCGGCCCGGATCTTCCCGCCCGGGCGCGTGACGTACGAGTGGATTCCACGAGAGCGCAACAAGCACGCGGACCGGCTGGCCAACGAGGCGATGGACGCCGGGGCCAGGGGAGAGCAGTGGTCGGCGTCGACTTCGACGGCGGAGCTGGACACCGGAGCCGGGGCCGGAGCTGGAGCCGGAGCCGAGGCTGTCGCCCCGGCGGGCCCGCCGGGTGATGCCGCGGCGGGCGCCGCGAGGGTGCGCGAAGCCCTGGCTACTGGGCGTGGGGAGGCTGACGCTTCAACGGACGCGGCCAGGGGCACGGCCACGGCAACGGACGCGGCCAGGGCCACGGACGTGGACTCGGCAACGGACGCGGCCAGGGCCACGGAAGCGGACACGGCCAGGGCCACGGACGTGGACTCGGCAACGGACGCGGCCAGGGCCACGGAAGCGGACACGGCAACGGCCAAGGCGGACGCCGACACCCGTGCCGCCAAGGCCGTTGCCACCCCCGGCTGGGCTCCCGCCGACATGGGTGCCCCCGCCACCTTCGTGCTGTTGCGGCACGGGGAGACGCCGTTGACGCCGCAGAAGCGGTTCTCCGGCAGTGGTGGTACCGATCCCTCCCTCTCCGACATCGGCCGGGACCAGGCCGAGCGGGCCGCCGCCCTGCTCGCCCGGCGGGGCACGATCCAGGCGATCGTGTCGTCGCCCCTCGCCCGTACCCGGGAGACCGCCGGTATCATCGCCGCCCGGCTCGGCCTCGAAGTGAGCGTCGACGACGGGCTGCGCGAGACGGACTTCGGCGCCTGGGAGGGCCTCACCTTCGCCGAGGTGCGCGAGCGCCATCCCGACGACCTGAACGCCTGGCTGGCCTCCCCGGACGCCGAACCCACCGGCGGCGGCGAGAGCTTCGCGGCGACCGCCACCCGGATCGCCGCCACCCGCGACAAGCTGATCGCGGCGTACACGGGACGCACGGTCCTGCTCGTCACGCACGTGACCCCGATCAAGACGCTGGTCCGGCTCGCCCTCGGCGCCCCGCCGGAGTCACTGTTCCGGATGGAACTGTCGGCGGCGTCCCTGTCGGTCGTCGCGTACTACGCGGACGGCAACGCCAGCCTCCGGCTCCTCAACGACACGTCGCACTTGCGCTGAGCGCCGCCGCCTCGCGGGCCAGCGTCTCGACGCGGCCCCAGTCGCGGGCCGTGACCGCGTCCTGCGGCAGCATCCAGCTCCCGCCCACGCACGCGACATTGGACAGGGCCAGATAGTCCGGGGCGGAGTCCGGGCCGATGCCGCCCGTGGGGCAGAACCGGGCCTGGGGAAGCGGCCCGGACAGCGACTTCAGGTAGGCCGTACCGCCCGCGGCCTCGGCCGGGAAGAACTTCATCTCCCGCACCCCGCGCTCCAGCAGCGCCACGACCTCGGACGTGGTCGACACCCCCGGCAGGAACGGCACGCCGGATCCCCGCATCGCCTCCAGCAGCACGTCCGTCCAGCCAGGACTGACCAGGAAGCGGGTGCCCGCGGCCACCACCTCCGCGACCTGCCCGGGGCTGATCACCGTCCCGGCACCCACCACCGCCTCCGGCACCTGCCCCGCGATCTCCCGGATCGCCTCCACGGCCGCCGGCGTGCGCAGCGTCACCTCGATCGCGGGCAGCCCACCGGCGACCAGCGCCCGCGCCAGCGGTACGGCGTCACCGGCATCCTCGATGACGACGACGGGGACGACGGGCGCGAGATCCAGTACGGAGGCGGGCAGGGGAGAGGCCATGGCCGTATCCTGCCGCCGACTCGACAACATGCGCAAAGCTCATTGCATATGCTGCAACACGTCACATCATTGCCGGGCTGCGGTGATGCTCAGTGGACCTCGGTCACCAGCACATCCAACGACCACGCCTGCCCCGCCTTCGCGGGGGCCTGCGCCTCCACGACGTACCCGAGGTCCCGCAGTGCCTCCACCAACTCGGCCGGACCCTTCGGGGCGGCCCCGGTGGTCAGCAGGCTGCGCACGATCCGCCCCTTCGTCGCCTTGTTGAAGTGGCTGACGACCTTCCGGGTCGGCGCGTGCAGCACCCGCACGGACGCCGTCCGCCCGGCGACCTCGCCCTTCGGCTTCCACGCGGCGGCGTACGCGGCGGACCGCAGATCCAGCACCAGCGCGTCCCCGGCCACCTCGGGAAGCACCGACGCCATCGGCGTACGCCAGTGCGCGCCCAGCGCACCGAGACCCGGCAGCTTCACACCCATCGAGCACCGGTAGGACGGGATCCGGTCCGTCACCCGGACCGCTCCCCACAGCCCGGAGAAGACCAGCAGCGACCGCGCGGCACGCCGCTTGGCGGAGGCGTCCAGGGACGCCAGGCCGAGGGCGTCGTACAGCACCCCGGTGTAGATCTCCCCGGCCGGCCGGGCCCCCGCCGTGCGCAGCTCCGCGTTCTTCGCGACCTCGCCCCGCAGCCCCTCGCTCAGCCCGAGCACCTCGCGCGCCTTGTCCTCGTCGCCGGTGCACAGCTCGACCAGCTCGGTGAGGACGGCCTCCCGGGCGGCGGTCAGCCCCGGCAGCGACAGCGCCTCGGGCTTCAGCGGGGCACCGCGGCCGGACGGGGCCTTGCCTTCGGACGGCGGCAGCAGGACAAGCACGCGTACTCCTTCGATCGAACTCCGCCGACAGCGTACGGGGAGCTCAGACGCGGGCCTGGCCGAGGGCACGGACGAGCTCGTCGGCGTCGTCGGCGTGGAAGCGGACCACCCGTACCTCCCTGCGACGCCCGAAGAACGTGACGTGCGTGACCGGTTCCGTCAGTTCGAGCGTGACGGTCGTCTGGGACCCGACCTCGACGTCGAGTTCACCGTCGGCCCGCTCGTGCGTCATCCGCAGCTCGCGCCGCACCGAGGCGATCCGCTCCAGCGGCACGCACAGGTCGACGTGGACGTACCGCCGTATCCGCAGCCGGCCGGCGTCCGGATCCAGCACGTGCGGGCGTACGACCGACGAGGCGTGCAGCGCGACGACGACGACGATGCCGTACACGTCCAGGAAGAGAAGCACGGCGTGCGCGATCGGCCAGTCGCGCAGCAGCACGGACATCGCGACGGTCTCGACGAGACACACGAACCCGAACCCGAGCATCATCGCGCCCTGCCCGCGCGCATACCCGAAAGCCCGCCCCCTCCTCGTCCCGTCGGTCCGCCGCACCACCCACAGGACGAGACTCACCAGCAGCCGCACCTCGTGCCGCACCAGCAGGCGCGCGACCCTCATCGCCGCTCCTCGCTGAGTATGCGCAGCGTCCGGCGGATCGCCTCCGCCTGGGCCGGGGCCAGGTCCTCGTAGAAGGCGCGCAGGACGCCGCCGTCGTGGTCGAGGTCCCCGATCTCCGGGAACAGCCCCGGCGGAATGCAGTCGGCGAGGGCCCGGGCGGCCTCGGCGACGCGCGGATCGTCCGGCTCCGCGTCGGCGAGCGCGTCGAGCCGGGCATACACCTCGTTGGCCCGCGCCACGGCTTCGGGCCGGCCGAGCACCGCGCCCAGCGACGACACGAGCTGCTGCCGGGCCTCGTCAGGCATGGCCGTCTCCAGGAAGGCCATGATCTCGCGGTCCTTGGCGGCCATGGGCGAGTCCGACAGCTGCGCCGTCCCGGCGAACAACGCGGCCAGCTCGGGCGACACCGGCCCCTCGGCGGGCAGCCCGCCCTCAGCCTCCAGCAACGCCCGCAACCGCCCGCGCCGCTCCCGGACGGCCTCCTCCTGCCGCGCCAGATCCTCGTCCAGCTCGGTCAGCACCTCGACGAGGTCCTTCCCCGCGTCGTCCGCCAGCACGTCCCGCACCTCGGCGAGCCCCAGCCCCAACTCGGTCAGCCGCCGGATCCGCGCCAGCACGACAGCGTGCCGCAGCCCGTACTCCCGATACCCGTTCGCCCGCCGCTCCGGCTCGGGCAGCAGCCCCACATGGTGGTAATGGCGCACGGCCCGCGTGGTGACACCGACGACGTCGGCGAGTTCTCCGATCCGCATGGGACCAGTAGAGACGTTGACGTTGCGGCAAGGTCAAGCGCCGCATCCGGCCTGGACACCACCGGCATCCTCTGATCCCCTGTGAAGCGGGGAGGTACCACGAGGTGAGTACACGGGGGCGGGTACGGGAACAGGCCCGCTGGGCCAGGGCGCGGCTGGGGCGGGGCGGGCCGCCCCTTGACCTCCTCACCGCACACTTCGACCGGCACGTCTACGCTCCGCACGCCCACCACGAGTTCACCATCGGCGTCACGGTCGGCGGCTCGGAGGTCATCGCCTACCGGGGCGGGCTGATCCACTCCTACCCCGGCTCGATCGTCGTGCTGGAGCCGGGCGAGATGCACACCGGCGGTCCGGCCGCCTGCGAGGGCTACGCCTACCAGGCCCTCTACGCCGAGCCCTCCCTCCTCACCGACGGCACCCTCGGCGGCACCCCGCACTTCCGCGACCCCGTCCTGCACGACCCCGAACTGGCCACCGCCCTGCGCGCCGCCCACACCGACATCAGCGCCTGCCCCGACCCGCTGGAGGCCGAGTCCCGCCTGCCCTGGCTGCTCACGGCCCTGGCCCGCCGGCACTCCACGGCCCGGGCGGGCGAGGACACCGTCCCCGGCGCCGGCCACATCGCCCGGGCCGTACGCGACCGCCTCGCGGACGAGCTGCTGGAACCCCCTTCCCTGGCCGACCTCGCCACCGACCTGGGCCTCTCCCGCTACCAACTCCTCCGCGCCTTCCGCACGACCATGGGGGTACCGCCCTACGCCTGGCTCGCCCAGCACCGCGTGACCAGGGCCCGCGGCCTTCTGGAAACCGGCCTGCGCCCCGCCGAGGTCGCCGGACTCGTCGGCTTCGCCGACCAGGCGCACCTGACCCGCTGGTTCCGCCGGGTGCTGGGCGTGACCCCGGCGGCGTACCGCAACAGCGTTCAAGACGCGGCGGGGTGAGGCGGCCGAGACTCGCCGTATGACTGCACGCGGCTGGTTCCTGTTCTCCCTGATGGGAGTGGTCTGGGGCGTCCCCTACCTGATGATCAAAGTGGCGGTGGAGGACCTGTCCCCGTCCATGGTGGTGTTCACGCGCTGCGCGCTGGGCGCCGCGCTCCTGCTTCCCTTCGCGCTCCGCCAAGGCGGCCTCGGCCGTACCGTCCGGACCCACTGGAAGCCGATGCTGGCCTTCGCCGTCATCGAGATCATCGGCCCCTGGTGGACCCTGACCGACGCCGAACGCCACCTGTCCAGCTCCACCGCCGGACTCCTCATCGCGGGCGTGCCGATCGTCGCCCTCATCCTGGCCCGCTTCTTCGGCGCCGAGGAACGCGTGGGCGCCCGCCGTGTCGCCGGACTCGCCCTCGGTCTCGCGGGCGTCACCGTCCTCACCCTGCCCCACCTCACCGGCGGCGATGCCCGCTCCCTGGCCGAGGTACTGGTGACGGTCGTCGGCTATGCCACCGCCCCGCTGATAGCCGCCCGGCATCTCAAGGACGTCCCGACCCTCCAGCTGATCACCCCCTGCCTCACGCTCGCCGCCGTCGTCTACGCCCCAGCCGCTTACCTGACCCGGCCCGCGACCATGCCCTCGGCCGAGGTCCTGGCAGCCCTCGCCGGCCTCGGCATCGTCTGCACCGCGATCGCGTTCGTGGCCTTCCTGGAGCTGATCAAGGAGATCGGCCCGACCCGGGCCGGCGTGATCACCTACGTCAACCCGGCGGTCGCCGTCGCCGCGGGTGCCCTCTTCCTGGACGAGGAACTGACCTTCGGCATCGGCGTCGCCTTCACCCTGATCCTGGCGGGCTCGGTGCTGGCCACGGCCGCGGCGCCGAAACGGGAGATCCGCCGGGTACCATGGTCGACACGGCAGACGAGCCGGGCGGACGGCCGCGTGGAGTCCCCCTGACGGGGAGCTTCCCGAGGAACGTCCGGGCTCCACAGGGCAGGGTGGTGGCTAACGGCCACCCGGGGTGACCCGCGGGACAGTGCCACAGAAAGCAAACCGCCGAAGGCTCCGGCCCTCGGTAAGGGTGAAACGGTGGTGTAAGAGACCACCAGTGCCTGGGGTGACTCAGGCAGCTAGGTAAACCCCACCCGGAGCAAGGTCAAGAGGGAGCGCCTCGGTGCTCCTGCGCGGACGATCGAGGGCTGCCCGCCCGAGTCCGCGGGTAGACCGCACGAGGCCGGTGGCAACGCCGGCCCTAGATGGATGGCCGTCGCCCGGGGCTCCGCGAGGAACCCCGGGAACAGAACCCGGCGTACAGCCCGACTCGTCTGCCGCTCCCATGCCACGCCGCACTGGTTCCGCCCGGAGCGTGGGCAAAACCCTGCGACGGACCCACCCCCCTCCCCCGTAGAGCAGACGACAGGAAGCTCACAGGGAGGGGAGCAGGACGTGGCAGGGCACAGGGGCAAGCGCGTCAGAGCTACGGCGGCCGCAGTGGTGGCGATGGCGGCGCTCACCGCCTCGCAGGCGCCGGGGGCGGTGACGGCGCGGGCAGCCGCACCGGCGCGCGGTCAGGCACCCGCCGTGGACGGCCCGAGCGTGTCCGGCGACGCGCCGTACCGGACCGAGCTGCCGCCGCTGCGGACCGGGAAGCGCGCGGGCGGCCAGGCGGCGGCGGAGGAGGAAGTGGGCGGCGCGCTGCCCGCCAGCGTGTTCGCCGCCTACCGGCGGGCCGAGGAGCGGCTCGCGCGTGAGGCGCCCGGGTGCCGGCTGCGCTGGCAGCTGCTGGCGGCGATCGGGCAGGTGGAGTCGGGGCAGGCGCGGGGCGGCAGGGTGACACAGGACGGTACGACCGTGGCGCCGATCCTCGGGCCGCGGCTGGACGGCGTGGCCTTCGCGCTGATCCGGGACACCGACGGCGGCGCACACGACGGGGACACGGCGTACGACCGCGCGGTCGGGCCGATGCAGTTCATCCCCTCGACCTGGGCCCGCTGGGGCGCGGACGGCAACGGCGACGGGCGCACGGATCCGAACAACGTCTTCGACGCGGCACTCGCCGCCGGACGGTATCTGTGTGCCGGTGGCCGGGACCTGTCCGTTCCCGCCCAGCTGGACCGCGCGATCCTCGGCTACAACCACTCGGCGGCCTATCTGCGCACGGTCAGGGCCTGGTACACGTACTTCCTGGAAGGGCACCGGGTGGTGCCGGACGACTCCGCCGGGTCCTCCGCAGGGCCCTCCGCCGAGTCCTCCTCCGCTCGACCCGAGCCGTCGCGGGCACCCGCGAAGCGGAAGGCGGCCTCGCCGGCACCGACACCCTCCGCCCGGCCGAGTGTCCCGCCGTCTCGTACCCCGTCGCCTTCCGCCTCCCCGGCCCCGGCCGGAACCCGCCCCGCCACCGACCCCGGGAAGCCGGACGAGCCACGACTCCCCGCCCCCGACCCGGACTTGGAGTTCCCCGCCCCCGACCTGCTGCCCAGCGGCGCCCCGCTCACCCAGTAACAGCGCGGACTCGATGACCACCTCCCCCTCCACAACCGCCGATACTGGGCGGTAATGTCGCCCACCGCCGGACACAGCACGAGACCGGTGGGCGAGCGCGAAGGGGCCCTCATGGCGACGGACATGCCTGCGGACATGCCCGCAGAGGCAGAGATACCTGCGGAGATGCACGCGGCCGACGAGCGGTGGCGGCGCATGTGGAGCCACCGCGAGCACCTGCTCAAGGTGGCCCGGCGCAGGTCGATGAGCCCGGAGGACGCCGAGGACGCGGTGCACGAGGCGATGCTGCGCGCCGCCGAGCGGCCCGACCTGGACGAGGAGCGGCTCGCGGCCTGGCTGACGACGGTGACGATGCGGCTGTGCGTCGACCGCTACCGGCAGGTGAACCGCGAGGCCGAGGTGCGTACCAGCCCGACGCTCATCGCCCCCGGGCCGGTGCCCGTCGAGGAGGCGGTGTGCGACCGGGCCGAGGCGAAGTGGCTGGCGGTGCGCAGTGGTGAGCTGCCCGCGCGGCAGGCCGAGGCGCTGCGGCTGAAGTCGGAGGACCTGGACGTCGGCCAGGTCGCCGTCCGGATGGGGCTGAGCTACCGGACCGTCGAGTCGCTGCTGGCCCGCGCCCGGCGGACGCTGCGGCAGTCGCTGGCCGCCACGCTCGGGTTCGCGCTGTTCCTGATCGGCTGGGGACGGCCTCGCGGAGTCGGCAGGGCACAGGCTGTGGCCGTCGCCTCGACGGCGGCGTCCCTGGCGGTGGCGGGATTCGTGCTGCCGTACGCCCTCGATGGCGGTGGGAGCGGGGGAGGCGGGGGCGGTACGACGCCTCGGCCTGCGGTCGCCTCGCCCGGTGCGGAGGCGGTTCGGCCGGGCGGCGGTGGCGGGGATCGTACGCCTCCGGGAATGGGCCCCACAGCTGCGGCAGCAGAACGCGGAGCGGCCGAGCGCCCCATCGGCGAATCGTTCCTCCCGCTGTCCGTGCCGTCACTGCCGGAGGTCCCGGACGTTCCGGATGTCCCGGACGTTCCTGAGGTCCCGGTGTCGTCGCTGCCCTCGTTGTCCGCGCCGGAGGTCCCGCAGGTGCCCGACGTCCCCGACTTGCCGGTGGAGCCCCCCGCCGTGCCGACCGGCACAGTGGTCCCTGCGGTCCCGGAAGCCCCGGAGGCTCCCGCCGTACCGTCCGCCTCGCTCCCCGTGCCCACGCCGAGCCCGCTTCCGTAGCGCCTGGGAAGCCCACCTCGGTAGCGCCCGGAAACCCACCCGGAAACCCCACTCCCGTACCCACCCGAAACCCGCCCGAAAAAAATCCGCCACTCGAGCGACGGACCCCCCGCCCCTCCCCGTAGAGCAGATGTCAGAGCTGCTGGAGCTGCTCCACGGGCTGAAGGGTGGACCGGATGGGTGTCGAGATCTGTGTGGAAGGGCTGACCAAGTCCTTCGGTCACCAGGTCATCTGGCAGGACGTCTCGCTGACGCTGCCCGCCGGGGAGGTCTCGGTCATGCTCGGCCCCTCCGGCACGGGCAAGTCGGTGTTCCTCAAGACGCTCGTCGGCCTGCTCAAGCCGGAGCGCGGCTCCATCACGATCCAGGGCCGGGACATCACCAGGCTCCGGGAGCGCGACCTGTACGAGGTGCGCAAGCTGTTCGGCGTGCTGTTCCAGGACGGCGCGCTGTTCGGCTCGATGAACCTGTACGACAACATCGCCTTCCCGCTGCGCGAGCACACCCGTAAGTCGGAGAGCGACATCCGGCGCATCGTGCTGGAGAAGATGGACATGGTCGGGCTGATCGGGGCGGAAGGGAAGCTGCCCGGTGAGATCTCCGGCGGTATGCGGAAGCGGGCCGGGCTGGCCCGGGCGCTCGTCCTCGACCCCGAGATCATCCTCTTCGACGAGCCCGACTCGGGTCTCGACCCGGTCCGCGTCGCCTACCTCAACCAGCTCATCGTCGACCTCAACGCCCAGATCGACGCGACCTTCCTGATCGTCACGCACGACATCGCCTCGGCCCGCCAGGTGCCGGACAACATCGGGCTGCTGTTCCGCCGCGAGCTGGTGATGTTCGGGCCGCGGGAGAAGCTGCTGGCCAGCGACGAGCCCGTCGTACGGCAGTTCCTGAACGGCCGGATGCAGGGCCCGATCGGCATGGCGGAGGAGAAGGACGCGGCGCAGGTCGAGCAGGAGCTCGCGCAGATCGACGACAGCGCCCGCGTCCAGGAGCCGGCTCCCCGCCTGCTGCCGGGGCCGGGCATCACCCGGCCACCCCGCTGGGAGGCCATCGCCCGGCGCGAGGCCGCGCTGCACCGGAAGGAGGTGGCCGGCGCGTGAGCCTGTCACCGGTGGGAGCGCTGCGGCACTCGGGCAGCCTCTTCGCGATGGCGCTGGACGTCGTCCGGACGATTCCCCGACGGCCTTTCCAGGCGCGGGAGTTCATCCAGCAGACGTGGTTCGTCGCGAGCGTCACCATCCTGCCGACGGCCCTGGTCTCCATTCCGTTCGGGGCGGTCATCGCGCTCCAGATCGGCAGCCTGACCCGGCAGTTGGGCGCCCAGTCCTTCTCCGGGGCCGCCTCCGTGCTCGCCGTGCTGCGCGAGGCCTCGCCGATCGTCACCGCGCTGCTGATCGCGGGCGCCGGCGGCACGGCGATCTGCGCCGACCTCGGGGCGCGGAAGATCCGCGACGAGATCGACGCGATGCAGGTGCTGGGCATCGACCCCATCCACCGGCTGGTCGTCCCGCGCGTGCTGGCGTCGATGCTGGTGGCGGTGCTGCTCAACGGCCTGGTCTCGGTGGTGGGCGTGGCGGGCGGCTACTTCTTCAACGTCGTTCTCCAGAACGGCACTCCGGGCGCCTACCTGGCCTCCTTCACCACCCTCGCCCAGCTCTCCGATCTGTGGGCGGCCGAGGTCAAGGCGCTCGTCTTCGGCGCGATCGCCGGGATCGTCGCCTCCTACAAGGGCCTGACCGCGAAGGGCGGACCCAAGGGGGTCGGCGACGCGGTGAACCAGTCGGTGGTGATCACCTTCATGTTGCTGTTCGTGACCAACTTCGTGATGACCGCGGTGTACTTCCAGGTCGTCCCCCAGAGGGGTTAGCCGATGAGACTCATCGACCGCCCGCTGAAGTCCCTCGAGGCGCTGGGCACTCAACTCTCCTTCTACGGCCGCTCGCTGGCGTGGACGGGGCGTACCGTGCGCCGGTACAAGAAGGAGATCCTGCGGCTGCTGGCCGAGGTGAGCTTCGGCCGGGGCGCGCTCGCCGTCGTGGGCGGCACGGTCGGCGTGATCGCCTTCCTGTCGTTCTTCACCGGCACGGAAGTGGGGTTGCAGGGGTACGCCGCGCTCAACCAGCTCGGCACCTCCAACTTCGTGGCGTTCCTCTCGGCGTACTTCAACACCCGTGAGATCGCCCCGCTGGTGGCCGGGCTCGCGCTCTCCGCGACCGTCGGCGCGGGGTTCACCGCCCAGCTCGGCGCGATGCGGATCAGCGAGGAGACCGACGCGCTGGAGGTCATGGGCGTGCCCTCGCTGCCGTTCCTCGTGACGACGCGGATGATCGCCGGGTTCGTGGCCGTCGTCCCGCTGTACGTGATCGGCCTGCTGTCCTCGTACCTGGCCGCCCGCACCATCACCACCGGCTACTACGGGCAGTCCACGGGCACGTACGACCACTACTTCCAGCAGTACCTGCCCCCGGTGGACGTGCTGTGGTCCTTCGGGAAGGTGCTGGTCTTCGCCGTGCTGATCATCCTGGTGCATTGCTTCTACGGCTACTACGCGAGCGGCGGCCCGGCGGGCGTCGGCGTCGCGGTGGGCCGCGCGGTGCGGACCTCGATCGTGGCGATCAACGTCCTGGACTTCTTCCTGTCGCTGGCGATCTGGGGCGCCAGCACGACCGTACGGATCGCGGGGTGAGCCGCCGTATGAAGGTGCTGAGACTGCGGTTGTACGGCGTCGTCTTCATCGCCGTGCTCGCGTTGCTGCTGTCCCTGTCCGTCGCCGTCTACCGGCAGGCGTTCACGCCGGTCGTGCGGATCACGCTGGAGGCCGACAGCCTCGGCAACCAGCTCGATCCGCGCGCCGACGTCAAGCTGCGCGGGCTGCTGGTCGGCGAGGTGCGCGAGGTGCGGGCCGACGGGACGAAGGCGACGCTCGACATCGCGCTCAAGCCGGAGCACGTCGCCCGGATCCCGTCCGACGTGCACGCGCGCCTGCTGCCCAAGACGCTGTTCGGCGAGAAGTACGTCGACCTGGTCGCACCGCGCGGCTCATCGGGCCGGCCCATTCGCGCCGGTGACGTCATCACCCAGGACCGCACCCGCGTCGGCATCGAGGTCCAGCAGCTGATGAACGACCTGCTGCCCCTGCTGCGGACGGTCCAGCCCGGCAAGCTCAACGCCACGCTCTCCGCGTTCGCCACCGCCCTGGAGGGACGCGGCGACCGGATCGGCGACAACCTCACGCGAGTGGAGGCCTACCTGCGCCGCCTCAATCCGCACCTGCCGTCCCTGAAAGAGGACATCGCACGCTTCGCCGACGTCGCCGAGGTCTACGGCGACGCGGCGCCCGACCTGATGGAGATCCTGCGCAACACCGTCACCACCAGCCGCACGATCGTCGAGGAGAAGGACCGTCTGGCGGCGGCGCTGAAGACGACGGCCACCGTCGCGGGCACCGCCGAGGACTTCCTCGACGCCAACGGCGACCGGCTGATCACCCTCGGCCGGGTCTCCCGCCCCACGCTGGAGCTGTTCGCCCGCTACTCGCCCCAGTACCCCTGTCTGCTGGCCGGGCTGGTCCGGCAGGAGAAGGCGTCCGAGGAGGCGTTCCGGGGCGGCAAGATGCACATCACGCTGGAGGTCGTACGGCCGCAGGGCGCGTACGAACCGGGGGAGGAACCGCGCTACGGCGAGCGGTCCGGCCCCAACTGCCGTGATCTGCCGCATCCTCCGGTGCCGGCGCCCGGTGCCCAGCTCAACGACGGTTCGAAGAAGACCAGTCCGTCCTCGGGCGGTCCGCTCGGCGTCTCCGCCACCCGGGCCGAACAGCGGGCCGTCGGCTCGCTCGTGGCGCCGGCGCTGGGCGTGCCCGCGGACGAGGTGCCGCCGGTCGCGACGCTGCTGTTCGGGCCGATGGCGCGCGGGACGGCGGTGAGCGTCGCATGAGCACCACAAGTGCCCGGCAGACCGCCGCCCCGCTGATCAAGTTCAGTCTCTTCGCGCTGGTGACGATGGTGGCGACGGCCCTGCTCGCCGCCACCATCGTGAACATCTCCTTCACCCCCGAGCACGAGTACCGCGCGGTCTTCAGCGACGTCACCGGTCTGGAGGAGGGCGACGACATCCGGGTGGCCGGAGTGCGGGTCGGCGAGGTCGCGGGCATCCGGATCAAGGACCGGACGCTGGCCGAGGTCACCTTCACGGTCAGCCGGGACCGGCCGCTGCTCACCAGCACCGGCGCCGTCATCCGCTACCGCAACCTGGTCGGGCAGCGGTACGTCGCACTGACCGAGGGCGCCGGCGACGGCACCGGGCTGCGCCCCGGCGGCACGATCCCGCTCGCGCGCACCCAGCCCGCCCTCGACCTGAACGCGCTGCTGAACGGCTTCAAGCCGCTGTTCGCCGCGCTCAGCCCGAAGGACGTCAACCAGCTCGCCACCGAGATCATCAAGACCCTCCAGGGCGAGGGCGGCACCGTCAACAGCCTGCTGACGCACACGGCGTCGCTCACCACGACACTGGCCGGCCGCGACAAGCTGATCGGCTCGGTGATCGACAACCTCAACACCGTGCTGAAGACGCTCGACAAGCGCGGCGCCCGCTTCTCCGGACTGCTCAAGCAACTGCGCCGGGTCATCTCGGGCCTGTCCGCCGACCGCAAGCCCATCGGGGAGTCGCTGGTGAGCATCGGCGATCTGACGGAGGCCACCTCGGGCCTGCTGAAGGACGCGCGTCCGCCGCTGAAGGACGACATCGCGGAACTGACCGACCTCACCGGGACGCTGAACGACAACGAGAAGACCGTGGAGGGCGTGCTGAAGAGGCTGCCGAACAAGCTCAACGAGCTGACGGGGACGGCGTCCTACGGCTCGTGGTTCAACTTCTACCTGTGCGACTTCGACGGCCGGATCGTGCTGCCGAAGACGAAGCAGGTACTCACGCCCGAGATGCACGTGGCGAGGGCGAGGTGCGGGGCATGAGCCGCAAGCGCCGCCCGGAGCCGCTGGTCAAGGTGCGCATCGAGCCGCCCCGCATCCGGCTTCCCCACATCCGGCTTCCCCGCATCCGCCGCCCGCACCTCGGCCCGTTCCGCGAGCGCAACCCCGTCGTCATCGGCGCCGTCGGACTCACCGTCCTCGCGCTGCTGACCGTGGCCGCGTTCAACGCCGACCGCCTGCCCGTGATCGGCGACGGCGAGACGTACAGCGCCGCGTTCGCGGAGGCGGGCGGTCTCAAGCCGGGCGACGAGGTGCGGATCGCCGGGGTCAAGGTCGGCAAGGTCGAGGAGGTCGACCTGGACGGTGATCACGTCAAGGTCACCTTCAAGATCAAGGACGAGCCGGGGTTCGGCACCGAGACCGGCGCGTCGATCCGGGTCAAGACGATCCTCGGCGCGAAGTACCTCGCCCTGCACCCCAAGGGGCGGGGCCGGCTGGAGCCCGGCAGCGAGATCCCGCTGGAGCGGACCGTCCCCGCGTACGACGTCGTGCAGGCGTTCAGCGATCTCACCACCACGACGGAGAAGGTCGACACCGAACAGCTGGCCAAGGCCCTGGACACCATCTCCACGACCTTCGAGGACTCACCGGAAGAGGTACGGGCGTCCATCAAGGGCCTGTCGAAGATCTCCCGGACGGTGGCCTCGCGCGACAAGGCCCTCAGGGAGCTCCTCGACCACGCGAACGGCGTGACGGGCGTACTCGCCGACCGGTCGGGCGACTTCACGGCCCTGGTCGAGGACGGCGACAAGCTGTTCAAGGAGATCAACAAGCGGCGCGCGGCGATCCACAAGCTGCTGAAGACCTCCGCCGCGCTCGGCATCCAGCTCTCCGGACTGGTCCAGGACAACGAGAAGGAGATCGGGCCCGCGCTCAAGGGCCTCAACACCGTGGTGAAGATGCTCGAACGGAACCAAGCCGGCCTGGAGCGCAGCATCAAGCTCCTGGCCCCCTACGTACGGGTCTTCACCAACACCCTCGGCAACGGCCGCTGGTTCGACTCCTACGTCCAGAACCTGGTCGCCGCCCCGGTGGTGCCGCGGACGCGGACGGGAGGCGCGCGGTGAGCAACCGTCGGAAGAAGCCCCTGGCCCTGCTGATCGCCCTCGTCCTGGTCGCCGCGCTCACCTATGTCCTGTGGCCGAGGACCGAACCGGCCCGCGTCACGGCGTACTTCCCGCGCACCGTCGGCATCTACCCCGGCTCGGACGTCCGCGTGCTGGGCGTGCGGATCGGCGAGGTCAAGGAGATCACGCCGGAGGGCGGCCGGGTGCGGGTGGAGCTGGAGTACGACGCCGACCGCAAGGTCCCGGCGGACGCGCAGGCCGCGATCATCAACTCCTCGGTGGTCAGCGACCGTTACGTGCAGCTGCTGCCGGTGTACCGGAGCGGTCCGGTGCTGCGGGACGGGGACGAGATCCCCGAGTCGCGTACGGCCGTGCCGGTCGAACTGGACCGCGTCTTCGACAGCCTGCACACCACGGCCGAGGCGCTCGGCCCCGAGGGCGCCAACAAGGACGGCGCCCTGTCACGGCTGCTCGGCGTCAGCGCCGACAACCTCGACGGCCAGGGCGAGAACCTCCACCGGATGGTCGGGGACCTCTCGGAGGCGGTCACGACTCTCTCCGACGGCCGCACTGACCTGTTCGGCACGGTCCGCAACCTCCAGGTGTTCACGGCGGCGCTGGCGGCGGACGACAAGAGCGTGCGGTCGTTCAACAGCAGCCTCGCCAAGGTCGCCGAGCAACTCGCGGGCGAGCGCAAGGACCTGGCGGCCGCGCTGAAACACCTCGGCACGGCCCTCGGTGACGTGTCCGCCTTCGTGAAGAAGAACAAGAAGTCCCTGACCTCGAACGTGGAGGGCCTGAGCAAGGTGACCAAGGTGCTCGTCACCCAACGGGCGGCACTGGAGGAGCTGCTGGAGGTCGCGCCGACGGGCATGTCGAACCTGAACAACGCCTACAACCCCTCCGCAGGCACCCTCGACACCCGCAACAACCCCGACCATCCGCAGGATCCCGCCTCCCTGCTGTGCTCGATCCTGAAGACGACCGGGGAGAAGACCGACTGCAAGGACCTGAGGGACCTCTTCGACTCCCTGCCCGAAGTGCCCGAAGTGCCCGAGGGCGCCGCGGCCACCGGCACGGTCGACCGCACCCTCGGCGGAATCCTGGGGGCACGCGCATGAGGCCACTGCGCAAGGGCGGGGCGGTCGCGTGGGCGGCCGTCGGGACGCTGCTGCTGTCCGGCTGCGAGTTCAACGGCTGGTACGACGTTCCGCTCCCCGGCGGAGCCGCCGCCGACGGTCGCGCCTATCACGTCACCGTCGAGTTCCGCGACGTCCTGGACCTGGTTCCGCAGTCGGCGGTCAAGGTCGACAACGTCACCGTGGGCGCGGTGGAGAAGGTGGAGCTGGAGGGCTGGCACGCGAGGGTCCGCCTCCGGGTCGCCGACTCGGTGAAGCTGCCCGCCAACGCCGTGGCCGGGCTGCGGCAGACCAGCATGCTCGGCGAGAAGTACGTGGCGCTGGCCGGGCCGCCGGACAGCACGCCGGTCGGCCGGCTCCGCGACGGTGACGTGATCCCCCTGTCCCGCAGCGGCCGCAACCCGGAGGTCGAGGAGGTGCTGTCCGCGCTGTCCGCCCTCCTCAACGGCGGCGGCGTGGCCCAGCTCAAGACGATCACCACGGAGCTGAACAAGGCCCTGGAAGGCCGGGAGAACCGGGTCAAGTCCCTGCTCAAGGAGCTCGACACCTTCATCGGCGGCCTGGACGACCAGCGCCGGGACATCGTTGGCGCCCTGAAGGCCGTGGACCGGCTGGCCGAACGGCTGGGCAAGGAGAAGAAGACGATCGCCCAGGCCGTCGACACCATGCCGCCCGCTCTGAAGGTCCTGGCCGACCAGCGCCGCGACCTGACGAGGATGCTCACCGCCCTGTCGAAGCTGGGCAGGACCGGCACCAAGGTGGTCAACGCCTCGCACGACGACACGGTCGCCAACCTCAAGCGGCTGCGGCCGATCCTGCGACAGCTCAACAAGGCGGGCAGCGACCTGCCCAACTCCCTGGAGCTGCTGACGACCTACCCGTTCCCGCGCAACGTGGTGGACGCCATCAAGGGCGACTACGTCAACCTGCACATCACGGCGGACCTCGACCTGCCCGGCATCTACGGCAACCTGACGGACGAGCCGGGCGGCGGGAACGGCGGGGACACGCGGATACCGGAGCTTCCCGAGGCCCCGGACCTGCCGGACGTACCGGATCTCCCGGAGGCACCGGATCTGCCGGACGTGCCGAAGCCCACCGCGCTGCCGAGCGGTCCGGGCGTGCCATCGGCTCCGTCGGCCCCCTCGGGCGACGACGACCCGCTGTGCCCGCCGGTCTGCACCGCCGGTTACGGCTCCGGCGGCCACCGCACCCGGGGCGACTGGCCCGAGGGGATCGACCTCGAACTCGCCGAGCTGATGCTGAAGGGGGTCCAGCCGTGATCACCCGTACGGTCAAGGCGCAACTGATCGCCTTCGCCGCCCTCACCGCCGTGGGGGTGTCGTACGTCGGCGCCGAGTACACGGGCCTGGTGGACGAAGTCCTGGACCGCGGCTACACCGTGCGGGCCGACTTCGCCGGCTCCGGGGGCGTCTTCCCCGGCGCCGAGGTCACCTACCGCGGAGTGCCGGTGGGCAAGGTCGGCGCACTGAGCCTGACCGGCCCCGACGGCGTCTCGGTCACGCTCGACATCGAGGACGGGGCGCCGCGCATCCCGGCGGACACGCTGGCCGTGGTGGCGAACCGTTCGGCGGTGGGCGAGCAGTACGTCGACCTCCAGCCCCGCGTCTCCCGCGGCCCGTACCTGCTGGACGGCAGCACGATCCCGCGCGAGAGCACGCGGGTGCCGCTGTCGACGACGGACATGGTCCTCAGCCTGGACCGCCTGGTGAACTCGGTCGGCAAGGACGACCTGGGCGTCACGGTCGACGAGCTGGGCAAGGCGTTCGCCGGTACCGGCCCGAACCTGAGCCGCCTGGTGGACTCGGGCAACACCCTGGTCGAGTCGGCGTCCGAGGCGCTGCCGGAGACCATCGCCCTGATCGAGGACTCACGCAAGGTCCTCAAGACGCAGGCCGACCAGGGCTCGTCGATCAAGTCGTTCGCGCGTGATCTGGCGGCGCTCTCGGCCCAGTTGAAGGCGAGCGACGGGGACCTGCGCAAGCTGATCGGCAACGCGCGGCCGGCGGGGCAGGAGCTGAACTCGCTGCTGAAGGCGACCGGGCCGCAGCTTTCGGTCCTGCTGGCCAACCTGATCAGCGGCGGCCAGGTCACGCTGGCCCGCCTCCCCGGCGTGGAGCAGGCCCTGGTCACCTTCCCGCTGATGGTCGAGGGCAGCTACACGGTCGTCCCGGGCGACGGCACCACCCACTTCGGCCTGGTCCTGAACGCCGACGACCCGCCGGCCTGCACCCAGGGGTACGGCACGGCACGCCGCGACCCCGCGGACACCAGCACACGCGAGGCGAACACCGGCGCCCGCTGCACGCTCCCGCGCGGCAGCCAGTCGTCGGTACGGGGCGCGCAGAACGCCCCGGGCGCGTCGGCCCCCGGCGGCGGCGCGAACCAGGCGGCGTACGTCACCCCGTACGACCCGGAGACCGGCACCACCACCGGCCCGGACGGAAACAACGTCGAGATCGGCTCGACGGGCGGCCAGCAGGCCGTGTTCGGAAAGGAGTCGTGGCAATGGCTGCTTGTTGGCCCCGTGGCATGAGGCCGGTGCGCCCCGGAGTGATGACGGCGGGTCTCGTCGCGGCGACCGTCGTCACCACGGCACTGTCACTCTGGCTGGCCTTCGGCCTCTACCAGCAGCGCGAGGCGGATCAGCGACGCCAGGGCATCCTGGCCGCCGCCCGCCAGTCGGCGCTGAACTTCACCTCCCTCGACTACCGGCACTACGACCGCGACAGCGCGAACGTGCTGGCGGGCGCGACCGGCGAGTTCAAGAAGCAGTTCACCGCGCAGACGGACCAGCTGACGAAGCTGGTGGCCCAGAACAAGTCCGTGTCGCAGGGCCAGGTTCTGGAGGCGGGCATCGTCCGCTCCGACGAGGACTCGGCCCGAGTGCTGGTGGTCGCCGACAGCAAGGTGAGCAACACCGCCGCGCCCGAGGGCGAGGCGCGCACGTACCGGCTCCAGCTCGACCTCGTGCACAAGGACGGCCGCTGGCTGACGTCCGACGTCGAGTTCGTCGGCTGACCCACGGGCCGATCCGCCGACCGACAAGCACCGACAAGCACCGACGAGGAGTACGAGGAGTACGACCATGCCGAAGACGACCACCGGCCGCGCCCCCGGCCCCGGCGCCCGCCGCACCATGACGGCGGCCGCCCGCGCCGCGGCGAAGCGCGCGGAGCGCGGCCACCGTGAGGCGGGCGCGGCGACGGCCGGCGACGAGGAGTCCCCGCGCCGGGCCGAGCGGCCACGCGCCGGGCGCACCGTCCTCGTCGATGCCCCGAAGGACGGCTGGGACGACCCGCCGGAGCCGTCACCGGAGTCGTTCGAGGAGGACGGGCCACAGGACCGGAGCGAGCCCGGCCCCGGCGGCCGTCGGAGGCCGCTCACCCTGGTCCTGGCCGTCCTGCTCGTCGTAGGCCTGGCCGCGCTCGCCGCCCTGGGATGGCAGTACCGCGACGGCCGCCTGACGGAGAGCGCCCGGACCGAGGCGCTCGCGGCCGCGCGAAAGGCCGCGCCGATCGTCCTGTCGTACGACTACCGCCGCCTGGACAAGGACTTCTCGACGGCCCGCGCCCACCTGACCGGCGACTTCCGCGACGAGTACGGCAAGACCACGAAGACCGTGGTCGCCCCCACGGCCGAGAAGTACCACGGCGTGGTGAAGGCCACGGTCGCCGCCCCCGGTTCCGGCGGCACCCCGGCCGCCTCCGTCGTCTCGGCCTCCCCCGACAAGGTCGTGGTCCTGCTCTTCGTCAACCAGGTCACCGAGAGCACCCAGGTCTCGGGGGCCCGCGTGGACCAGAACCGGGTGCGGATGACGATGGACCGCACGGGGGAGGGGTGGAAGGTGAGTGCGGTGGACGCGTTGTGACGAGCGGTTTCCTCAGCCGCCCGAGTCCACCGCTGCCCTCAGCGCCTCGGTGAAGGACCCGGCCCACGCCTCGACCGTCTCGCGGGTGAACAGGTCCGTCGAGTACTCGAACGTGACCGTGACCGAGTCGGCCTCGGGTGCGATCACGACGTAGAACTCGTTGCGGGCCACGCCCTGGGCGGGGAGGGCGCGGATGGTGGTGGTGACCTCCTGGAGGTTCAGGGTCGGGGGCTCTGTGGTGATCACGGTGAACAGGACCGTGGGGAACAGGGCGTCCTTCAGCTCGGGCGAGACGAGGGACACCACGTCCGTGAGGGGGAGTTCCTGGTGGTCGAGGGCCGTGAACAGGGTGGTGCTCAGCTGGGAGACCAGGTCGGGGAACGTTTCCGCGTCGGACAGCCGGGCCCGTAGGAGTACGGCGTCACCGAGGATGCCGACGATCTCGGCGCGGTCGCGCTGGACGCGGTTGGCGCTGGACGCCGCCAGGACGATGTCGTTCCGTCCGCCGCAGAGGTCGCCCAGCCACCTGGCGAACGTGGCCGCGAGGACCGTGTAGGCCGTGGTGCCCAGGCGGGTCGCCGTGCCGGTCAGGCGGGCGGGTGTGTCGTCGGTGATGGTCCAGGTGTGCAGGGCGCCCCGGCCGGAGAGCTTGCCCGGGTGCGGGTGGTCGTAGGGGAGGGGCGGGCGCAGCGGGACGGTGTCGAGTTCCGTGCGCCAGAAGTGTTCCAGGGCTGTTCTGCGCTGGTCCGGCAGTGCGTGTTCCGATCGGGCGAAGTCCGTGAACTGGCGTATTTCGAACGGCAGTTGGGGTTGCGTGCCGGATCGTCGCGCGTTGTAGAGCTCCTGAAGGTCGCGCCTGATGATGCTCAGGGACCAGCCGTCACACACCGCGTGGTGGAAGACCGTCACCAGGACCCAGTGGTCCTCGGCGAGACGGGCCAGGCGGAAGCGGAAGAGAGGCGGCTGGTCCAGCGTGAACGGGGTGGAGACCTGCTCGCGGCACCAGCGGTCCACGGCCTCTTCCGTGGTCCCGGCACGGAGGTCGGTGATCGGCAGCGTCACGGGGACTTCGGCCAGGATGTCGACCTCGTACCGTCCGTCCTCCCGGCGGACCGGCCTGCCGCGCAGCGCGTGGTGGCGTGCCACCAGGTCGATGAGGGCCTGGTGCAGGACCTCGGGGTCCAGGGCGCCGCGCAGGTCCATGCGGTGGGCGATGTTGTAGACGCTCGGGTCGGGGAGCGCGTGGTGGCGGCGCCACAGGCGGCGCAGAGTCGAGGGCATCGGCGCGGTGTCCACGACACGGTGACGTGCCGCGATGCCCCGGATCGTCGGGTCCAGGAAGAAGTCGGCCATCGTGAGGTCGACGTCCGCCTCCTCCCGCATGCGGTTCAGCAACCGGATCGCACTCAGGGAGTGGCCGCCGAGTTCGAAGAACGATGTGGTGACCGGGATCGGCTCCATGGCCAGTTCCTCGCCCCACAGATCGTGCAGCGTCTTCTCCAGAGCCGTCGTGGGCCCGGTCTGCGACGGCCCGGCGGACTCGTCCCCCGGATCCGGCAGGGCCGAGCGGTCCAGCTTGCCGGAGGTGTTCACCGGGAGGCGGTCGAGGGTCACCCAGCGGCGCGGCACCAGGTGGTCGGGGAGTTCGGCG
Source organism: Streptomyces sp. DH10 (assembly GCF_029813805.1). Taxonomy (NCBI): domain Bacteria; kingdom Bacillati; phylum Actinomycetota; class Actinomycetes; order Kitasatosporales; family Streptomycetaceae; genus Streptomyces; species Streptomyces sp. DH10. The sequence goes on from NZ_JARVKU010000023.1 coordinate 82,283, forward strand.
GCCAGTGCGGTGCGCAAGGAACGCCAGGACGCCGTCGGTTCGGCGGGCACGACGTAGGCGGCCAGCTCCATGTCACCGTGGCGGTCGCGGCGTGGGAGGACGGCCGCGTCCCGGACCCCGGGCAGTGCCGTCAACGCCGACTGGACCTCGCCCGGTTCGACGCGGTAGCCGCGGATCTTGACCTGGTCGTCCGCCCGGCCCCGGTACTCCAGCGTGCCGTCCGCGCGCATGCGGCCCAGGTCGCCCGTGCGGTACAGCACCCCGCCCTCGCCGTCGTCGACGAACGCGGCGGCGGTCTCGGCGGGGCGGTTGTGGTAGCCGTGCGCGACCGGAGTGCCGCTCACGTGGATCTCGCCGACGGCGCCGACCGGGACCTGCCGGCCCGAGTCGTCCAGCAGCAGTACCCGCGCTCCAGGCACCGGGGTGCCGATCGGGGGCCACTCCTCGCCGGCCGGGTCGACGCGGTGCGACGTGACGATGACCGACGTCTCCGTGGGGCCGTACTGGTTGTGGAGAGCGCAGTCCGGGTGCTTCGCGAGGAACCGGCGGAAGGCGGGCGTGAGCTGGAGTGCCTCGCCCGCCGAGAACAGCTCGCGCAGGGAGGGGAGCTCGGGGGCCGTCTCCATCAGGTACTTCAGGGGGGTGCAGGGCATGAACAGGCGCTGCACCCGGTGACGGCGTACCGCCTGCGCCAGCGCCGCGGGGTCGTGCCGTACGGCGTCGTCGACCAGGACGAGCGTGGCTCCCGAGGCCAGCGTCGTGAAGATCTCCTGCACGCTGACGTCGAACACCGGTGACGTCCATTGGAGGGTGCGGAGGGCGGGGTGGCGGCGCAGGTGGCCGTGGACCAGGTTCGCAGGGCCGCGGTGGGGTACGACGACGCCCTTCGGGCGGCCGGTCGAGCCCGAGGTGTGGATGCAGTACGCCGGGTCCTGCGGGCCCGCCCCGTCCTGCAGCGGGGCGGACGGCAGCGTGTCGTCCGCCTGTTCCACACGCAGGACGGGCGGTTCCGGCGCGAGGTCCGGGTGCCCGGCGAGCGCGGTGCCGGAGGTGAGCAGGAGGACGGGTGCGCCGTCGGCGAGCAGCAGCGACAGACGCGGGGTGGGCAGGGACGGGTCGAGGGGGAGGTATGCCGCCCCGCTCTTGAGCACCGCCAGCAGGGCCGTGATCAAGTGCGGGCCCCGTTGCAGGAGTACGGCGACCCGTTCTCCGCGTGCGGCGCCCCTGGTGCGGAGCTGCCGGGCGAGGCGGTTGGCCGCCGCGTCCAACTCCCCGTAGGAGAGCTGTTGTTCCCCGCTGATCAGGGCTACGGCGTCCGGGGTGCGGTGCGCCTGCTGCTCGAACAGGCCGTGCAGGGTGGCCAGGGCCCCTTCGCCGGCGCCTTCCTGCCGGGACAGGATCGCGCGGTCCGCGGCCGTGAGCGCGGTGAGGTCCGCCAGCGGCGCGCCCGGTGTGTCCAGGGCGCGACGCAGGACCTCTTCGACGTAGTCCACGAAGCGGCGCACCGTGGCCTCGTCGAAGAGGGCCGTGTCGTACTCGACCATGAAGCGGACGCCGCCCGCGTGGTGGGTGAGGTAGACGCTGAGGTCGAACGGGGCGCGGGCGCTCGGCACGTCGAGCAGGGTGGCCGTCAGGCGGGGCGGGTCGAAGAGGGCCTCGCCCTCGTTCTCGTACTCCACCATCACCTGGAACAGCGGATTGCGGCCCGGGTCGCGACGCGGGTTGAGCGCGCCGACCAGTTCGTCGAAGGGCACGCCGCGGTGTTCGTACGCCGACGTGCTGCTCTCCCGCACCCGGCGCAGCAGCGTCGGGAAGTCCGGGTCGCCGGTCAGGTCCAGGCGCAGCGGCACGGTGTCGAGGAACAGGCCCACATGGTTTTCGGCGCCGGCGGGCCGGGCGGCTACGGCGGTGCCGATCACCACGTCCCGTTGCCCGCTGAAACGGCCCAGGACCGCGCCGATCGCGCTGGTCAGTGTCATGAAGAGGGTGGCGCGGTGCCCGGCGGCGAACTTCCGCAGCCCGTCCGTCAGTTCCGCGTCGAGGGCGTGCGTGAGGCTCGCGCCCGCTCCCGTCCTGACCGGCGGGCGGGGGCGGTCGGTGGGCAGGGTCAGTTCCGGTGCGTCGCCGAGGTGCTGCCGCCAGAAGTCCAAGGACGCGGGGTCTGCCTCGGGTGCCGCCGGCGGTTCGGGCAGGGGCGGCGGCTCCGAGCCCGCACCGCCGCCCCGCCGGGCGCGGTAGTACGCGGCCAGGTCGCGGGCCAGCACAGCCGTGGAGGAGGAGTCGAAGACGATGTGGTGGGCCAGGAGGAAGAGCAGGTGGCGGTCCGGGGACAGGCGGAGCAGGCGGGCCGCGACCAGAGGACCCGTGGCGAGATCGAGTCCGTGGTCGTCCGCGAGTGCCGACCGCAGGGCCTCCTCCTCGGTCGAACCCGTGTGGTCCTGCACCGGGCAGTCGAGCGGCATACGGTCGCGTATCTCCTGGTAGGGGATGCCGTCCGTCTCGCCGAACACCGTGCGCAGCGCCGGGTGCCGGTCCGTCACCCGGTCCAGCGCCCAGCGCAGGGCCGGGACGTCCAGCGGGCCCTCCAGCCGGATCGCCTTGGGCTCGTGGTACATGGCGGTGCCCGGGTGCAGTTGCTCCAGGAACCAGATACGGCGCTGGGCGGGGCTGAGCGGTGCCCGCCGGCGGGGCTCGGGGCGTGGTGACTGCGGGACGGCGGACTCGTACAGCGGCTGTGGCTTCAAGCCGGGCGTCGTGCTGCGGACACGGTCCAGTACCGGCAGCGCCGCCAGCACCTTCTCCTTCGGTACGCCGAAGTCCACGAAGCAGGCGATCTCGTCCGCTCCGGCCTCCCGCAGACGCCGTACGGTCTCCGCGGCCGTGTGCTCGTTGCCGATCAGCGCGCGGGAGTCGCAGTAGCGCTCGTAGGCGCGGCCGAGGAGGAACTCCACGTCCTCCTCGGGGGTGTTCTCCAGGTCCACCTGGAAGCCGAGACTGTTGGTGACCTGGTCGAAGAGGGACAGGGAGGACCGCAGATACGACAGGAAGGGCCGGTAGGCCTCGGCCCGCGCCCGCTCCGCGTCGTCCTCCAGGTAGGTGTGCACGAGCACCACGACCCGCCCGGCCGCCGGGTCGAGACCGTGCTCGGCGCGGCAGCGCCGGTACAGCGCGATGTTCTCGGCCAGTTGCTCCACCGTCTGCGTCATCAGGTTGGTGACCACGCCGAGGTCCTCGGCGGCCGCCCTGCGGTAGCTGTCCGGGTTCCCGACGACGGCCACGTACATCGGCGGCCGTTCCTGTACGGGGCGGGGGTGCAGGCGGATCTCCACGGGGGTGCCGTCGCCCGCCGTCGTCTTCACCGGCTGTCCCGACCAGAGGTCCCGTACGGTCGCCAGGTGCTCGTACATCACCTCCCGGTGCCGGCCGAAGTGCTGCGGCGCCAGCGCGAAGTCGGTGGCGTGCCAGCCGCTCGCGAAGCACAGGCCCGTCCGGCCGCCGGAGATGTTGTCGACCACCGACCACTCCTCCGCGACCCGGGCGGGATGGTGCAGCGGCAGCACCACGGAACCGGCGTGCAGCCGGACCCGGCTGGTCCGGGCGGCCAGAGCCGCGGCCAGTACGGAGGGGTTGGGGAAGAGCGCGCCGAAGGAGTTGAAGTGCCGCTCGGGGAACCACAGGGCGTGGAAGCCGTGCTGGTCGGCGAAGTCCGCGGCGGCCATGATCAGGCCGTATTTGTCGTGGTCGGTGTCCTGGGGGTAGTCGCCGAAGAAGTAGAGGCTGAAGTCGAAGGCGGCAGGGGACGGGGTGGAGGGTGTGGGCGCGGGCCGGGGGACAAGGGGTGCCGGCGTCCGTGCCGGAGTGGGCGGCGCCGTCGTGGTGCCGGACGTCGCGAGCACGTCCAGTTGGCGGGAAATCATCTCGCCCACCTGGTCGACGAGTTGCTCCGCCAGCCGTAGCTGCTGACCGAACAAGGCGTGCAGCCCGTCCGGTGACTCCGACGGAGCAGTAGGCGCCGCCGGCTGCTCAACCACCGGCTCATCGATCACTGGCTCGTGGACCACCGGCGCGTCTCCCCGCAGTTGCGCGACCCGCTCCGCCAGCCTCCGCGGTGTGTCGGCCGAGTCGAACACTTCCCGGACCGGGACACGGACGCCGTACCGCTGCTCCAGCTCCGTCGTCATGCTCATCAGGGAGAGGGAGTCGGCGCCCAGTTCGAAGAACGAGCTGTCCGGTGTGACGTCGGCGGTGGGGCGGCCGAGCTTGCCGGCCGCCAGTTCCCTTATGACGAGCAGGACTTGGTCGTCCGGCCCGGGCTCCTCGGGAGCCGGCACCGGCGCCTCCGCCCGGAACGGCACCACACGCCGCCGCAGCGGATGCCCCGGCAGCGACACCCGGCCTCCGTCGCCGGTCAGCGTCTGCCAGTCCAGGTCCGCGCCCCTGCCGTACAGCGAGCCGAGCGCCGTCAGAAGCCCGTGTGCCTGCTCGGGCGCCCCGTCCCCTTCGCCCTGCCCGCTCAGCCAGCGGCTGTCGGGTACGCAGTGCCGGCCGAGGCCGGTGAGGGTCCGCCCGGCGCCGATCTCCACGAAGTCCCGGCAGCCCTGCTCGACGGCCGTGTCCAGGGCGAGGCCGAAGCGGACCGGCTGCCGGGCCTGACGGCACAGGTACTCCACGTCGACCGTCCAGCCCGCCCGGCGCAGTTCACCGTCGGCCGTGGTCACCAGCGGGGTGTGCGACGGACGGTACGTCACGCCGCGCGCACGGGTCCGGAACTCGTCCAGGGCGCTGTCGATCCCGGCGGAGTGGAACGCCCGGTCGACCGGCAGCTCCCGCCACCGCAGGCCCTCCCGGTCGAGCAGTACCGCCGCCTCCTTCAGGGCCTGCGGCGGGCCCGAGAGCACCTGGGCGTGGGGACCGTTGACCGCGGCGAGCTCCGCACCGGCGGCCAGGGCGATGCGCCGCGCGGTGGCCTGGTCGGCTCGGACGGCGAGCATGCCCCCGGCCGGGCAGCGGGTCTGCATCAGCCGCCCGCGCCAGGCGGTGAGCCGCAGCCCGTCCTCCAGCGTCAGGACGCCGGCCGCGTACAGGGCGGCGTACTCGCCGACGCTGTGCCCGAGCAGGAGCGCGGGGCGTATCCCGGCCGTCCGCCAGGTGTCCGACAGCGCTGCCTGATGGGCGAAGAGGGCGGCTTGCGCGGTTTCGGTGGGCCAGATCTCGTCGTCCGTGGGGTGGCCGTCGGGCGTGGGGGCGGGGGTGGTCAGCAGCCGCGCGAGCAGGCTGCCGCCGAACTCCCCGGCGTACACCTCCTCGCACCGGTCGAGCGTGGCCCGCGCGGCCGGGTGCGCGGCGTACAGGCCGTTCGCCATGCCGCGACGGGCACTGCCCTGGCCCGCGAACGCGAAGGCGACCGGGCCGAGAGGGGAGGACGTGAGGTGGCGCTGGTCCCCCAGCGCGCGGGCGAGTTCGGCCGCCGTGCGGCCGGCCACGGCGGTGCGTGCCGGGCGGTGCGGCCTTCCGTGGGCCAGGGTTGCGGCCACGTCGGCGGCCGGGAGGCCGGGCCGGGCCAGCAGCCCGTCGCGCAACACGGCCGCGAGCTCCTCCAGGGCCTCGGGGTCGCGGGCCGACACGGGGACGAGGACGGGCAGTTCGGCGGTGGGGCGAGGAGGTGCGGGCGGGGCCTCCTCCAGCACCACATGGGCGTTGGTGCCGCCGACGCCGAGCGCGCTGACCCCGGCCCGGCGGGGCACGCCGTCCGGCACCTGCCACGGCCGCAGTTCCGTGGCGAGTGCCAATGTGCCGTCCGACAACGGGAGTTCGGGGTTCGGGTGGGTGAGGTGCGGTGTCGGCACCAGGGTGCGGTCGCGCAGCATGAGGACCGTCTTGATGAGCCCGGCCATTCCGGCGCAGCTGTCGAGATGCCCGATGTTCGGCTTCACCGAGCCGACCACGCAGGGGCCGGAGCGAGCGGATGCCCCCGTGTCCTCGCCCAGCGCCCGCCGCAACGCCGTCAGCTCCACCGGATCCCCGAGCCGCGTTCCCGTGCCGTGCGCCTCCACGTACGAGATCGTCGATGCGGGCACCTCCGCCCTGCGCAGCGCCTGGCGTACGACTTCGGCCTGTCCCTCGACACCGGGCGCGCTGAAGCCGACCTTGGCGGCGCCGTCGTTGTTGACCGCGGATCCCAGGATCACCGCGTGCACGGTGTCGCCGTCGGCCAGCGCCCGGTCGAGACGCTTGAGCAGGACGGCGGCCACGCCGTTCCCGCCGACGGTGCCGTCGGCCTCCGCGTCGAAGGCCCGGCAGCGTCCGGTGGGGGACAGGATCGACCCGGGGTGGCTGTGATAGCCGGTCTCCTGGGGCAGGTGCACGGCCGCCGCGCCCGCCAGCGCCAGGTCCGTCTCCCCGGTGAGCAGCGCCTGGACCGCGAGGTGCACCGCGACCAGGGAGGTGGAACAGGCCGTCTGCACACCGATCGCCGGACCGGTGAGGCCGAGCCGGTAGGCGACGCGGGTGGCGAGGAAGTCCGGCTCCTGGCCGATGGCCGACTGCATGCCGGCGACCGGGTCCGACGGGTCGTACGGTGAGCCGGTCGCGGGCTGCTGCTGGTGGTCGTAGAGGTTCATGCCCGACCCGGCGAAGACCCCCACCCTGACGCCGGGCGCGGTCGCCGCGTGGCCGCCGTCCTCCAGGGCCTGGTGGCAGCACTCCAGGAACAGCCGGTGCGCGGGATGCGTCAGCCCGGCCTCCTTGGGGCTCATCCCGAAGAAGTCCGCGTCGAACTCCTCGACGCCGTCGAGGATCCCGGCGGCCGGCACGAGGCCGGGGGCGCGGCGCTGGTCCGGCGACAGGCCCGCCGCCGCGAGCTCCTGCTCGCTGAAGACCCGGACGCTGTCGACGCCGCCCCGCAGATTGGCCCAGAACTCCTCGACCGAGTTCGCGCCGGGGAAGCGCAGCGACAGCCCGATGACGGCGACGCGGCGGTCGGGGGATTCCGTGCGGGAGGTGCTCTCATCGTCCACTGCCGCGGCCACGGCCCCGGCTCCCGTCCCTGCTCCCGTCCCGGCCGCCGGTCCGCTCGCGAGGTGTGCCGCGAGTGCCGTGGCCGTCGGGTGCTCGAAGAACGCGGTCTGGGCGACCGGCGTCCCGAGGCGGTCCGCCAGCCGGTTCCGCAGGCGCACCAGCAGCACGGACGTCAGGCCGAGTTCGTAGAACGGCACGTCCGCGTCGGCCGGACGGCCCAGTACGGCGCTCAGCTCCTCCCGGACGGCCCGGGTCACGGCGTCCGCGTCAGCCCGGGCGGACGGTGCCGGAGCCGGGGCGGACGGTGCCGGAGCGGGGGCGGAGGGTGCCGGAGCGGGGGCGGCGTCGAAACCACCGGCGACCAGGCGGCTCTGGAGTTCCGCACGGCGCACCTTGCCCGCCGGCGTCCGCGGGAACTCGCCCGCCGGGACGGGCAGGACGTAGGCGGCGGTGAGCCTGAGGCGGGTGAACAGCGCCGCCTTCACCTCGGCGGCGATCCGCGGGTCTTCGGCGGTGCCGCGGCTGACGAAGAACACGGCGAGGTCCTCCGTGCCCCGCTCCGGGTGCGGGATGCCACAGGCGGCGACCTCACCCTGCCGGACGCCGTCGACGGCGGTGGCGGTCTCCTCCACCTCGTGGCAGTAGACGTTGTGGCCGTTGAGGATGATCACGTCCTTGCGGCGGCCCGTGATGACCACCTGGCCGCCGTCGAGGAACGCCAGGTCGCCGGTGTCGAGCCAGTCGCGTCCGGCGGGGTAGGCGACGGCGTCCGCCTCGGGGTCGTTCACGTAACCGGGGGTGAGCCGCGCTGCCGAGTGGACCTGGAGCCTGCCGATGCGACCCGGCGGCACGAGGTCGCCGCGGTCGTCGACGACGCGCAGAGTGACGCCGTGCGCGGGCGAGCCGCAGGCGACGAAGGTGACGCACTCGGCGTCCGGGGTGTCCTCACCGGCCCGCACCAGGTCGCCGCCCAGGCTGTTCTTGAGCAGGCGGTGCACGGTGCCCGGCCGGTCCAGCCGGCCGTAGGTGACGGCCGTGACCGTCTCGGCCATGCCCCACACCGGGGCGATGTGCTCCTCGCGCACCCCGTACGGGGCCGTCGCGTCGAGGAAGCGGCGCAGCACCGGCAGGACGACCCGCTCGCCCCCGCACACCAGCGACTTGAGACCGCTGAGGTCCCAGGGGCGGTCGGCCCGCTCGGCGAGCGCGTCCGCGACCAGCCGGTAGGCGAACGTCGGTGCCCAGCCGTGCTGCGCCCGGTGCTCGTGGAGGAGGTCGAGCCAGCGCAGCGGATCGGCGAGCACGTGCTCGGTGGGCGCGTGGACGTTGGTGCAGCCGGTGAAGACCGCGAGCAGGTGGTAGAGCAGGAAGGCGCCGCTGTGGTCGACGGGCAGCCAGTTCACCATCGTGTCGTCCGGGCGGACGTCGAGGATCCGCCTGCTGCTCGCCGCGAAGTCCGCGAGCCCGGCGTGCGTCAGCCGGGCGGCCTTCGGGACGCCCGTGCTGCCGGAGGACAGCATCAGCAGGGCCGTGTCGGACGGGTCCGGCTCGACGAGGTCGTCGTGGCCGTCCGCGGGCGGTGCGTCCAGGCAGGCGGCGGCGAGGGCGACGCGCGGTGCGGGCGTGGCGTGGGCGAGGGCCGCCGCGCCGGGTGCGTCGGTCAGGACCAGCGGCCGGTCGAGCAACGCGCAGGCCTGCCGTAAGCGTTCGAAGGCCGGGGAGCCCGGCGCGGGGTGCTCGGCGATGGCCACGGGTAGGGCACCGCCGAGGACACACGCCCAGAAGGCGGGGAAGAACTCGGCCAGCGGCAGCCCGCACAGCACCACCGTGTCGCCGCGCCGCAGTCCGTGCGCCCGCAGGCCGGTGAGCATACGACGTGCCGCGTCCAGCAGTTCGGGATACGACCGTGAGCTCGTCGTGCCGTCGGCGGCGACGGTGACGACGGCTCCGCCGGGAGCGGACCGGGCGGCGCCCAGCAGCGCCCGCACGGCGTCGGCCGGATCACCCTCCGTGCGTTCGGGCTCAGGACCCCGGCAACTGGCTTGCCCCCGTAGACGTTCCATGCGCGTGTTCTCCCTTTTCTTCGCCGGACGGCGGGTGATGTGAGTGGTCCTCGCCGGTGGGTGGGCGGTCGTGGCCGATGGGTGGGCGGTTGCCGCCGGTGGACGGGTGGGTCTCGCCGGTGGCTTGGGTGTTCTGGCCGGTGATCGGGTGGGTCTCGCCGACGGTTTGGGTGTTCTGGTCGGTGGACGGGTGGGTCTCGCCGACGGTTTGGGTGTTCTGGCCGGTGGACGCGTGGGTCCCGCCGACGGCTTGGGCGTTCTCCCAGGCGGACGGGTGGTTCTCGCCGGTGGGCGGACGGTCCTCCCCGGGGGACGGGTGGCCCTCCCCGGCGGACGGGCGGCTCTCTCCGCTCGGCGGGCGGCCGTCGTCGGCGTGCGAGTGGGCATCACCGTCCGCCGGGCCCGGTCGCCCCGTCCCGCGCCGGCCCGCCATGAACAGCAGCAGCACCAGCGCCCCGCACACCGCCGCCCCATGGAAGGCGCCCACGACGGCCAGTGCGGGCAGCACCTCCAGGGCGGCCGCCGCGGCCATCGTGCCCAGGGCGAACCCGGACTGCTCGGCGGTGGCGGACAGGCCGAACAGGCGGCTGCGCTGCCGGTCGGGTGCGGCCTGGAGGCGCGAGGTGTAGACGATCTCGGTCCAGCCGTCCGCGAACCCCGCCGCCACGGCCGCCGCCATCAAGGCCGGGGCGGGCAGCCCGGTGAACGCCGCCACGAAACAGAACGACATCGCGCAGGTGCCCACCGCGAACGCGCGCTCGCCCCAGGACGCCCCGTGCGACCGGCGTTTGAGGACCTGGTGGGCGAGCAGGGTGCCCACGGCCCACGCCGACCAGAAACGGGTCATGAACACCGCCGGATCGGACGGCTCGGCCGCGTGCGCCGCCAGCGGCAGCGCGACGTTGTGCGAGGCGGACGCCAGCGCGTCGAGCCCCCGCAGCGCGATCATGCCGAGCAACGCTCCGGCGAGGCCTGCCACACGCAGCCGCGTCCGCTTGCCACGAGCCCGCGAGGACCCGGTTTCGGCCCGCTCCTCCCCGGACTCGTCAGACGGTTCGTCGTCCGTGCGCGGCCGGAGCACCAGTACGGCCGCGGCCGACACCGCGAAGCTCGCGGCGTTCACGGCGAAGGCGACACCGAAACCGCCGAGGGCGATGACCGGCGCGGCCGACGCGAAGCCCAGCACCGTGGCGACGGAACGGGCCGTGACCAGCACGCCGTTCGCCCGGGCGCGGTCGTCCTGCCCGACCATGACGGGCACCGCGCTGCGCAGGGCGACGTTGAAGAAGGTGTTGCCCGCGCCCAGCACGACCACCGCCCCGAGCAGCACCCACAGCGGCGTGTCCGAGGCCCGGAGCGCGAGCACGACCATGGCGAGGGTCTGGGCGAGGTCCGTGACCACCATGACGGTCCGGCGCGTGAACCTGGCGGTCAGCGCCCCGGCGGCGAGGCCCGCGGTGACACCGGACAGCAGCCGTACGGCCATCACGACGCCCACGCCCAGGGCGGTGCCCGTGACCTCGTACGAGAACAGGCTCAGCGCGATGAGATTCAGATAGGTCCCGTACGCCGACACGGCATGCGCGACCACCACGGCACGAAACCGCCACTCCACCCCCGTCACCGGACTCCTCAACCTGGTTGGGCCAGGGTCGGCCGCTCGGCGCTTTTTCACCGCAGCGTAACCCGAGGGGGAAAGGTGAACGGGCGCTTGTGCGTTATTCGATGATCAGAGCGACGGACGCGGGACGTCCGCTTGTGCCGGCAGTGCCGCGGACCTGCGTGTCACCCGCTCCAGGTGCCGGGCGAGGACCTCCCGCGCCTCCGGCGTCAGGGTCCGCAGCGCCACCAGCGCCGTGATGACGACATCGCACAGCTCCGACTGCACGTCGTCCCAGGTGTGCGTCACGCCCTTGCGCGGGTTCTGGCCGGTCGCGCCGATCACCGCCTCGGCGACCTCCCCGACCTCCTCGGACAGCTTCAGGACGCGCAGCAGGACCCCCTCGCGACCCTCGATCGGGCGGTGGGAGTCGAGCCACTCCCACAGGGTGTCGACGGCGGCCCACAGGTCGGGCGGGGGCGGGGCCTGAGGCGTGTGATCGTTCATGGGGCGGCAGCCTGCCACGAGGGTCTGACAGTGAAGGGCCCCCGGCGGCTACTCCATGAGCTCCTCTTCGAACAGCGAGTCCTGCTCGCCCTCCTTCGCCTTCCGCAGCCGCCGGGCACGCGCCCCCACGACCAGCGCCGTTCCCGCCGCCGTCGCCGCGAACGCCGCCGGAATCATCCAGTTCCGGTTCACCGCGTGCCCGAGCGCGTGGTCCAGGGAGAGCCGTCCCGGGCCGGTGACGGCCAGTCCGGCGGCCGTGAGGCCCAGCGTCGCCGCGTACTCGTAGCCGCCGCCCTGGTTGAAGAAGCCGTTCGGCGTGTGCACCGCGGCCGCGCCGGCCATCGCGCCGGCCGCCGCGGCCCCGGCGGCCGGTGTGGCGAGGCCCAGGGCCAGCAGTGCGCCGCCGCCGGTCTCGGCGAGGCCCGCCGCCGTCGCGCTCGTCTTGCCGGGGACGTAGCCGACGGACTCCATGAACTGGCCGGTTCCCTCGATGCCGTGCCCGCCGAACCAGCCGAACAGCTTCTGCGTGCCGTGCGCGGCCAGCACACCGCCCGTCCCCAGCCGAAGCAGCAGCAGGCCCAGATCACGTCGGTCGTAACGCCTCACGTCGTCTCCCGGAGCAGACAGCAGGAACAGGGGAACACTCCCCGTCGCGTTTCCACCGTCGCACCCCTGACACCCCGCGGACCCGCCCGGGACGCCGTTCGGGTGGCACGGGTGGCGTGTCGGGGCGGCCGGTACGAGGCTGACGGGCATGACGATTCAGACCACGCGCCTCAGCGATCCGGCCGTCCGCGCCTTCGTGACCGCCGTGAACAACCACGACCGCGAGGCCTTCATGGCGCTCCTCGCGCCCGGCGCGACCATGGCCGACGACGGCTCCGACCGCGACCTCGCCGACTGGGTCGACCGGGAGATCTTCTCCTCCCACGGCCACCTGGAGGTCGACAACGAGTCCAACGGCGGCCGCGCCCTCATCGCCCGCTACAACAACGACACCTGGGGCGAGATGCGCACCCGGTGGAGCTTCACCGTGGACGACGACGGCCGGATCTCCCGCTTCGAGACCGGGCAGGCCTGAAAAACCCGCACTCCGCCGGGCCTTGCCTTCGCGTGCGCTCCAACTCCTAGCATCCCCGGGCATGGAAACCACACGGACGCTGGGACGCAGCGGCATCGAGGTGAGCGCCCTCGGCTTCGGCTGCTGGGCCATCGGCGGCGAATGGCAGGGGACCGACGGGCAGCCGCTCGGCTGGGGCAAGGTCGACGACGAGGAGTCGGTGCGGGCGGTGCGGCGCGCCCTCGACCTGGGCGTCACCTTCTTCGACACCGCCGACACCTACGGCGCCGGACACAGCGAACGCGTGCTCGGCCGGGCCCTCGGCAAGCGCAGGGCCGATGTCGTCGTCGCCACCAAGTGGGGCAACGTGTTCGACGAGGACACCCGGACCCGCACCGGCGGCGACGCCTCCCCGGCCTACCTGCGCCGCGCCCTGACCGCGTCCCTCGACCGGCTCGGCACCGACTACGTCGACCTCTACCAGTTCCATCTCTCCGACGCGGACACAGAGCAGGCCGCCGTGCTCCGGGACGCGTGCGAGGAGCTGGTCCGCGAGGGGCTCATACGGGCGTACGCCTGGAGCACCGACGACACGGCACGCGCCGCCGTGTTCGCCGAGGGGCCGCACTGCGCAGCCGTCCAGCACACGCTCAACGTGCTCCAGGACGCGCCCGCGATGATCCGGCTGTGCGAGGAGGCGGGCCTGGCGAGCATCAACCGCAGCCCGCTCGCCATGGGGCTGCTCACCGGGAAACGCCGGGCCCGGCAGCCGCTGGAGGCCGGTGACATCCGCAGCAGGCCCCCGGCCTGGCTCCAGGGTTTCGGTGACGGATCCGGCGCCGACCCGGAGTGGCTCGCCCGCGTCGACGCCGTCAGGGACGTGCTCACCAGCGAGGGCCGCACGCTCGGCCAGGGCGCCCTGGCCTGGTTGTGGGCGCGCAGCCCGCGCACGATTCCCATCCCGGGTTTCCAATCGGTCGCCCAGGCGGAGGAGAACGCGGCGGCGCTGGAGAAGGGGGCACTGACCGGCGCGCAGCTGACCGAGGTCGACCGGCTGCTCGGGCGGTGATCCTTGCGGGACCTTGGGCCAGTCTTTGACCGGCCGTACGCCACCCGGCCCTTGACGTGAACGGCAGTCGTTCCACACGCATCGGTGCGTACCCCGCGGTCCCACGCGGGGTCCACCCCCACCCGGTGCCGTGGAACGACTGCCGTCGCCCCCCTGGACATGGCCTACGGAAGCCCTCAGACGGAGGCTCTCTGCTCCAACTGTGAAGCTTTCGTGTAGGAGATTTGAGCATAAGCGTCCGACCGGCCGCAATGGGGCGGACGTTCAAATTCCGTTTGTGCAGGTTGACGAGTTGACGAGTTCGCGCTCCCGGCTCAGCCGCGCCCGACGTACGGCATCGCCGTGGCCAGTACGGTCGCGAACTGCACGTTCGCCTCCAGCGGCAGCTCCGCCATGTGCCGCACCGTGCGGGCCACGTCGGCGACGTCCATCACCGGTTCCGGGGCGACCTCGCCGTTCGCCTGAAGCGCTCCCGTCTGCATACGGGCCGTCATGTCGGTGGCCGCGTTGCCGATGTCGATCTGCCCGACGGCGATGCGGTACGGCCGCCCGTCCAGCGACAGCGACTTGGTCAGGCCGGTCAACGCGTGCTTGGTCGCGGTGTAGGCCACCGAGTGCGGACGCGGCGTGTGCGCGGAGATCGAGCCGTTGTTGATGATCCGCCCGCCCTGCGGTTCCTGCTCCTTCATCTGCCGGTACGCCGCCTGCGCGCACAGGAACGCCCCGTTGAGGTTGGTGTCCACCACGTGCCGCCACGCCTCGTAGGGCAGCTCCTCGACCGGCACGCCGCCGGGCCCGAACGTCCCCGCGTTGTTGAACAGCAGGTCGACCCGCCCGAAACGCTCGACGGTGGCGGCGAACAGGGCGGTCACGTCCGCGGGCCGTGAGACGTCCGTCCGTACGGCGAGAGCCGCGCCCCCGGGCACCAGGGCCGCCGTCTCCTCCAGCGCCTCGGCGCGCCGCCCCGCCAGTGCCACCGACCAGCCGGCACGGAGCAGTTCCACGGCGACCGCCCGGCCGATGCCGGAGCCCGCTCCGGTCACCACCGCGATCGCATTTTCCTTGGCATTCATGGGCCCGCAGCGTACGGGAGGGCCCGCCACGCGGAACTCACCCATCCGTCACGCGAGTGCTGTGTACGTGTCAACCAGGTGTCGTCCCCGGCCACTCCAATGCCCCCTGAGCCATTCGTCAGGGGAGGACCGGATGACACCCGCAGCACACCCGTCCCAGCACGCCCCCGAACTCCGCGCGGCCGCCCGCCACATCGGCCGCCGCCGCTTCCTCACCGCCACCGGCGCCGCCGCCGCGCTGGCCTTCGCGACCAACCTGCCGTCCCCCGGAGTCGCGGCCGCCGCCGAACTCGACGCCGCGCGGATCACCGAGAACCCGTTCACGCTGGGCGTCGCCTCCGGCGACCCGCTGCCGGGTTCCGTCATCCTGTGGACCCGCCTCGCACCCGCCCCCTTCCAGGCCGACAGCGGACTGCCCGCCGAACGCGTCACGGTCCACTGGGAGCTGGCCCACGACGAGCGGTTCCGCCGCATCGCCCGGCGCGGCACCGCCACCGCGCACCCCGAGTTCCACCACACCGTCCACGTCGAGGTGGGCCATCTGGACGCCGGACGCGTCTACTACTACCGCTTCCGCGCGGGCCGCTGGGTCAGCCCGACCGGCCGTACCCGCACCGCCCCGGACCCCGGCAGCCGCGTCCCGGAACTCACCCTCGCCGCCGTCTCCTGCCAGGCCTACCACGACGGCTACTACACGCCGTACGCCCATCTCGCCGCCGCCGACGTCGACCTCGTCCTCCACCTCGGCGACTACCTCTACGAGTACGCCGTCAACTCCGCCGGCGGCCAGCGCAACTACACCGACCGCACGCTGCCCGACGTGTTCAACCGAGAGACCCTGACCCTGGAGGACTACCGCCTGCGGTACGCCCTCTACAAGTCCGACCCCGACCTGAGCGCCGCGCACGCCGCGCACCCCTTCGTCGTCACCTGTGACGACCACGAGACCGAGAACAACTACGCCGACGACATCCCCGAGAACAGCGTTCCGCCGGAGGAGTTCCTGCTGCGCCGCGCCTCCGCCTACCGCGCCTACTGGGAGAACCAGCCGCTGCGGCAGCCGCAGCGCCCCACCGGACCCGACATGCGGCTCTACCGCCGCCTGCACTGGGGCCGGCTCGCCCAGTTCGACGTCCTCGACACCCGCCAGTACCGCTCCGACCAGGCCTACGGAGACAAGGCGCACGTCCCCGGGCCCGAGTCCGACGACCCGGCGCGCACCATGACCGGGGCGACACAGGAACGGTGGCTGCTCGACGGCTGGCGCTCCTCGCGGGCGCTGTGGAACGTCGTACCGCAGCAGGTCCTGTTCGCCCGGCGGCACATGGACGCCACCACCCCGTCGCGGGTGTCGATGGACGCCTGGGACGGCTACAGCGCCTCACGCCGGCGCGTCCTCGACGGGGCGAAGGCCGCCGGCGTCGAGAACCTGATGGTGCTCAGCGGCGACGTGCACGCGGCGTACGCCTTCGACATCAAGGACGACTTCGACGACCGGAACTCCGCGACGCTCGGCACCGAGATCGTCGCGACGTCGGTCTCCAGCGGCCGGGACGGCGCCGACAAGCCCGCCACCTGGGACACCTACATGTCCGCCAACCCGCACCTGAAGTTCTTCAACGGGCGGCGCGGCTACGTCACGGTCGCCCTGGGACGGGAGTCGGCGCGGGCCGACTTCAAGACCGTGCCGTACGTGACCAGGCAGGGGGCGCCGGTCACGACGACCGCGTCCTTCGTGACCCAGGTGGGGGAGCAGGGGCTCAAGCCGGCGTGAGCTCGGCCGTCAGGTCCTCGTCCGGGGTCTCGCCCGGGTAGCGGACGCCGACGCGGTCCCGGATCGCGTCGAGCGTCCGCATCACGGCGAGGGTGCCGTCGAGCGGGACGAGCGGGGACTCGGTCTCACCGGCGCGCACCGCGCGCATCACCTCGGCCGCCTCGTGACGGAGGCTGTTGCGGGGCCCGTCCGCCGGGTCGGCCGTGAACTCCTCGGGGTCACGGCCGTCCCGGTGCAGCACGAAGCGGTCCGGGAAGAAGAAGCCGTCCGGGATGTCGATACGGCCCTGCGAGCCGGTGACCGAGGCGGAGGTCGCCGTACCGCCGACGATGGAGCAGTGCACCGAGCCGAGAGCGCCGCTCTCCCAGGAGAGCAGCGCTCCCGTCTGGAGATCGACGCCCTCACCGGAGAGCACCGCTCGCGCCGCGATGTCCGACGGCTCCCCGAGCAGCAGCTGCGCGAACGACACCGGATACACGCCGAGATCGAGCAGCGCGCCCCCGCCCAGCTCCGGGTTCCGCAGCCGGTGCGAGGGCGGGAACGGCCCGGCCAGCCCGAAGTCCGCCTGGACCGTGCGCACTTCACCGATGGCACCGTCGTCGACCAGCGACTTCAGCCGCCGCATCATCGGGTTGCAGTACATCCACATCGCCTCCATCAGGAAGCGCCCGTGCTCCCGCGCCAGCGCGACGAGTTCCGCCGCCTCGCGCACGTTCAGCGTGAACGGCTTCTCGCACAGCACGTTCCGCCCGGCCGCCAGACACAGACCGGCGGCGGTCCGGTGGGCCGTGTGCGGCGTGGCGACGTAGACGACATCGATGTCCTCGTCCCGGGCGAGCGTGTTCCAGTCGCCGTAGGCCCGCGGGATCCCGAACCGCTCCGCGAACGTCTTCGCCGACGCCTCGGACCGGGACGCCACCGCCACGACCTCCGCGTCCGGCAGGTCGATCAGGTCCGCGGTGAACGCGGCCGCGATCCCCCCGGTCGCCAGGATCCCCCACCGCACCGTGTCCGCCGTCATTCCCGCCCCGCCTTCACCTCGTAACCCGAGCAGTCCGTACGAGCTGAGAGCATAGGTGGCGATCGACTCGAAAAGGGAGGGACTCATGCCCGAGGGTGGGGCGTCCATATCGAACACCGCGCAGGGGGCCGCAGCCGGGACGGAGCGGCCCGACCTCACACCGCACCGCCGCACCGGGCTCCTGGTCACCTTCCTCCTCGGCAGCCTGACCGCCGTACCACCGCTGGCGATGGACATGTACCTCCCGGCCCTGCCGGAGGTCACCCGCGCCCTGCACGCCCCCGCGGCGACCGTCCAGCTCACCCTCACCACCTGCCTGGCCGGCATGGCGCTCGGCCAGCTCGTGGTCGGACCGATGAGTGACCGCTGGGGACGCCGTCGCCCCCTCCTCGCCGGACTCGGCGTCTTCATCGTCGCCACCGTCCTGTGCGCGCTCGCGCCCACCGTCGAACTCCTCGTCGCCTTCCGGCTGGCCCAGGGCCTCGCGGGCGCGGCCGCCATCGTCATCGCCCGGGCCGTCGTCCGCGACCTGTACGACGGCATGGCCATGGCCCGGTTCTTCTCCACCCTCATGCTGATCTCCGGGGTCGCCCCGATCGTGGCGCCGCTCATCGGCGGGCAGGTCCTGCGCGTGACGGACTGGCGGGGCGTGTTCGTCGTCCTCACGGTCATCGGCATCCTGATCGGGGCCCTGGTCTGGACGAGGCTCCCCGAGACCCTGCCGCCCGCCGAGCGCCACAGCGGCGGCGTCGGCGAGGCCCTGCGCTCGATGCGCGGCCTGCTCGCCGACCGCTCCTTCGCCGGCTACACCCTCACCGGCGGCTTCGCCTTCGCCGCCCTCTTCGCCTACATCTCGGCGTCCCCCTTCGTCATCCAGGAGATCTACGGCGCCTCCCCGCAGACGTTCAGCCTGCTGTTCGGCGTCAACTCGGTCGGACTGGTCCTCGTCGGCCAGATCAACGGCAAGATCCTCGTCGGCCGGGTCAGCCTGGACCGCGTCCTGGGGATCGGCCTGGCCATCGTCATCACCGCCGCGACCGCGCTGCTGCTGATGTCCCTGGGCGTGTTCGGCGAGGTCGGCCTCGTGCCCGTCGCCGTCGCGCTGTTCGTCCTGATGTCCGCGATGGGCATCACCCTGCCCAACACCCAGGCCCTCGCCCTGATGCGCACCAAGCACGCCGCCGGCTCGGCGTCCGCCCTGCTCGGCACGTCGTCGTTCCTCATCGGCGCGATCGCCTCCCCGCTCGTCGGCGTCGCCGGGGAGGACACGTCCGTCCCGATGGCCGTCGTCCAACTGGCCGCCGCCCTGGTGGCACTGGCCTGCTTCGTGGGAATGTGCCGACCCTGGAAGTCTGACAGGGAGATGGACGGCAAGACGGACGGGAAGACGGACAGCAGGGGCGTGAGCGTGGAGGGAGCAGACAGCTGAGCGCACCAAGACTGCGCGACGGCACGCCGGAACGGGCCGGACTCGACCCCGGGGAACTGCGTCACCTGGTCCGGGAGGTCCACGTCCTCACCACCGGGCAGCGCCCCTGGGCGCCCGGCGCGGTCGTGGTGGTCGGACGCGGCCCGGTGATCGCGGTCGAGGAGGCGGCGGGCTGGGCCGTCCGCTACGCGGCCTACGACGAGGCCACCGACGCGGGCGTGGAACTGCCGCCCGAGGAGCGGGTCCCGATGACCGTCGGCACCCCCTTCGACCTGGCGTCCCTGACCAAACTGTTCACAGCCGTGGCCGCCGTGCAGCAGATCGAGCGGGGCACCCTGGGCATCGACGCGAGGGTGGGCGCGTACCTGCCCGACTTCACGGCGGCCGCCCGCCACGGCATCACCGTACGGCAGCTGCTCACCCACACCTCCGGGCTGCGCCCCGAACTCCCCCTCTACGACTACGTCGACGACGCCGGGCGGCTGGCGGCGCTGCGCACGGAGGCGCCGACCGAGGCACCGGGCACGTACCGCTACTCCGACCTGAACATGCTGCTCCTCCAGCACGTCCTGGAACGCCTCACAGGCCGCACGCTCGACGTCCTCTTCCGTGACGGCATCACCCGGCCGCTGGGCATGACGGCGACGGAGTTCGGGCCGTGCCCCGGGGCGGCGGCGACCGAGGACCAGCGGCGTCCGTGGGCCAAGGCGGACCGGGGGATGCTGCGGGGCGAGGTGCACGACGAGAACGCCTGGGCGCTGGGCGGCGTGGCGGGCCACGCGGGCCTGTTCTCCACCGGCCGGGACCTGGCGGTGTTCTGCCGCACCCTCCTCGCCGGCGGCTCCTACGGCCCCGCCCGCATCCTGGGCCCCGACTTCGTCGACCTCCTCTTCACCCCACCGGGCCTGGGCTTCTCCCTCGACCAGCCCTGGTTCATGGGCGACCTGGCGGGTCGCGGCGCGGCGGGCCACACGGGCTTCACAGGCACGTCCCTCGTCCTCGACCCGGCGACGGACACGTTCCTGATCCTTCTCACCAACGCGGTCCACCCCCGTCGCCGCCGCCCGGACAGCGCGCCGAGGGCAGCGGCGGGGTCGCGGGTGGCTCGGGCGGTGCGGGGGATGTGAGAGGGGGGAGCGGTGGTGTGCGGGGCGGTGATGAGGGGGTGGGCGCGAGCGCGGCTCTCCTAAAGCGGTGCTCAGCCAGCCGTGGACTATTGGTGGACCGTCCTGAACTGCCGTATGCAGGGTTTTGACCTGCCGCGTTGCCCAGGTCCCAAGCGGCCTCCGGAGCGGTGTGCGCAGGTCAAATCCTGCCGGGGGTGGCTTCGTTCACTTCCAGCGACAGCGTTTGTCGGTCTGTTTGAGCAGCAGTGAGTGCCCGGCCTCGCCATGATTGTTCACGAGAATTGACGGCACCTCTGTCCGCTGGCGGTCGCCAACGTGTCGCAGCGCTGTGTCAACAGGTGGCGACCGCCAAGCTGACCACGTAGTGCTCCTCGACCATCCGGTTCGGGAAGACCTCGACCAGGAGATCGCGCTCCTTGGCAATAAAGGTGTTCGTCACTTCCTTGCCCAGGACGAGGAAGTCGGAGTAGCTGGCGAGGTTGGCGAGATGCATGTCGAGAGGAACGCTCCGGGTCCATGGCACGTGCCGGTGGACGACGCCGAGCTCGGGCGGCAGTCCGCGGAACCGGGCCGTGGGGTCGTGAGGGCTGTCGTCGGCACCGAAAAGTCGGCGCAGGCGCGCGTCCTGGTCGGCAATCCATGGAACGGTGCTGTCTGAGTCGTTCCACCAGAGGGCGAGTGCACCACCGGTGCGCAGAACTCGGAGAGCTTCCGGAACGGATTTGCGTTGGTCGGTCCAGTGCCAGGCTTGAGCATATGTGAGGACGTCGATGGAGGCGGAAGCCAGCGGCAGGTTGTTGCCGTCGCCGATCACAAGGGGGACATCGGGCAGGCTGAGACGGAACTGCGAGGCCATCCCGGGGCCCGGCTCGATAGCGATGACGTTCGCACCGCGCTCCTGGAGAAGCATCGTCGCCAGTCCGGTGCCAGCCCCGACGTCAGCGACGCGGGCGCCCTCCAAGGGGGAGCCGGTGAGTTCCTCGACCGCGTCGAGCAATTCGGACGGGTACGAAGGACGGTTCGCAGCGTAGCTGGCGGCAGCCGTGTCGAACGAGCGAGCCTGCGAAGTGATGGTCATACGAACATTGTTGACGGCTGCAGGTACTTGGCGCCGTACTTTTATGCCTTTCCTCCGACAGCAGGTAGTCACCGGGAACGTCGGTGGATGCAACAGCGTGACGGCTCGCCGCCCACATGAGGGCGGCGAACGTTGAGACAGGATCGTCGGACGTCAGCTGGCCTTCGCTTGCTCTTCGGCTCGTGCTCGGGTGGTGGCGAGGCGGTAGGAGTCCGTGCCGGTCTCGATGATGGTGCCGTTGAAGGTAAGTCGGTCGACGATGGCCGCGCAGAGTCGGGGGTCGGTGAAGGTCTTGGTCCAGCCGCCGAAGGACTCGTTGGATGCGACGCGACCACGTGCTCGTGAGCGAGGTGCCGGTTCAGCAGCAGGACCTCGATCAACGCCCGGGTGCCGTCCCGCTCGCCATGGACCTTGCGGGCCTGGGCCCACCAGGCGTCGTGGACCGGGGTGAACCTGCCTGCGGACCGGGCCTGTTCCAGGGCGGTGGCACCAGGGAAGGCGCCGGGCTTGCGGATGAGGGCTTCGAGGTAGTGGTCCAGGTCCAGGCGGCAGCTGCCCTTTGCGATTAGCCTCTCGTGGCGGGCCACCTCGGCGTTTCTGTCGTAAACCACCAGGTGAGAGGCGTGCAAGACAACGCGCACCCGTTTGCCGATGAGCACGACCACCAAGCGCAAGATCACACCGCGCCTGACCAGCAAAAACCTAGCTCACCAAGATCCCCGACAACACCCAGGGCAAGAAGACACCCGCGAGGGAGCGAGGAGCATTGATCATGTGAGTGGCCGCGGGTCACGGCCGCCCTCGATCAGTCGCGGCTGCGCAGCGGCACAGCGTGTGCATCATGAGGCATGGGGATCGATCTGGAGCTGCACTCATCACGGCCAGCTCGCAACAACTGGCGCAAGTCCCGCGTGACACTTCTACGGAGCTCCTACGGGCATGGCGACGCCCTGGCCGACGCTCTTGGCTCACTCCAACTCCTCGGAGTCCCGGGGAGACTCACTGCCGTCGATCCGTACGGGGATACGTTGATGAACGAGCAAGAGGCAGACGCCGCCCTCCGGGAGATCCACGGTCTGAGGCAGAGATGCGGCGACGAACGTCAGCTCGCCGCACTGGACGACCTCGCAAAGATGCTAGAAGAGTGCGCGGCCACTCCAGGAAGTTACTTGTGGTCCGCGGGCGACTGAAGCTCTCCCGCCACGTCCGCCGGGTGAGTGTCTAACTGCGTGACAACGCCCACGGGCAACGGTGAACAAGCGCGGACGCCCATGGACCGTCAGTGCAGTTAAGGGGCGCGCCGGCCCAAGGTCGAGCGCCCAACCAAGTTGCTTCGGGACGAAGAGGCCGTGGGTTCAAACCCCGCCGCCCCGACACGGTTCTCAGCTGGAAGAGGCAACGACCTGCCCGACGACGGAGAAGCGCTGCCGACACACAGGGCAGGTCGCCTCACCGAACGCATAAGTCAGGGCGCGTGCGACTTCCCCATGCCCGTCGGCCAGGGCAAGGTCGTAGAGGCGCCGGCCGAGACCTTCCAGGGCGCCAGGATCGGCCGGGTGGAGAGGAAAGGTCTCGAGATCGTCGGCGAGGGCGTAGTCCTCCGCCGCGCTGAAGAAGCCTCGCTCTCCGAAAATCACCCACAGCGAGGCGCACCCGTCGGGATCGGGGCACTCGAGCTCGTACTCCTCGCTGACGACGCCCCAGACCAAGGTCTCCGCCCAGTGGATGTCGCCCTCCAGGTTCAGGACCGCCTCAACCAGATAGCAGTAGTCGTTCCGGTCGGCGGTGACCTGCCGCCATCGGTGTGCGGCACCCACTAGGCGTGCGACTTCCGGCGCGTACCGGTGCCGCAGGTTCCGGGTCTCGTACCGCTGGTCGGCCTGGACGAGAAGGGCGCCGGCCAGGTGGAGGGCCGAAGCTGCCACGCCGGCTTTGTCGGAGTCCGCCATGTCGGCCAGTGTGTGCAGCACCAACGGATGGGCGACATCCAGAGAGCCGTTGTGGTAGAGCTCCGTCCAGAGGTCGCTCCAGGCCTGACTGTCCCGGCCTGTGGCGGCACGTTCCAGCAGGATCTTCAGACGGTCGGAATCGGCGTTGTCTGCGCGAGGAACAGGAGGACTCGTCGTCATTTCCGGCATCCAAGCAGACTGTCGCAAGCGCACTTTCGCCGACCTGTCGATCACTGTGGACGTGCGCCGGTCGGCACGTCCGGTAACGTTGGGCCGCCGACGGGAGAGCCGTCGCAAGTCTGCCCCGTGCTGGCCGCCGGTGCCCTCGCGCAGTTGGTCGCCGGTCACACAACCGGCGACGACGGCGGCACCATTGGCACCCCCGATCGGGCAGTCTCGGCACCCGGGCAGCGCAACAGTGCCTCAAACCCCCACGCCACGCTCCCGCACCGCAATCCGCGCCAGTTTCGTCAGCATCATCCCGTTCCGGACCGCGACGACGTAATCCACGGGCAGTCCGTGCATCCGGGTGCCGGGGCCCCGGAGCGGGTGCCAATCGAGGGTGAAGAGGGTGTGCTCGCCCCAGGGGAGCAACCTCATGGCGATGCGGGCCGCGCCGAAGGGGTCCGCCTTCGCCTCCAGTTCCAGGCGGTGGGGTGGTTCGCAGACGCGGACGACGCAGGTGTCGTCGAGGGTGAGGGGGCCGGCGCCGACGCGGACCTTCAGCCGGGCGCCCACCTCCGGCCAGTGCGGGTCCGCGGCGAGGACCTGCCGGGTTCCTGTCACCCACTCCCCGTAGCGGTGGCCGTCGCACAGCAGGCGCCAGACTTCGGATGGCGAGCTCAGGATCAGACGGCGGCTCCGGGCCATGATCACGCTCCTGGGCAGCTGTGAGCTCAACGCGAGAACTTCGAGAACGTCGAGAACTTCGAGAACTTCGAGAACATGGTTCCAGCGTCATGCCGACGCACCACGTGCACCGTCCGACCGGTCCGGACGGGTGAGTCTCCGGGCCCGGGGCCTCGTAGAATCGCCGGGTGAACGCCCCCGCATCCCCGGCTGAAACCCTCCGCGCCGCCCTCGCCGGTCTGCTCGACGGGCTGCCGCCCCGGCAGGCCGCGCAGGCGGTGGAGCGGCTGATCGCCAGCTACCGGGGGGCCACCCCGACCGACGCTCCCATCCTCCGCGACCGGGCCGATGTCGCCGCCTACGCGGCTTACCGCATGCCCGCGACCTTCGAGGCGGTCCGTTCCGCGATGGAGGCGTTCGCGGAGGCCGTGCCCGGGTGGGTGCCCGGGTCGCACACCGACGTCGGTGGCGGAACCGGTGCCGCCGCCTGGGCCGTGAGCGCGACCTGGGGCGGGAAGCGGCCCGTCACCGTGCTCGACTGGGCCGAGCCCGCGCTCGCGCTCGGCCGGGAGATCGCCGCGGCCGACCCGGCCCTGCGGGACGTACGGTGGCAGCGCTCTCGGATCGGAGCGGCGCTCACCCTGGAGAGCACTGATCTCGTCACCGTCTCCTACGTCCTCAACGAGCTGACCGCCCCCGACCGCACCGCCCTCGTCGACGCCGCCGCGACCGCGGCCCAGGCCGTCGTGATCGTCGAGCCCGGCACCCCCGACGGCTACGCCCGCGTCA
The DNA here is from genome assembly GCF_029813805.1 of Streptomyces sp. DH10. Classification (NCBI taxonomy): domain Bacteria; kingdom Bacillati; phylum Actinomycetota; class Actinomycetes; order Kitasatosporales; family Streptomycetaceae; genus Streptomyces; species Streptomyces sp. DH10. The sequence continues at coordinate 106,688 of NZ_JARVKU010000023.1, forward strand.
TCGAGGCTCGCGACCGGCTGGTCGGCGCCGGCTTCCACGTCGCCGCCCCCTGCCCGCACAGCGCCGCCTGCCCCATCGCCCCGGGCACGGACTGGTGCCACTTCTCCGCCCGGGTCAGCCGCTCCTCCCTGCACCGCCAGGTCAAGGGCGGCTCCCTCCCCTACGAGGACGAGAAGTTCAGCTACGTCGCCGCCGCCCGCTTCCCCGTCGCCCCGGCAGTCTCCCGTGTCGTGCGGCGCCCGCAGATCCGCAAGGGCCAGGTCCTCCTCGACCTGTGCGAGACCGAACCGTCCCTGCACCGCACGACCGTCACCAAACGCCACGGCGATCTTTACAAGGCGGCACGGGACGCGGACTGGGGCGACGCCTGGCCTCCGGCACCATGATCGGGACTCCTGTCAGGTACGCATAAGATCAACTCCGCGCCTTCGGGAGTGAGCAATGCGCACCACAGAAACGGGAGGAACCTTTGAAGAAGCTTCTGATCGCCCCGGTGGCGGTGGCGGCCCTGGCCCTGGCCGGGTTCGTGCCGAGTGCCTCCGGCACGGCGACCGTGCGGAGCGACGACATGACCACCGTCGCGGCCACGGCCAAGTGCAAGAGCCTCACGGCACTTTCGAACGTCAACGTGCGCAAGTCGGCCAGCACCAAGTCGACCATCCTGCGCCTTTGGTACAAGGGCACCAAGGGCTGTGACATCAAGGGTGTCGACGGCGGCTCGTACAAGAACGCCTGCGGGATCAAGAGTTACCACTACTGGCGCAAGGTCAACTACCGCGGCACCGTGGGCTACGTGCCCAACGTCTGCGTGAAGTACTCCTGACCGACCCAGCGGAACAACGCCTCCTCCGCCGACGCCCGGTCGGCGGGGGACAGGTTCGCGATCTCGATGTTGTGGTTGCCTCCCGGGACCCAGAGAACCCGGGAGTCGTGGCCGCCGGGGTCGAAGTGCTCGGCCACGGAAGGGTCCTGGGCGCCGTTGACGACCAGCATCCGGCTCCCGCGCCGGCGGACCCAGCGGTCGATGTCCGGCATGGCCGCCGTGTCGAAGGTCATGGGGATGTCCCGCGGGACGAAGTTGCGCGCCTCGATGCCGCCGGAGTGGCGTATCAGGTCCGCCAGATGGTCGGTGGGGACGTCGCCGTACCCCAGCTGCGTGCCGATCTGGTACCAGTACGGGACGTACCGCCGCGCCGCCGTGTCGGCGTAGAAGGGCAACCCCGCCGTGTCGTCGAGCCAGGTGTACAGCTCGTCGGCCGTCGCCTCCGGGCCGGGGATCGTGGCGACGTCGGCCGCGCTGCCCCGCTGCCAGAACATGAACAGCACGCGCAGCACGGCGATTTCGAAGGCCTGGTCGGCGCTGCCGATGATGCGGAACGTGTCGTTGCGGGCGGTCGCCCAGGCCTCGTAACGGGCGACCATCTCGGCCCGTTTGAGCAGCAGCCGCCGCTGTGCGGACTTGACGGCCTCGCGGCCCGCGGGGGTGCCGACCGTCTCCAGGAAGCGCAGGTAGGCGGAGTTGTCGCGGTCGTCGACGTTGTTCGGAGCCGAGTAGACCACCGTGCCGTGCACGTCCCGGGGGTGGAAGCGGCGGTGGTAGACCGTCGCCGTGCCGCCCTTGCTGCTGCCGGTGGAGATCCACGCGCCGGGGTAGAGCCGGCGGAAGAGGCGGACGACGCGGTGGTGGTCGTCGGCGGCCTGGCGGATCGTGAGGTGGGCGTAGTCGGTCCCCGCCGGGCGTGACGTGCCGAAGTAGCGGTGTTCCATCTGGAGTTGGCTGGCGCCGAGCAGGATCGTCGGTTCGCTCCGCCAGGGCGAGAGGACCGCGTGGTAGCCCGTGGTGGTGAGGACCATGGGACGGTCGGCGGCGGTGTGCAGCAGGGTGAGGCGCTGCTCGAAGGCGCCGGCCGCGGGGTTCCTGTGGTCGACCGGCTGGCGCAGGCCCAGGACGAAGTGCCGGTAGCCCGGTTCGGCGTCCTGCCGCTCCTCGATCAGCCGCAGTCCGGGCAGGGCCCGCAGCGCGTCCGCGATGTCGCCGGTGCCGGGACGGGCCGCTCCGGCCGCCGCCCGGGCGGGCAGGGACGTCGTCGCGGCGAGGCCCGCCGCCGAGACGGCCGTCGCCGCGGAAGTGAGCAGTCGTCGTCTCGTCCACACGCGCATCGTGAGTCCTCCCGGGTGTCCGTCGGCCGCGGTGTCACGACCGCGTTCAGTACATCCGCCGGACGTCCCGGGAGGATCCCGCGCGCGAGGGGACCGCCTCCCCCGGGCGGGGGAGGCTCACGACGACTTGCCGGTCGCACCGCCCTCCTGCTGTTGCTGCCGCTTCTCCTGGAGCTTGCGCAGCAGCTCGCGTTTCTGGGCCTGCGGGTCGAGACCGCCGCCGATCCGGCCGTCCCGGCCGCCGCCGCGCAGCGCCTTGCGGCCGAGCTTCTGGCGCGATCCGCCGACACCCAGCAGGTTTCCGGCTCCACCTCGGGTCATGTCGGGCTCCTTCCCCATCCTTCTTCGCGACGAGACGGTTCGTCTCGTTCGCGTTGCTCCACTGTCCGCGAGACGCTCCGTCTTGTCAACCTGTTAAATTCGACCCATGCCCGCACAGAAGTCCGCACCGCCCGCCAAGCCCGCCCCCGACTCCACCCGGCGCAGTGAGAAGTCCCGCCGCGCCATCTACGACGCCGCCCTCTCGCTCGTCGTGGAGGTCGGCTATCCGAAGACCACCATCGAGGGCATCGCCGCCCGCGCCGGCGTCGGGAAGCAGACGATCTACCGGTGGTGGTCGTCGAAGGCGGACGTGCTGATGGAGGCGTTCCTCGACCTGGGCGAGCAGTCCCTGCGGGAAGCGGGCCCGGTGCCGTACGCCTTCCCCGACACCGGCGACGTCGCCGCCGACGTCAAGGGCGTCCTGCGCGCCACCGTCGACCAGTTGCGCGACCCGAGGTTCGAGGCACCGTCCCGCGCGCTGGCCGCCGAAGGCGTCGTCAACGAGCAGCTCGGGCGCGAGCTGGTCGCCAAGCTGATGCAGCCCTCACTCGACCTGTACATGCAACGGCTGCGCGCCGCGCAGGACGCCGGGCAGGTTCGGCCCGACGTCGACCCGCGCATCGCCCTGGAGTTCTTCATCTCCCCGCTCGCCCAGCGCTGGCTCCAGCACACCGGCCCGATCTCCTATGAGTACACCGACACCCTCGTCGACTACGCCCTTCACGGCCTCGCGCCCCGCTGAGCGGCCCGCGCGAGGCGCCCCGGCGCGTCCGTGATCACCCCGTCACACCCCAGTGCCAGCACCCGGTCCCGCTGCGCGTCCGTCACCACGGTGTGCGCCCACACCCGCCGGATCCCCGAGCGCACCGCCCGCGCGAGGTCCGCGTCCCGCGCCCGGTGGTCCACGTCCAGCAGGTCCACGTACGACCGCCAGCGCTCCGGGCGGTCGGTGCGCAGCTGCCGTGCCGAGCGCCACAACTGGGCGAGCAGGCCCAGGCGATGGGCACGCCGGGCCACCTCCGGGTCGTTGGAGTTCACGAACACCGAGCGGGTCAGGCCGCGGGCCCGGATCAGCCCGGCCAGCCGGTCGAGGCCGCGCGGGTCCTTCGCCTCCAGCATCAGCACGATCCGCCCGCCGAAACGATCCAGCACCTCCGCCACCGTCGGCGGCCGTTCCGACCGCCAGCTGCCGGGCAGGGCGTCCTTCGGGCGCAGCCGGACGCCCTGCCACTCCCGGGCGTCAAGGCCGCGCACCTCGCCGCCCAGGTACGTGGTGCGGTTCAGGGTCTCGTCGTGGAACACCACGGGCGTCCCGTCGCGCAGCAGCCGGGTGTCGAAGTCCAGCACCTGCGCCGTACCGCGCTCGTAGGCGGCCATCAGCCCCGTCATGCTGTTCTCGGGGACCTCCCGGGCGCCGCCGCGGTGGGCGACGTACGCGATCCGGGGGAGCGCCGCCACGGTCAGGGGGCCGGTGCCCCACTCCAGCGGGCGGGTGTGCCCGGCCGGTGGACGGATGCCCGTCGGCAGGGCCGGGGCGGCGCCGACCGGTCCCGTGAGGGTCAGCGAGACCACCGAAACCGCGGAGGCGAGGCCCGTCAGCGCGATCCTTGTGACCATGGCGACCACGGTAGGGTGCCATGTCATGGCAAAGCGGGCAATGACACTCGATGACGGTGCGGAGTACGCCTCGCCCCACGGGCATATGCCTCGCCCCACCGGTACATGTCTCGGCCCTCCTGCCCCGGATGTGGGCACTGGCCCCCCGGCGCGCGGCAAGATGGGACGATGAGGCATGCTGTTCCGCACGACAGCGAGGCGAGGGGATAGATGAGCGCGGAGTACGGCGGCAGGACCGGCCTACAGGGCAAACTCACCCAGTGGCTGCGCGCCGGGCGCCGGCCGAAGGAGGCCGCCGGTGACGGCGGCCGTGAGGACCTGCTGCTCGCCGCCGCCGGCGCCGGACTGCCGCTCGCGCCCGCCGCCCACCCGGCCGGCTACCGCTGCTCCTGCGACCGCGTCGGCTGTCCCACTCCGGCCCGGCATCCGGTGTCCTTCGCCTGGCAGACGCAGTCGACCACCGACCGCGCCCAGATCGAACGCTGGGCCCGCCATCAGCCGCAGGCCAACTTCATCACCGCGACCGGCATGGTGCACGACGTCCTGGACGTGCCCCTGGATGCCGGTCGCAGTGCGTTGGAGCGGCTGCTCGCCGACGGCGTCGAGGTCGGGCCCGTCGCCGGGAGCGACGACGGCCGCATGCTGTTCTTCACCCTCACCCGCGGGACGCCCGAGGAGGAGGACGAGTGGTGGCCGTGCGAACTGGACTGCCACCCCGAGACGATGGACGAGCACCCCGGGCTGCGGTGGCACTGCCGCGGCTCCTACGTCCTCGTACCGCCGGCGCGGCTGCCCGGCGAGGACCGGACCGTGCACTGGGTGCGCGGGCCGGAGCATCCGCTGCCGGATCCGCTGACCCTGCTGGAGACCCTGACCGAGGCCTGCGCCCGGTACGCCGGTGAGGACGCCGACCAGGCCGGGGCGGCCTGGCCGGTGCGACGGCACTGAGCCGGTCCCGCTCCGCCCCTACGAGCCTTCCGCCGACGTCATTCCCTGGATCCGGCCGAGGATCGTCACTTTCTGGTCGCCGCTGCCCTCCGGCGGGTCCAGCGCCACCTCGTTGGAGACGAACTCCATCAGGAGGGACTGCTTGATCTCACCGGTCGTCAGCGCGAGAACGTCCTTGTTGGGAACGGGGAACGACGTGCCCGCGTAGGCCGTCTGCTTCTCGTAGTGCCGGGTGGTGAAGAACACCAGCGCGCCGCCGTCCGCCGTGCGCAGGGCGAGGGGCTGGTAGTCGCCGTTCGTCAGCGGTTCGTCGATGTACTGGGTGACCAGGCCCGGCTTCTTGGAGTTCTTCGCGCGCAGGGCGCGCCACTGGCTGGTGTGGGAGCCGTCCGCGAAGGTGTCCCCGCCGTTCTTGAGGTAGGACGTGTAGTCCCGGCTCAGGTCGCCGGGATCGGCGGCCAGGCCGGTCGAGTTCACCGGGACGGATTCGGCCCAGCCGTCCGCGTCCTTCTTGAACTCCGGGACCTTGCCCGGGGCGACGAGGGTGAGGTACGCGACCTGGAAGGGGTCGTCCAGGCTGCTGCGGGTGAACACCAGCAGCCAGCGGGCCGTGCCGCCCTTGTTGCCGGCGGCGTCGGCGAGGAACCAGCGGGGCCAGCCGGCCTTCTTGGGGATCGTGTACTTCGCGTCCGTCAGCTTCAGGGGCGCGTGGTTCGGGTTGCCGTCCGGGTTGTTGGTCTTCCCGGCCTTCAGGCGTGCCGAGTCGATGTCGGCCAGGGCCCCGGTGGTGTGGTCGGCGTCCAGGGAGGCGTCGTAGGCCTTGTCGGCCTCGTTGTACGCGGTCGTGAACTCCTGGAGGGCCTTGGCGGCTTCGGCGCGGGTGGTGGACGGGAGGATCTCCCGTTCGCCGTGCACCACGACGCATCCGCTCGCCGTCGCCGACAAAGCGGTCACCGAGGCTGCTATGAGGGCGCTCCGGGCGGACCTGCGGAGCGTTCGAGGGTCGCGATCCCTGCTCATCGGGTTCCTTCACCTTCCCCTTTCCGGAGGCGAACCCTACCGGGTGGCTCCAGTTGCGGGTTGGGGGGTGTGCCGGGGGTGTCCGTACACCCACCGGCACCTGGGACCACCCGGAGCCCGGGCGATGTTTGAATGCCCTCGTGACTGACTACGACGTGCTCCGCGTCTTCTGCGGGCCGAACGGTGGATACGGCAACGAACTCGGTGTCGTGCGCGAGGGTTCGGTACTGCCCGAGCGCGGTGACCGGCAGGAGTTCGCCGCGAAACTCGGGTTCAGCGAGACCGTGTTCGTCGACGACCCCGAGCGCGGGGTGATCGACATCTACACGCCCACCCTGCGCCTGCCCTTCGCCGGACACCCGTGTGTCGGGACGGCCTGGCTGCTCGACGTGCCCGAGCTGGTCACGCCCGCCGGGGTGGTCGGTGCCCGGCAGGACGGTGAGTTCTGCTGGATCGAGGCACGGGCGGAGTGGGTGCCGCAGCGGACCCTGCGGCAGTACGGCAGCGCCGCCGAGGTCGACGACCTGGCCGTGCCACCGCCGGGGGAGTGGGTGTACGCCTGGGCGTGGGAGGACGAGCCCGCCGGACGGGTACGGGCCCGGGCCTTCCCCGGACGCGGCGACGGGATCGACGAGGACGAGGCGACCGGGGCGGCGGCCCTGCTGCTCACCGACCGGCTCGGCCGGGCCCTCAACATCACCCAGGGCGCGGGCTCCCAGATCCTGACGGCGCCCCAGCCGGGCGGGTGGACCGAGGTCGGCGGCCGGGTCCGTCTCGAACGCTGACCCGGCCGGTGCGCGTCCGTACGGGTGGAACAGCGTGTGTGGGGGGTACCGAACGGGGGCCTCTGGGCGTGACCACTCATCCTTCGCGAGAGGAGCCCCAGTGCGCATCCGATCCGTTCTGGCCGCCGTCGTCCTGACCGCCGCCGTCACCGCCGCCGGTGCGGCCACGGCCCACGCCGGCGACGACGGCCCCGGCCACCACAACGGCAAGCACCACATCCCGTGCAGCCCGTACTTCGGTGAGCTCGAAGCCGAGACCGCCGGGATCGAGTGGGGCGGCGCCGTCTGCTACAGGGGCGTCTTCGACCTCTGAGCCGACGGCTGACTGACGGCAGCGGGTCCCCCTCGCCCTGTGCGGAGGGGACCCGCCGCGTGTTTCCGGGTTCAGCTCACGCCGACAGCGGGAACTCCTCGCCCAGCGCGTGGAACACCGCGTTGTTCATCGCGTACGCCCGCTGGCACTCCGCCACGATCCGCTGCCGTTCCAGCTCGTCGCCGGGCAGCGCGTCCAGCAGCTCCCAGTAATCCCGCTTGAAGGCGGCCGGGTTGGGGATCTGCTCGAACACGTAGAACCGGACGCCGTCGCCCTTCTTCGGGAAACCCCACGTCCTCTCGGCCGTGTCGCGGATGATCTGCCCGCCGGAGAGGTCACCGAGGTAGCGGGTGTAGTGGTGGGCGACGTAGCCGGCCGGCCAGGTACGGGCGCATTCGGAGATCCGCCGCGCGTACTCCAGGGTGGCGGGCAGCGCGCTGACGGCCGATCGCCAGCCGGGGCCGCGCAGGTACTCCAGGTCCTGCTCCAGCGAGGCCGTCCGGAACAGCTCCGGGCGGACGAAGGGGCCGGCCACCGGGTCCCCGGCCAGGCGCTCGGCACCGGACTCCAGGGCCCCGTACACGAACCACAGCTGCTCCGTGTAGCGGGCGAACGCGTCGACCCCCAGTTTGTGCCCCAGCAGGTCGCCCATGAACGTCGAGCCCCTGACCTCCTCGTGCTGCTCGCGAGAAGCGGTCCGCAGGAGTGTCGAGAAGGATTCCATGGGCACATCCTCTGCAGTAAGGCTTACCTAAGTCAAGAGATTTGCCGACGCCCTGTCGGTAAAAGCGTACAAGAGAAAGCCCGCCTTGGCGGGGCGGGCTCGGTGATCGGGATCGGCGATCGGTGATCAGGGCAGCGTCAGGATCTCCGCGCCCGTCTCCGTCACCACCAGCGTGTGCTCGAACTGGGCCGTCCGCTTCCGGTCCTTCGTCACGACCGTCCAGCCGTCGTCCCACATGTCGTACTCGTGCGTCCCGAGCGTCAGCATCGGCTCGATCGTGAACGTCATCCCGGGCTGGATGACCGTCGTCGCGTGCGGGCTGTCGTAGTGCGGGATGATCAGGCCCGAGTGGAACGAGCTGTTGATGCCGTGGCCGGTGAAGTCCCGGACCACCCCGTAGCCGAAGCGCTTGGCGTACGACTCGATGACCCGGCCGATGATGTTGATCTGGCGGCCCGGCTTGACCGCCTTGATCGCCCGGTCGAGGGACTCCCGGGTCCGCTCCACCAGCAGCCGCGACTCCTCGTCGACGTCACCGACCAGGTAGGTCGCGTTGTTGTCGCCGTGCACACCGCCGATGTACGCCGTCACGTCGAGGTTGACGATGTCGCCGTCGCGCAGGACCGTCGAGTCCGGGATGCCGTGGCAGATGACCTCGTTGACCGAGGTGCACAGGGACTTCGGGAAGCCCCGGTAGCCGAGCGTCGAGGGATAGGCGCCGTGGTCGCACATGTACTCGTGCGCCACCCTGTCCAGCTCGTCCGTGGTCACCCCGGGGGCGATCAGCTTCGCGGCCTCCGCCATCGCCCGGGCGGCGATCCGGCCGGCGGTCCGCATCGCCTCGATCGTCTCGGGCGTCTGCACCTCCGGTCCGGTGTACGGCGTCGGCGCGGGCTTGCCGACGTACTCGGGGCGGCGGATGTTTCCGGGCACGGGGCGGGTGGGGGACAGCTCCCCCGGTACGAGCAGCGACTGGCCAGACATGCCAGCGAGTCTAACCAGCGGCCATGGGGGAACATGACGGTGGCGAGAGGAGCTGGTCATGGCCCTGTTCAAGAAGCGGACGGTCGGCAAGCCGGGCGAGTGGTACTACTGCCTGGAGCACAAGAAGGTCGAGGAGGGGCCGGAGTGCCCCAACAAGGACCGGTTCGGACCGTACGCCTCCCGCACGGAAGCCGAACGCGCGATGGAGACCGCCCGCGCACGCAACCTCCAGTGGGAGAACGACCCCAAGTGGCACGACGCCCCGGCGGGCGGCCGGAACGACGAGTAGGCGCATCCCTGCGGCTGCGCGCCGGTCGCGCAGCCGCACCACCGGCACAGCCGGCCCAGGAGATGTCCCTACCAGCGCGCCGGTGGAGGGGCCGTCAGGTGCTCCGCCAGTCTCGCCACCCTGTCCCGGAAGCGGCGCCGGCCGCGCGGAGTCGGCAGGGCGTTCTCCCCGGCCGCCGCGCTGACCAGGTGCTGGACCGTGTCCAGGTCCAGCTCCGAGCCGTCGGGTACGGCCAGGGTCTCGTGGGCCATCGCCGCCAGTTCCCCCTCACCGGGGCCGAGTGACAGCACCGTCGCCCCGGCGCGCCGGGCGTCGGACACCCGTTCCAGGAGGGGTGGGGCAGGCCCCTCGGGGGACACCACCAGCAGCGTCTCGCCCCGCCGGGCCGCCTCCAGCCGGCCGAGGCCGACCGCCAGGTGCGCCGGATCCGAGGGGCGCGCGTCGTGCCGTACCAGCGTCGGGGCCAGCTCCGGCGTACCCGACCACGCCGCCTCGTCCACCAGGTGCGCCGCCAGGTGCCACGGCTCGTACTCCGGTGTGCCGACGAGCAGCATCCCGCCGCCGTGCGACACCACCGACCCCCGCAGCGCACCGGCGAACCGCCGCGTGGCGCCCAGCCACTCCGTCCCGGCGAGCACTTCCCGCAGCAGCGCGACCCGTACGGCATCCATACGACCGCATCCTGCCCCGACCGGTCACTCGTGATGTGGAATTCACCACGCATTCGCCCGGCTTGGGCAGGAGGACCGGTCATCCGTACCCGCGTCGAACGCCCGGAGGAACCCGCCGATGACCGAGACCAGCGTCCCCTTCCGCGCCGGCCTGGAGGGGTACGCCAGCTTCCGCATCCCCGCCGTCGTCGCCACCGTTCCCCACTCCCGGCTCCGCTCGAGCGGGGGCACCCCCATCGGCACCCTGCTCGCCTTCTGCGAGGGCCGTGTCGGCTCCCGGGACGACTTCGGGAACATCGACGTCGTACTCAAACGCTCCACGGACGGCGGCCGCACCTGGGGCCCGCTCCTGGTCGCCGCCAAGAACGGCGACGCCCTCGCCGGCAACCCGGCCCCCGTCGTCCTCGACACCGGCCGCGTGCTCCTGGTGCACGTACGCAACGCCGCCCCCGCCACCGAGGACGCCATCCGGCGCGGCAAGGTGAGCGCGGCCGACGGACGCCGGGTCTGGGTGCAGCACAGCGACGACGACGGCCTCACCTGGTCCGCGCCGAGGGAGATCACCCAGCAGGCCAAGAAGCCGCACTGGCGCTGGTACGCCACCACCCCCGGCCACGCCCTCCAGCTGAGCACCGGCCGGGTCGTCGTCCCCGCCAACCACTCCCTGCCGCCCACCGGCACGGACAACGGCACGGAGGGCAGGTACAACGGTGGCCACTGCCTGCTCAGCGACGACCGGGGCGCCACCTGGCGGATCGGCTACGTCGACGACAACACCGACGGCTACATCAACGCCAACGAGACCACCGCCGCCGAACTCCCCGACGGCCGCGTGTACTTCAACACCCGCAACGACTCCCCGTCACCGGGCACCCGAGCCGACGCACACTCGGCCGACGGCGGGCAGACCCTGGTGAAACCCTTCCGTCCGCAGGCGGGCCTGGCCGCTCCCGTGTGCCAGGCGAGCGTGCTCCAGCTCCGCGACCCCGACGTGCTCCTCTGCTCCGGCCCCGCCGACCCGGGCTTCCGCGCTCTGATGACGATCCGCGCCTCCGCCGACGGCGGCACCACCTGGCGCCCGGCCCACACCGTGGACGGACTGCCCGCCGCGTACTCCGACCTCGTGCGCGTCGACGCGGACACCGTGGGTCTGCTGTACGAGACCGGCGACTTCAGCGCCTACGAGACCATCACCTTCCGCCGGGTGCCGGTGACGGAGCTGACCTGAGCCGATGACCGCGCCGGACGTAGAGTCTGGGCCATGACCTCTACCGACAGTGCTGCCACCGACAACGCCCAGAAGGCCCCCGCCAAGGACCCCTGGGACCTGCCCGACGTCTCCGGACTCGTCGTCGGAGTGCTCGGCGGGACCGGGCCGCAGGGCAAGGGTCTCGCCTACCGGCTCGCCAAGGCCGGGCAAAAGGTGATCATCGGCTCGCGGGCGGCCGACCGCGCCCAGGCCGCCGCGGAGGAACTCGGACACGGCGTCGAGGGCGCCGACAACGCCGAGACCGCGCGCCGCAGCGACATCGTGATCGTCGCCGTGCCGTGGGACGGCCACGGCAAGACCCTCGAATCCCTGCGCGAGGAGCTGGCCGGCAAGCTCGTCGTCGACTGCGTCAACCCGCTCGGCTTCGACAAGAAGGGCGCCTACGCGCTCAAGCCCGAGGAGGGCAGCGCCGCCGAGCAGGCCGCCGCCCTGCTGCCGGACTCCCGGGTCACGGCCGCCTTCCACCACCTGTCGGCCGTGCTGCTCCAGGACCCGGAGATCGACGAGATCGACACCGACGTGATGGTGCTCGGCGAGGTCCGTGCCGACGTGGAGATCGTGCAGGCCCTCGCCGGGCGCATCCCCGGCATGCGCGGCATCTTCGCCGGGCGGCTGCGCAACGCCCACCAGGTGGAGTCGCTGGTGGCGAACCTGATCTCCGTGAACCGCCGGTACAAGGCGCACGCGGGACTCCGCGTCACGGACGTGTGACGGCATGGGGGACACTGGACGGCACAGCAGTGCCCGCAGTGTCCCCCGACAGGAGTCGACCCGATGCCCCGCCTCGCCCTCTACGCCCTGATCGTCTGCGTCCTCGCCGTGGCCGCGGCCGTGGTGTCCTTCACGCGGGGCAGCTTCCTGGGGATCGTCTGGGTGCTGCTGGCCGGCCTGTCGTCCAACATGTGCTGGTACTACGTCAAGCGCGGCAAGCAGCAGAAGTCCGTCACGGGCTGACCCGTCAGGGAGCGGCCGAGCAGAACTCGTTCGACCCCTGCCAGAAGCGGTACAGCTCCTGACCGCAGTACGTCTCGAAGTCACTGATCCCGAGCGACTTCAGCAGCGAGTCGACCACGTCGAAGAACACGCCGTTCACCGCCGGCAGCCACAGCAGCGCGAACACGAACAGCAGGCCGAACGGCGCGAACGGCTCCACCTGCCGCCGGATGTTGTACGACAGCCAGGGCTCGATGACGCCGTAGCCGTCCAGGCCCGGGACCGGCAGGAAGTTCAGCAGCGCGGCCGTCACCTGGAGCAGCGCGAGGAAGGCCAGGGCGAACCGGAAGTCGCTCGGCACGCCGTCCAGCGCGTCCAGCCAGAACGGGGCCGTGCAGACGATGGCGAACAGCACGTTCGTCAGCGGGCCGGCGGCCGAGATCAGGCTGTGCTTCCACCGCCCCTGGATCCGCCCCCGCTCGATGAACACCGCCCCGCCGGGCAGCCCGATCCCGCCCATGATCACGAAGATCACCGGCAGGACGATGCTGAGCAGCGCGTGCGTGTACTTCAGCGGGTTCAGCGTGAGGTAGCCCTTCGCGCCGACCGAGATGTCGCCGCTGTGCAGGGCGGTGCGCGCGTGCGCGTACTCGTGCAGACACAGCGAGACGATCCAGGCCGCCGTCACGAAGAGGAACACGGCGACGCCGGGCTGCTGCGCGAACCCGGTCCAGGTCGCCCACCCCGTGACCGCCGTCACGGCCAGAATCCCGACGAAGACGGGACTGATCCGCCGCTCACTGTGGCGGCTGGTGGCGGTGGTCATGGGACTCCCTGCACTCTCGAACACGCGATGGGACGCCCGACGGTACCGGGCGCAGGGGGAGAACGTCTCGCGCGGTGCGGTCGGTTCCGGGGGTGCGGGGGCATCGGGCGGCCCCCCCCGCCCGCCGCGCCGCCGAACTCCGTGACCGGCTCTCGGCATACCGGGGACAATGGTCCCCGTGCGCTACCGCATCCTCGGCACCACGCAGGCGCTCCGCACCGACGGCACGGTCGTTCCGGTGGGCGGGGCGCGGCTGCGTGCGCTGCTGACCGTGCTGGCCCTGCGGGCCGGTCATACCGTGCCCGTGGGGCTGCTCGTCGACGAGGTGTGGGGCGGTGAGCCGCCCGCCGACGCCCCGGGGGCGCTCCAGGCGCTGGTCGGGCGGTTGCGGCGGGCGCTCGGGGCCGAGGCGGTCGCCTCCGCCGAGGGCGGGTACCGGCTCACGGCCGCGCCCGACGACGTCGACCTGCACCGGTTCGAGCGGCTGGCCGGTGAGGGACTGCGGGCCCTGGCCGACGGCGACCCCGCCAAGGCGGCCGTGGTCCTGGACGACGCCCTCGCCCTGTGGCGCGGCCCGGCCCTCGCCGACCTGCCCGACCGCGCCGCCGAGGCGGCCCGCCGGGACACCCGCCGCCTGGACGTGCTGCGCGCCCGCCACAGCGCCGCCCTCGCCCTCGGCCAGGCCGAGCAGTCCCTGCCGGAACTGACCGCCCTGTGCGACAGCCACCCCCTGGACGAGCCCCTCCAGACGCTGCGCCTGCGCGCCCTGCGCGACGCCGGCCGCACGGCGGAGGCGCTGGACGCGTACGAGGACGTGCGGCGGCTGCTCGCCGACCGGCTCGGGGCCGACCCGGGGCCGGAACTGCGTTCCCTGCACGCGGAGTTGCTGAAGCTGGGCGACGACAGCCCCGTGCCCGCCGCGGACGCCCCGGCCGTCGGCAACCTGCGCGCCCGGCTCACCTCCTTCATCGGCCGCGAGAGCGACCTCGAGACCATCCGGCGCGATCTCACCGCCGCCCGCCTGGTGACGCTGCTCGGACCCGGCGGCGCAGGCAAGACACGGCTGTCCCAGGAGGCCGCGGAGACCGTACGGCATGCCATGCCGGGCGGCGTGTGGCTGGCCGAGCTCGCCCCGGTCGACGACCCCGCCGCCGTACCGGAGGCCGTGCTCACCGCCGTCGGCGCCCGCGAGACCGTGCTGTACGGCGCCGGTGCCGAAGGTATCCGGGCCGCCGTCGGCGACCGGCTCGACGATCCCGTCGAGCGGCTCGCCGAACACTGCTCCAGGCCCGGCATGCTGCTGATCCTCGACAACTGCGAACACGTCGCCGAGGCCGCCGCCCGGCTCGCCGAGGAACTGCTGGAGCGCTGCCCCGGCCTGACCGTCCTCGCCACCAGCCGTGAACCCCTCGGCGTGCCGGGGGAGTCGCTGCGGCCCGTGGAGCCGCTGCCCGAGCCGGTCGCGCTGCGGCTGCTCGCCGACCGGGGCGCGGCGGCCCGGCCCGGCTTCCGGACCGAGGACGACCCCGAGGCGTGCGCGGAGATCTGCCGGCGCCTCGACGGCCTGCCGCTGGCCATCGAACTGGCCGCCGCCCGGCTGCGGATGCTGACGCCACGCCAGATCGCCGACCGGCTCGACGACCGCTTCCGTCTCCTCACCTCCGGCAGCCGTACCGTCCTGCCCCGCCAGCAGACCCTCAGAGCCGTCGTCGACTGGTCCTGGGACCTGCTCGACGAGGACGAACGGGACGTCCTGCGGCGGCTGTCGGTGTTCGCCGGTGGCTGCGACCTGCCCGCCGCCGAGGCGGTGTGCGGACCGGTCGCCCTGGAGGCGCTCGGCTCCCTCGTCGACCGCTCCCTGGTCGTGGCCACGCCGCCCGGCGAGGCGGGCGACGGCGAGATGCGCTACCGGCTGCTGGAGACCGTCGCCGAGTACGCCGCAGAGCGGCTGGACGAGTCCGGGCAGCGCGCCGGCGCCGAGCGCGCCCACCTGACGTACTACCGCGAACTCGCCCGCACCACCGACCCGTTGCTGCGGGGCCCGGGCCAGCTGGCCGCGATCCGCCGGCTGGAGCGGGAGTACGAGAACCTGCGCACCGCCCTGCGCCGTGCCGTCGCCCTGCGCGACGAGCAGGAGGCGCTGTGCCTGACGCTGTCCCTCGTCTGGTACTGGCAGATGCGCGACCTGCGCATCGAGGCCCGCAACTGGTGCCGCGAGGTCATGGCCCTCGGCCCCGACCCCTTCACCGAGCCCGTCCGCCCCGCCGCCCCGGTGTGGCAGCGCTGCACCGACGCCCCGCCCCCGATGGCCGGCGAGGTCCTGTGGGAGGCCCGGCGCGGTGTCCACCTGGCCCATCTCGCCTGCATGGACACCGAACTGGACGCCTGGCAGAACCCGCGCTCCCAGCAGAAGCTGCGGAACATCTCCCTGACCTACGAGGCCGGCCTCCCGCAGAACTGCCGGCTCCCCGGCCTGCTCTGGTTCTTCGCCGTGATGCTGACCGGCGACATGGACCGGCTGCGCGTCATCATGGACGCGGCCATCCGCACCTGCCGCGAGACCCCCGGCTTCGACTGGGAGCTGGCCTCCGGCCTCCAGATGCGGGCCAACTTCCTCGCCAACCGCATCGACTGGGCCGGCGACGCCGCCCGCGACGCCGACGAGTCGCTGGCGATCTACCAGCGCCTCGGTGACGCCTGGGGCACCGCCGAGGCCCTCTCCGCCCGCGCCGAGGCCCATGAACGCAAGGGCGACTACACCCTGGCCGCCGCCGACTACGAGGCGGCCATCGCGCACGCCGAACGGGTCGGCGCCCGCGCCCAGTCGGCCGTCCTCGCCGCCCGGCTGGGCAGCGCGCTGCTGGAGGCGGGCGAGGGCGAGCGCGGCGAGCGGCTGCTGCGCGAGGTGATCGCCCAGCGCGGGGACTCGCACAGCGAGGCCATGCCCGCCGCCCGCCTGTTCCTGGCCGGCTGGCTCGGCATGACGGGCCGCGTCCCCGAGGCGCGCGAGCAACTGCGGCGGCTGCGCCAGGACTTCCGTATCGCGCACTTCATCGTCTTCGACGCGTTCATCCTCGGCGCGGAGGCCTGGCTGGACGCCATGGAAGGGCGTCACCAGGCATGCCTGGACCTGATCCGCAGGGCGATGGAGCGGGCCGCCGATCCGCTCTCGGTGGCCATCACACCCCATATGCGCGCGGTGTACCTGACCATCGCCGCCGGGTCCCTGGCCGCCCTCGACGGCGGGCACCGCGCCCGGGACGCGGCCCGCTTCCTCGGCGCCGCCGACGCCCTGCTGCCGTCCGGGCACGTCGCCGCGCGGCAGGAGCGCGAGGCACGCGAGCAGGCGGAGCGGCGGGCGCGGGCGGTGCTCGGCGGCCCGGCGTACGAGTCCGCGTACGCGGAAGGCGGCGGCCTCTCCCCCGAGGAGGCCGCCGCCCTGCTCTGACGCGGATCCGCCCCGCCGGTTCAGCTCTTCGTGCGGAACTTGTGGATCGCGACCGGCGCCATCACGGCCGTGATCGCCACCGACCAGCCGAGCGTCACCCACAGGTCGTGCGCGACCGGCCCGCCCACCATCAGCCCGCGCGCGGCGTCCGCCAGCGTCGACAGCGGGTTGTAGTCGGTGAACGCCTGCAACCAGCCCGGCATCGACGTCGTCGGCGCGAAGATCGACGAGCCGAACTGGAGCGGGAACAGCACCAGGAAGCCCATCGCCTGCACGGACTGCGCGTTCTTCAGGATCACGCCCAGGGTGAGGAACACCCACATGATCGACGAGGCGAACGCCGTGGACAGGGCCACCGTCGCGAAGAGCCCCGGCCAGTTGGTGATCTCGAACCCGACCGCGACGGCCACGATCATCAGCACGGCGGTCGCGAACAGCATCCGCAGCAGCTCCACCGAGATCTTCGCGAACAGCACCGAACCGCGCCCGATCGGCATGGACCGGAAGCGGTCCATGACACCGGAGTTGAAGTCCTGGCTGAAGCCGGTGCCGACGCCCTGGGACAGCGTCATGCTCATCATCGCGATCATGCCGGGGATCACGTACTGCACGTACCGGTCCTGCCCGCCCCCCAGCGCCTGCCCGATCGAGCCGCCGAAGACGAACACGAACAGCAGGGTGAAGATGACCGGCATGAACAGCGCGTCGGCCATCGACTCCGGGTCCTTGCGGATCCACAGCAGGTTGCGGCGGATCAGGGCACCGGTGTGGCGCAGGTGGCCGCGCAGCGAGATGCGGGCGTCCGCCTCGGCGTCGTGGATGGTGACGGCGCTCATACGGCGGCCTCCTGAAGGTCTTCGGCGGGCACGGCGTCCTGCGGGGCACTGGCGCGGTGGCCGGTGAGGGACAGGAACACCTCGTCCAGGCTGGGGAGTTCGGTGGTGATGGAGGAGAGGGTGACGCCGCGCGCGGTGACCGCGCCGACCACGGCGGTCAGTTGCTCGTCGCTGAGGATCGGCACGAGGACGTCACCCCGGTCGGTGTCCACGGTCGTGGTGGCGAGCCCGGTGATCCCCAGGTCGTCCAGCGCGGCGGCGAGGGGCCGCAGCTGCATCTGATCGGCCGGGCGGATCCGCAGCGCCCGGCCGCCGACCTTCGCCTTCAGCTCCTCGATGGCGCCGCCCGCGATGACCTGGCCGCGGTCGACGACCGTCAGCTCGGAGGCGAGTTGCTCGGCCTCCTCCATGTACTGGGTGGTGAGCAGCACGGTGACTCCGTCGCCGACCATGCGCTTCACCTCGTCCCACACCTCGTTGCGGGTGCGCGGGTCGAGCCCGGTGGTCGGCTCGTCCAGGAAGAGCACGGCCGGCCGCCCGATCATCGAAGCGGCCAGGTCCAGCCGCCGCCGCATCCCCCCGGAGTACGTCGCCGCGGGCCGCTTGGCCGCCTCGGTCAGCGAGAAGCGCTCCAGCAACTCGTCGGCCCGGCCGCGGGCGTCCTTGCGGGGCAGGTCGAGCAGCCGCCCGATCATGTACAGGTTCTCCCAGCCGGAGAGCTTCTCGTCCACGGAGGCGTACTGCCCCGTGAGCCCTATCACCCGCCGCAGGTGCCGCGGCTGCCGTACGACGTCGTAGCCGGCCACGGTCGCCTGCCCCGAGTCGGATTTCAGCAGGGTGGACAGGATCCGCACCAGGGTGGTCTTCCCGGCCCCGTTCGGCCCGAGCACCCCCATCACGGTGCCCTCCCGCACGTCCAGGTCGACCCCGTCCAGCGCCTTGGTCTCGCCATAGTGCTTCACCAGCCCCCGCACGGTGACAGCGGCGCCGCCGGTGTTCTTGTCGATTCGCGTCATGGCACAGACGGTGTCAGCTCCCACCGACAAACCACCGACAGACTGCCGACAGCCCTTGTCGGTGGTCCGGCAAGGGGACAGCCCGTCGACGGGGGAAGATCGACGGGCTGTCGTGGTACCGCTATGGCTCCAGTGGGGCACCCCTGTGGCTCCAGTGGGGTACTCCTATGGCTCTAGTGGACGGAGTGCTCCTCCAGCGGGAACGTTCCGCCGACCACGTCCTCCGCGAACGCCTTCGCCGCGTTCCCCATGACCTCACGCAGATTCGCGTACTGCTTCACGAACTTCGGTACGCGCCCGCCGGTCAGACCCAGCATGTCCGTCCAGACCAGCACCTGCGCGTCCGTCTCGGACCCGGCGCCGATCCCGACGGTCGGAATGTGCAGCACCCGCGTCACCTCGGCCGCCAGCTCCGCCGGAACCAGCTCCAGCACCACGGCGAACGCACCCGCGTCCTGCACGGCCTTGGCGTCCCGCAGCAGCTGCTGGGCCGCCTCCTCGCCCCGCCCCTGCACGCGGTAGCCCATCGAGTTGACGGACTGGGGGGTCAGGCCGATGTGCGCCATGACCGGGATGCCGGACTCGACGAGCAGCCGGATCTGCTCGTGCGACCGCTCGCCCCCCTCCAGCTTCACGGCCTGCACGCCCGCCTCCTTCACCAGCCGGGTCGCCGAGCGCAGCGCCTGCACCGGACCCTCCTGGTAGGAGCCGAAGGGCAGGTCGCCGACGATCAGGGCGCGCGAGGTGCCCCGTACGACCGCCGCCGACAGCATGGTCATCTCGTCGAGGGTGACGGGCACGGTCGTCTCGTACCCGAGGTGGCAGTTGCCCGCCGAGTCGCCGACGAGCATGACCGGGATCCCGGCCTCGTCGAAGACCGACGCGGTCATCGCGTCGTAGGCGGTGAGCATGGGCCACTTCTCGCCGCGCTCCTTGGCGGCGGCGATGTCCCGCACGGTGATGCGGCGGGTGCCCTTGCCCCCGTACAGCGTCTTGCCGCCGTCGGAGGACTTCGTCTGAGCAGTCTGGGCAGCCGGAAGCTGCGTCATTGCACGGCTCCTAACACGTCATCTCGAGGCGCCCTGACGGCGTCCCCGGACCACGTCCATGGTGGCACCTCGTGTCATCCAGGGCTAGGGGAGCCCCTGTGAGTTCCGCCGGGTGCCGTGAAACACGGCGCACGTAAGGGCTCGGTAAAAGTATTCCAATACGAGACGGTCTCGTATCGAAATGGCTCTAGGCTCGGCGGTATGACTACTCCTGCCGACCGTGCCGCCCCCACCGGCCCTCGCATACCGGAAGCGGTGCACCGGCGCCGATGGGCGATCCTCGGCGTGCTGATGCTCAGCCTGCTGATCGTCGTCCTCGACAACTCGATCCTGAACGTCGCCATCAAGACGATCTCCACTCCCGCCCCGACCGGCCTGGGGGCCACGCAGAGCGAGCTGGAGTGGGCGATCAACGCCTACACCCTCGTCTTCGCGGGCCTGCTGTTCAGCGCCGGTCTGCTGGGGGACCGGCTGGGCCGCAAGAAGGTGCTGCTCGGCGGGCTCGCGGTGTTCGGCATCGGCTCCGCGCTCGCCGCCTTCTCCGGCTCCCCGGGCGAGCTCATCACCTACCGGGCCGTCATGGGCCTCGGCGCCGCGTTCGTCATGCCGGCCACGCTCGCCGTCCTCATGAACGTCTTCGAGCGCGAGGAGCAGCCGAAGGCCATCGGCATCTGGGCGGGCGGCGTCGGCCTCGCCATCGCCATCGGCCCGATCACCGGCGGCGTGCTCCTCGACCACTTCTGGTGGGGCTCGGTCTTCCTCGTCAACGTGCCCATCGTGCTGCTCGCGCTCGCGCTGATGCTGTGGCTGGTGCCCGACTCCCGCGACCCCAGCCCCGGCCGCCTCGACCCCGTCGGCGTCGTGCTGTCCGTCGTCGGCCTGGTGCTGCTCGTCTACGGCATCATCAAGGGCGGCCAGCTCGCCGACTTCACCGACGCCACGGTGCTGGCCACGATCGGCGCGGGGCTCGCCGTGCTCGTCGCCTTCGTGCTGTTCGAGAAGCGCACCGACCACCCGTCCATCGACGTCACGTACTTCAAGAGCAAGGTCTTCTCGGCCGCCGTCGCCGCCATCGCGCTGGTCTTCTTCGCGCTGATGGGGGTGACCTTCTTCTCGGTCTTCTACGCGCAGAGCGTGCGCGCCTACTCTCCGTTCCAGACCGGTCTGCTGATGCTGCCGCTGGCCGCCGGCCAGCTGATCTTCGCGCCGCGCGCGCGGCTGCTGGTCGACCGCTTCGGCAACAAGGCCACCACGACCGCCGGAATGCTGGTCATCGCCGCGATGCTGGCCGCCTTCGCCACGCTGGACGCCGACACGCCCATCTGGATCCTGGAAGTGATCTTCTTCCTGATGGGCACCGGCATGGCGCACGTCATGACGCCGGTCAGCGTCGTCATCATGCAGGCCCTGCCCCGCGAGAAGGCAGGCTCGGCCTCCGCGCTCAGCAACACCTTCCGGCAGGTCGGCGGCGCCCTGGGCATCGCCGTTCTGGGCTCGGTGCTGTCCGCGGCCTACCGCACCGGCATCGAGGACAAGCTCGACCGACTGCCGCCGGCCGTACGGCACACCGCGGGGGAGTCCATCGAGGCCACCCTCGGCGTCGCCGCGAAGCTGGGCCCGCGGGGCGAGGCCCTGGTCACCCCGGCCTACGACGCGTTCCTGCACGCGATGCACGTCACCGCCCTGTGGGGAGCGGGGGTCGCACTGATCGGCGCGGCCGTCGCGGCGCTGTTCCTGCCCGGCAGGCGGCCTGAGCCGCAGCAGGGGGAGGAGGAAAAGGAGTTGTCGGACGCGCGGTCCTAGGTCTCGGACGCGCGGTAGATCTCGGACGCGGTCGAAGATCTCGGACGCGCGGTCGTAGACCCTGCGGGAGAATCATCCTCACCCTGCCCAGGAAAGGACCCAGCGACGTGAGTCTCGCCGAACGGCACCCCCGGCCAGACGGCCCCCCGAGGGGCCGCCCCAGAAGCGAGGCCGTGGAGCGCGCCATCATCGACGGCGTGATGGGCCTGCTGGAGGAGGGCGTACCCCTCGCGGAGCTGTCCATCGAGCGGATCGCCCGCACCGCCGGCGTCGGCAAGGCCACCATCTACCGCCGTTGGAGCGGCAAGGAGGAACTCTTCGCCGACGTCCTGCGTGCCACCGAACCCCCCGGGCCCCCGCTCCCCGGCACCTCCACGCGCGACGACCTCGTGGCCCTGCTGGAACAGGCGCGCCGGCGCGGCCTGGCCAAGCGCTCGTCGGCGATCCTGACCAACGTGCACGCCCAGATGAAGAGCAGCCCGAAGATCTGGGCGGCGTACGAGGCCGCCGTCCTCGCACCGCGCCGCCGGCTGGGCCTGGAGATCCTGCGCCGGGGGCAGGAGAACGGCGAACTGCGCACGGACGTCGACATCGAACTTCTGAGCGACATGTTCATCGGCCCCGTGCTCGTGCGCTCCGTCCTGCGCCCGGACGCCGATCTCCCCGACGACCTCGCCGCCCAGGTCGTCGACACACTCCTCGAAGGCCTACGACCCGTCAGTTCCGCAGCTCACAGCTCCTAGTGTGCGCGTTTCGTCACAGACGGCGCTTACTCCGGGTCCGATCGGAACTCGTCCCACGGGCTCGAACGTCCTCGCCCCCGTACGGCCGTCGAAGGACGGCGGGAACGGAACGGATCATCCCCTAGGGTCGTAGACACGGGGGCGATGGTGTGCACGGCAGGCAGTGAGGCGACGGTATGGCGCAGCAGCAGGCGTACATGACGGAGACGGCAGACGGCGGCTCGGGGCCCGAGCCCCGGGGAGACCGGCTTCGGCGCCTGTTCGGCCGGTTGCTCGGCGACTGGCGCGGGGACCGGCAGGTCTGGCGGCGCGGAATCGTGGTGGCCGCGTGCGCGGTGCTGCTGGCCGTCGTCATGCTGCTGCACTCGCGGATCCCGAACACGATCGGCAACCTGGGCAGCCTCGTCGAGACGTTCCTGCCCTGGCTCGGCCTCTTCATCCCGGTGCTGCTCCTCGTCGCCGTGGTCCGCAAGTCCGCGACCGCCCTGATCGCGGTGCTGCTGCCGGCCGTGGTCTGGCTGAACCTCTTCGGCGGCCAGGTCAGCGACAAGACCGCCACCGGCGGCGACCTCACCGTGGCCACGCACAACGTCAACGCGGACAACCCCGACCCGGCCGGTACCGCCCGTGACGTGGCCGCCTCCGGCGCGGACGTGGTGGCCCTGGAGGAGCTGACGGCGGGCGCGGTCCCGACGTACGAGCGGGCGCTGGACTCGACGTACCCGTACCACTCCGTGCAGGGCACGGTCGGGCTGTGGAGCAAGTACCCGCTGACCGGCGTGGGGGCCGTCGACATCGACCTGGGCTGGACGCGGGCCATGCGCGCCACCGTGACCGCCCCGGCCGGGCAGGTCGCCGTCTACGTCGCCCATCTGCCGTCCGTACGCGTGAAGATGGAGGCCGGGTTCACGGCCCGGCAGCGCGACCGGAGCGCCGACTTCCTGGGCGAGGCCATCGCCCACGAGCCGCTGGAGAACGTCGTACTGCTCGGCGACCTGAACGGCACGATGAACGACCGCGCGCTCAACGCCGTCACCTCGCAGATGCGCTCCACGCAGGGTGCCGCCGGCAACGGCTTCGGGTTCAGCTGGCCGGCGTCGTTCCCGATGGCGCGCATCGACCAGATCATGGTCAGGGGCCTGAAGCCGGAGAGCTCGTGGACCCTCCCGCAGACGGCCAGTGACCATCTGCCCGTCGCGGCCCGTGTGAGTGTCACCACAGGCGGCTGAGGAAAACCCCAGCTCAGGGCCAGTCCGTCAGGAGTGGGCAACCGCGGCTTCACTTCGCGGAGGCCTCGCGGAATAGTCGGCCTGCGAGACTTTGTTCCGTACTTGAACATACGAAGTCACGAAGTACGAACACCGCAAGTCTCGAAAGGCTCCCTCATGCCCCTGGCCCTGCTCGCCCTCGCCGTGGGCGCCTTCGGCATCGGTACGACCGAGTTCGTGATGATGGGGCTGCTGCCCGATGTCGCGAACGACCTGAACATCTCGATACCCAGCGCCGGCCACCTGGTGTCGGCGTACGCGCTGGGCGTCGTCATCGGCGCCCCCCTGCTGGCCGCGGTCACCGCCCGGATGTCCCGCCGTACGGTCCTGATCGGGCTGATGGGGCTGTTCGTCGCGGGCAACGCGCTGTCGGCCCTGGCTCCCGACAACGGCTGGCTGCTGGCGGCCCGCTTCCTGAGCGGTCTGCCGCACGGCGCCTTCTTCGGCGTCGGCGCCGTCGTCGCGACGAACATGGTCGCCCCCGAACGCAAGGCGCGCTCGGTCTCCCTGATGTTCCTCGGCCTGACGGTCGCGAACGTCGTGGGTGTGCCCGTCGCGACCCTCATGGGCCAGCAGCTCGGCTGGCGGGCGACCTTCCTCGGCGTCAGCGCCATCGGCCTGGCGGCGATCGCCGCGCTCGCGTTCCTGATCCCGCACGACCACGAACACGCCACCGCGAAGGGCCTGCGCGGCGAACTGGCCGCCCTGCGCTCCGTCCCGGTCTGGCTGTCGCTCGGCACGACGGTCGCGGGCTTCGGCGCCCTCTTCGCGGCCTACAGCTACATCACGCCCATGCTCACGGACGCCGCCGGGTACGCCGGAGCCAGCGTGACCCTGCTGCTGGCCCTGTTCGGTGTCGGCGCGACCGCCGGCAACCTGCTGGGCGGCCGCCTGGCCGACCACTCCCTGCGGGGCACGCTGTTCGGCGGCCTGGGCGCGCTGGTGGCGGTACTGGCGCTGTTCCCGCTGCTGATGCGCACGGAAATCACCGCCGCCGTCGCCGTGATCCTGCTCGGCATGGCGGCCTTCGCCACCGGCTCCCCGCTCCAGTTGATGGTCATGGACAAGGCCGCGTCGGCCCCGTCCCTGGCCTCCTCCGCCAACCAGGCCGCCTTCAACCTGGCCAACGCCGGCGGCGCCTGGATCGGCGGCCTCGCCCTGGCCGCGGGCTTCGGGGTCACCTCCCCGGCCCTGGCCGGCGCGGCCCTGGCCGTGCTCGGCCTCGGCGTCGCGTCGCTGGCGTACGCGGTGGACCGGCGCACCGCGCCGGCCGGCGGTCGCGAGCGGGTCGTGGCGAGCCACGTCCCGCAGGAAGCGGAAGCGGTGCGCCGCTGACCGAGGTCGGTACGCCGGCGCTGTGACTCGGGCAGCGGTCCGCGGGTGGGTACCCGCGGACCGCCGCCCTGTGCGTACGGCAACCGAGAGGGCGCGGCAGGCAGGTCTCTCACGCCGGTCCGGGTCAGGTCCGCATCTCGGTGCGTGCCACGGGCGTCACCCCCGCCGACTGGTACCTGCGCTCAGGGATGCTGAAGGAGATGACGTCCCTGCGCGTCGACGAGGTGGGCGAGGGCGTCACGGCACCTCCATCGGAGACGCGGTCTTCGGCTTCGTCCCCCTGGCCCGACTGGGCGGGGCCTCCGCCCAGTACGCGGTGCTGGAGGCATGGGCTCCCAAGCCCCGGGCTGACTTCCTCGACGGACTCGGTGTCACCCCGGTCACCTGCGGTCCCGGCCTGGCCGACCGCGTCGCCCCACTCGCTCCCGCGGCGTCGACGTCGTGCTCGACGCCGCGGGCAAAGGCTCCCTCCCCGACCTGGTGGCCATCGCCGGAGACCCCCACCGCGTCGTGACCATCGCCGACTTCGACGCCGCCCGCCACGGAGTGCGGCTCTCCCGCTCCGGCGTGGGCGAGCCCGGCTGGTCAGGGCTGCCGCACGCCGCGTCCCTCGCCGACGAAGGCCGCCTCACCGTCCCGGTGCACCGGGTGTTCCCGCTGAGGGACATCGCCGCGGCGCACGAGGAGAGCGCCACCGGTCATGCGCGCGGCAAGGTCGTCGTCACTGTGCCGTGAGACACGGGACCTGTCCCATGCCCGCGAGGGGCCTCGTCAGACCGACTCCCGCCACCCGTTCGTGATCGGCAGGCGGCGGTCCTTGCCGAAGCCCTTCGCCGAGATCTTCGTGCCCGGCGGGTACTGCCGTCGCTTGTACTCGGCCGTGTCGACCATGCGCAGGGTCTTCATGACCAGCGCCCGGTCGTAACCGGCCGCGACGATCTCGTCGGCGCCCCGGTCCCGGTCGACGTAGAGCTCCAGGATCGCGTCCAGCACCGGGTAGTCGGGGAGCGAGTCCGTGTCGACCTGGCCCGGGCGGAGTTCCGCGCTCGGGGGCTTGGTGATGGAGTTCTCGGGGATCGGCGGGGTCTGGCCGCGTTCCACGGCGGCCCGGTTGCGCCACTCGCCCAGGCGGAAGATCGACGTCTTGTAGACGTCCTTGATGGGGCCGTAGGCGCCCACCGAGTCGCCGTAGAGCGTGGAGTAGCCGACGGCCAGTTCCGACTTGTTGCCGGGGGCCAGGACGATGTGGCCCTCCTGGTTGGAGATGGCCATGAGCAGCGTGCCGCGCAGGCGCGACTGGAGGTTCTCCTCGGCCAGGCCCGACAGGCCCAGGGAGCCCATGTACGCGTCGAACATCGGCTCGATGGCGACCGTGCGGTAGTTCAGGCCGGTGCGGCGGGCCAGTTCCGCCGCGTCGTCCTTGGAGTGGTCCGAGGAGTACTTCGACGGCATCGACACGCCGTACACGTTCTGCGCGCCCACCGCGTCGCACGCGATCGCCGCGACCAGTGACGAGTCGATGCCCCCCGACAGGCCGATCAGGACGGACTTGAAGCCGTTCTTCGCGACGTACGCCCGCAGGCCCACCACCAGCGCCGAGTAGACCTCCTCGTCGTCGTCCAGGCGGTCCGCGTAGCCACCGGTGAGCTCGGGCTCGTACGGCGCCAGGGGCTTCTCCGACAGCACCACCCGGTCGATGCGCAGGCCGTCGTCCACCACGCCCGTCGGCGCGTCCGCCGACGCCGCCGGCAGGTCCAGGTCCAGGACGACGCAGCCCTCGGCGAACTGCGGCGCCCGCGCCACGACCTCGCCGTCCCTGTCCACGACGATCGAGTCGCCGTCGAACACCAGCTCGTCCTGGCCGCCGATCATGGCGAGGTAGGCCGTGGTGCAGCCGGCCTCCTGGGCCCGCTTGCGGACCAGCTCCAGGCGGGTGTCGTCCTTGTTGCGCTCGTAGGGCGAGGCGTTGATCGAGACCAGCAGGCCCGCCTGCGCCGAGCGCGCCGCGGGGACACGGCCGCCGTCCTGCCAGAGGTCCTCGCAGATGGCCAGGGCGACATCGACGTCGTGGACGCGCAGGACCGGCATGCTGTCGCCGGGCACGAAGTAGCGGAACTCGTCGAAGACGCCGTAGTTCGGCAGGTGGTGCTTGGCGAAGTTCAGGACGACCTCGCCGCCGTACAGCACCGCGCCCGCGTTCTGCGGCGCGCCGGCCGGCTGGCCGTACTTCGGCTGGGCGGTCGCGCAGCGGTCGAGGTAGCCGACGATCACCGGCAGCTCGCCGAAGCCCTCGTCGGCCAGGCGGACGGCAAGGCTCCGCAGCGCCGCCCGGGAGGCCTCCACGAAGGACGACCTGAGGGCCAGGTCCTCGACGGGATACCCGGTCAGCGCCATCTCGGGAAACGCCACGAGATGCGCTCCCTGCTCGGCGGAGTGCCGGGTCCAGCGGACGATCGACTCGGCGTTCTGGGCGAGGTCGCCGACGCTCGAGTCGATCTGGTTCAGGGCGAGACGTAGTTGAGGCACGGGCCCAGTGTAATCGTCAGAGCGACGCAATGGGGTGGTGTGGGTCACCCCACACCACCCCTGTCCCCTTGCGGAGGTCAGCCGTCGGAAGTCAGCGGCGCCTGTACGACTCGACGTACCCGCTCGCGGGCGTGCCCACGCCGGTGACGTCGTCGTAGCCCTTCACGGCCGAGAGCGAGCTGTCCTTGCCCAGGCTGCGCACGGACGTGGCCAGGCCGCCCGTGGCGTCGTAGCCGTTCACGAAGTCGACGCGGGCCACGGCCAGGCCGGAGCCCGTCGGGTCGTCGGTGACGTCGTGGTAGGCCTTCGAGCCTGCCTTGGCGTAGATCGCCGGGTTGGCGAAGCCGATCGGCGTGCCGCCGCGGGCCTCCTGGGCCAGCGCCTGGATGGCGGCGATGGTCGGCGCCGCGAGCGAGGTGCCGCCGATCCGGTACTCGCTGTACGCCTGCGTCTTCCCGTCGGGCAGGGTCTGCGTCTGGCCGACCAGGAAGCCGGTGTTCGGGTCGGCGATCGCCGCGATGTCCGGGACGACGCGGTTGCCGTCCGCGCTGTTGGCCTTCGCCAGCGCGTCCGGTACGACGCCCTGCTGATAGGAGGGCTCCGCCACCGTCCTGCTGGTGCCGCCGCCCGCGCCGGAGGTGAAGGCGCCGGGGAAGTCCGTCCAGCTCTTGCCGTCGGCCGACAGGTTCGCCTTGTCGGTGCCCCAGCCGGTCTCCCACAGGTACGTGTCGTTCTTGCCGACGGCCAGTGAGGTGCCGCCGACGGCGGTCACCCACGCCGAGTTGGCCGGGGAGTCGACCTGCTTCGTGCCGGAGGCGGCAACCTCGTCGCCGTTGTCGCCGGAGGAGAAGTAGAAGCCGATGCCCTCGACCGCGCCCAGCTGGAAGACCTGGTCGTAGGCGGCCGCGAGGTCGGGCGTCTGCGCCGCTTCCACCTCGCCCCAGGAGTTGGAGACGATGTCGGCCAGGTGGTGGTCGACGACCTTGCCGAGCGCGTCGAGCAGGTCGCTGTCGTTGCAGGAGGCCGCGCCCACGTAGGGACGTCCGAGGCCGGCGCCACCGCGTGCACGGCCTCGACGTCCAGGGTCTCCTCGCCGTACCAGCCGGACGCCGAGCAGGCCTTGGTGTCCGTGTACTTCCCGGGCAGCACCTGGTGGAGCTGCCCGCTCTTCCAGGCCGCGTCGCCGTGCTTGCCGGCGTAGGTGGCCGCGTCGTGGGCGATCGTCGGCGAGGCGTACGCGTCCGTGATGGCGACCCGGACACCCTTGCCGGTGCGGGTGCCCGCGCCGTAGGCGGCCCGCAACTGCTTGCCGGTGTAGCCCTTGACCGCGTACGGGATCTTCGTGCTGTACGCGTCCGGCAGCGTGCTCGCGGTGTTCGAGCCGTAGTACGAGGAGAACGGCCCGGCGTTGCGGAACACGGTGTCCGGCGGCGGCAGCCGGTCGTCGTGCGTGACCATGTGCGGGGCGTTGTCGAGGCCGGTGGCGGTCAGTACGGCGTCGGCCAGGCTCGCCGGCACGGAGGCGGTGCTCGCCGGGGCGCGGTAGGTCTTCGAGCCCTCGGCGAAGTCGTGCAGCTGGGTGCCGAACGCCTTCTCGGCGGCGGCCACGTCACCGGTGACGGAGACGTAGTGCGCCGTGACGCCGGTGACCTTCAGGCCGGCGGCCGTCAGCCAAAACTTCACGGCGGCCACCTGGGCCTCGGTCGCGCCGAAGCGGGCCTGTGCCTGCTTGGCGGTCAGGTACTTGCCGTACGAGGCCGACGCCGGGTCGGAGACGGCCTTGGCGTACGCGGCGAGGCCGGCCGCGTCGCGGCCCCGGAGATAGACCCGGGCCGACACCCCGGCACCGTCGGAGGTGGCGCCCTCGTCGGCCCTGGCCGTGGCCCACGCGGGCTTGGTCCCGGCGAGCAGGTCGCGGAGCGGATGGTCGGCGGCGTGGGCCGCGGGTATGCCGAGCGCCAGCGCGCCGACGAGCATCGGCAGTGTCGCCGCCATGCTCACTCCGGCGCGCACCCTGGCGCGATTGGATCTCATGGAACCCCCAGTGCGGTTCGACGCGAGTGGATCACTCGACGGTCGCCACTCTCGCGACGAACCGTTCATGCCAGGGGAATGCGCAGCCCAAGAAGCGCTCTACGGAGGCCAAGAGGAGGCCAAGAGGCCGCAGTACAGGGTGTTTTGGGGCTTACGCCCTACGAGCGCGGTGCGGCGCCCCGCTCCTTGAGCATGTCCGCCATCAGGCCGATCTCCGACCGCTGCGCGTCCACCATGCCCTGCGCGAGCCGCTTCTCCACGCCGACCGTGCACTTGTCGACACAGCCCTGGGCCATGTGGACGCCGCCCTGGTGATGGTCCGTCATCAGCTGGAGGAAGAAGACCTCCGCCTGCTTGCCGCTGAGCTCGCCGAGCTTCTTCATCTCCGTGTTGGTCGCCATGCCCGGCATCAGCGCGCCGTCCTTGCCGGAGGCCATGTCGCCCATGCCCATCCACGTCATCGGCGGCTGGGAGGACACCTTGGGAAGCCCCCACAGGTCGAGCCAGCCGATCATCATGCCGCGCTGGTTGGCCTGTGTCTGCGCGATGTCGTACGCGAGGCGCCGCACCTCCTCGTCCTTGGTGCGGTCGCGCACGATGTACGACATCTCCACGGCCTGCTGGTGGTGCACCGCCATGTCCCGCGCGAACCCCGCGTCCGCGGACTCGGCGGACGGGGTCCGGCCGCCGCCGTCGTCCCCGGCGACGGCGTAGGTGATCGCGCCGGCCGCGACGAGCGCCGTCACCGCGGCCCCCGCGATCAGACCGGCCTGCCTCACTGCGACAGCCCGTTCGTGCAGGCGGCACCCGGCTCCGGCGTCTGCTTGCCCTGGACGAACTTCTCGAAGAACTTGTCGACGTCCGGGTCGCTCGCGCCCGTCACCGTGCGCTGGTGACCCCACGCCGAGAGCACGATCGGGTCCTTCTGCTCGCCCAGCGGGCTCATCAGCGTGTACGGCGTCTTCTTCACCTTCGCCGCGAGCGCGTCGATGTCGGCCTTCTTCGCGTCGGCGTTGTACGTCACCCAGACCGCGCCGTGCTCCAGCGAGTGCACGGCGTTGGTGTTGTTGATCTCCTTGGTGTAGACGTCGCCGTTGCAGTTCATCCAGGCCAGGTTGTGGTCACCGCCGACCGGGGGCACGGAGGCGTACTTCACCGCCTTGTTGACGTGGTTGCGGGCCAGCTCGCCTTCCCAGGTCTTCACGCCGTCCTTGCCCGTGACGAACTTCCCCTTGGCCGAGGAGTCGCTCGCCGCGGTGTCGCTGCCGCCGTCGGACTGGGACCGCACGAGCACGACACCGCCGGCGACGAGACCGCAGACGATCACGACACTGGCCGTGATGGTGAGGATCCGGTTGCGGCGCTCACGGGCCTGCTCGGCGCGCCGCATCTCCTCTATCCGCGCCTTGCGGTCCGTGTTGCTCTTCTTGGCGGAGCCCATGGGGTGTCCTTCGTGGGGAAAGTGGGACGGTCGGGTGAGCTGATCTTGACGTGCTCCCTGGCTTAATGTCCAGAGTTCCGGCCTGGGGCGTCCGACCCTTCCAGTGGCTTCCTGCTTCGACGCGCTGTGCGGGCACGTATGCCCGTCTTATCGGCGCTCCACAGGCGTTTGGTGTCTCCGCCCGTCCGGCGGCGACGATGCGGCGTCCTTCGAAGTGGACGTTGCGGGCTGCGTTGTGGTCGCGGTCGTGCACGGTGCCGCATCCGCTGCACGTCCACTCCCGGAGGTGCAGGGGCTTGGGACCGTCCCGGAATCCGCAGGCCGAGCAGACCTGAGAGGACGGGAAGGCACGGTCGACCTTGGCGAAGGTGCGGCCGTGCAGAGCCGCCTTGTACTCCAGCATGCCGACGAACGCCGACCACCCCGCGTCGTGCACGGATTTGGCGAGCCGAGTGCGGCCGAGGCCGGACACCGCGAGGTCTTCCACGAACACCGCTTGGTTGTCGCGAATGATCTGTGTGGAAGCCTTGTGATGCCAGTCCCGGCGCCGGTTGGCCACCTTGGCGTGCTGGCGTGCGACCTTGATGCGGGCCTTGGCCCGGTTCTTCGAACCCTTGACCTTGCGGGAGAGCTCCCTTCCAAGGCGCCTGAGCTTCTTCTCCGCCCGGCGCAAAAAGCGCGGGCTGTCGATCTTGCGGCCGTTGGACAGGACGGCGAAGGCGGACAGGCCCAGGTAGATACCGGTTTCTGTCTCCAGCTCGGGGAGGATGTCCGGCTCGGTGTCCACGACGAAGCTGAGGAAGTACCGGCCCGAGCTGTCCCTGGTGACAGTCAAGGACGTCGGTGCGGCTGGCAGCCGGCGAGACCACTTGACCTTGAGGTTGCCGACCTTGGCCACGTACACGGTGCCGTTGTCCTGGAGGGAGAAGGCGTTGGTGTTGAGGCGGATCGACTGCCGGGTGTCCTTCTTCGATTTGTAGCGGGGAGGGCCGACCTTCCGGCCCTGCCGTTTGCCTTTGAGGCTGTCGAAGAAGTTCTTGTAGGCGGTGTCCAGGTCCCGCAGGGACTGCTGCAGGGCGACCGCTGACACGTCGGCGAGCCAAGCGCGCTCCTCGGTGCGCTTGGCCTGGGTGATACGCAGCCGGGACAACTCCGCCGACTTCACGTACGGCATCCCCGCCGCGTGTGCTTCCTTCCGGTCGCGCAGGCAGTCGTTCCACACCACACGGGCGCATCCGAACGCCTTTGCCAGCGCACGGCGCTGGGCGGCATCCGGGTAGGCCCGGTAGTTGTAGCGGAGCTGCATACCGAGCACCGTAAGGACGCTTCGTGGCCACCCACGGCGAAAGATCACATCCAACCGGAATTGCACACGATGTGAGCAGGTATGTTCGAGGGCTTCGAGGTGGAGCTGATGGAGGTCACCGGCGCGTCAGAGCAGAACAGCACTGACAGTTGCCGGTCAGGCGCGGACCTTCGAGTACGGATAATTTGAATCGTAGATTCCCATTACCTAGGCTGCGGGCATGCGGCTGCTGCGCTCCACCGACCTGGCCCTGCGGGTCCTGATGCGGCTCGCCGTCGCCGGCGAGTCGAGTCCGACGACCCGCGACGTCGCCACCGGCATGGACGTGCCGTACACCCACCTGGCGAAGGTCGTCGCCGAGCTCCAGCACATGGGCCTGCTGGCCGCCCGTCGCGGCCGCGGCGGAGGTCTCACGCTCACCGAGCGGGGCCGTACGGCGTCCGTGGGCGCCGTGGTGCGCGCCTTCGAGGGCGACGGCGACGTCGTCGACTGCGAGGGCCCCACGCCCTGCCCCCTGAACTCCGCCTGCCGCCTGCGCGGCGCGCTGCGCCGGGCCCAGGAGGCGTTCTTCGTCTCACTGGACCCGGTCACGGTGGCGGACATCGTGGCGGAGCCGACCGGGGCGCTGCTGCTGGGGATCTCGCGGGGCGCCGGTCCCCGTGATGTCTAGGCCGCCTGCCCCGCCAGCCACAGATCCGGCCCGAACACCTCGTAGTGGATGTCGGCCGCTGCCACGCCCTTGCCGATCAGCTGGGCCCGTACCGCCCGCATGAAGGGCAGCGGCCCGCACAGGTACGCGCGCGTGCCCGGCGCGACCGGGACGTCGGCGAGGTCGACCAGGCCGGAGCGGGTGCCCGCCGGGGCGTCCTGCTCGTACCAGAAGTGGACGGCCGCGTCGGGCAGCTTGGCGGCGTAGGCCTCGTGGTCGGTGCGCAGCGCGTGGGTGGCGGGTGAGCGGTCGCCGTGCACGACGGTGACGGGGGCGCGGTGCCCCGAGCCGGCGAGGTGGGCCAGCATCGCGGTCATGGGGGTCACGCCGATGCCGGCCGACGCCAGCAGCAGCGGGGTGTCGGGGCCGGCGTCCAGGACGAGGTCGCCGTAAGGCTCGGACAGCTCCAGGACGTCACCCGCCCGCACGCGCGCGTGGAGGTGGTTCGAGACCTCGCCGTCGGGAGTGCCGTCGCCCTGCACGCGCTTCACGCTGATCTGCCGCAGGTCCGGGGCGGGCGCCCCGGAGAGGCTGTACTGCCGTATCTGCCGGGCGCCGTCCGGAAGCGCGACGCGGACGGAGACGTACTGGCCGGCGAGGAAGTCCCGCACCGGACCGCCGTCGGCGGGCCGCAACCGGAACGTGGCGACGTCGTCGGTCTCGGCGACGCGCTCGACGACCTCCCAGGACCGCCAGGCGTACCCGCCCCGCTCCTCCCGCAGCCGCTTCTCGACGGCGATGAGGGCGTTCGCCATCAGCCAGTAGACCTCGTCCCAGGCGGCGGCGACCTCGGGGGTCACGGCGTCGCCGAGCACGTCGGCGATGGCGGCGAACAGGTGCTCGTGGACGATGTCGTACTGCTCGGACGTGATGCCGAGGGAGGCGTGCTTGTGAGCGATGCGGTGCAGCATCGCGTCCGGCCGCTGCTCCGGGTGGTCGAGCAGGTGTGTCGCGAAGGCGGCGATGGATCCGGCGAGCGCCTGCCGCTGGGTGCCGGCGGCCTGGTTGCCCCGGTTGAACAGGTCGTTCAGCAGTTCGGGGTGGGCCGCGAACAGCCCGGCGTAGAAGCGCTCGGTGATCGTGCCGAGGGCCGCCCCGACGGCGGGGAGGGTGGCGCGGACGGTGACGGCGGACTGCTCGGACAGCATCGGGACTCCTCAGGACTCGACTGCCGGGCACCGTATTTAAAGTTGCATGTGAAATGCAAATTAAATGGGAGGGGAGCGAACCGAACCGGCCGTTACGGATGCCGGTGCGAGCAGGCACTATGGGCGGAAGAGCAGTTCACCCGCCGTACGTGAGGCGTTCGGCCCCGGGCCGCCCGGGCGATCATGGTGCGCAACGCGTACGAAATGGTGGTGTGGTGGGATGCTCAGGTGCCCGACCGCCTCCCGTGGTACGGAAGACAGGCGGCCTGACCAGCAAGGATGGGGAAGCGGAAGATGGACAAGCAGCAGGAGTTCGTGCTCCGGACGTTGGAGGAGCGCGACATCCGGTTCGTACGCCTGTGGTTCACGGACGTGCTGGGCTTCCTCAAGTCCGTCGCCGTGGCCCCGGCCGAACTGGAACAGGCCTTCGACGAGGGCATCGGCTTCGACGGCTCCGCGATCGAGGGCTTCGCCCGGGTCTACGAGTCCGACATGATCGCCAAGCCGGATCCGTCGACCTTCCAGATCCTGCCCTGGCGCGCGGAGGCCCCGGGCACGGCCCGCATGTTCTGCGACATCCTCATGCCGGACGGCTCCCCGTCCTTCGCCGACCCGCGCTACGTGCTCAAACGCGCCCTGGCCCGCGCCTCCGACCTGGGCTTCACGTTCTACACGCACCCGGAGATCGAGTTCTTCCTGCTGAAGGACCGGCCGCTGGACGGCAGCCGTCCGACGCCCGCCGACAACTCCGGCTACTTCGACCACACCCCGACCAACGTCGGCATGGACTTCCGCCGCCAGGCGATCACCATGCTGGAGTCGATGGGCATCTCGGTCGAGTTCTCCCACCACGAGGGCGCGCCGGGCCAGCAGGAGATCGACCTGCGCTACGCCGACGCGCTCTCCACGGCCGACAACGTCATGACGTTCCGCCTGGTCATGAAGCAGGTGGCGCTGGAGCAGGGCGTCCAGGCGACCTTCATGCCGAAGCCGTTCTCCGAGCACCCCGGCAGCGGCATGCACACCCACCTCTCCCTCTTCGAGGGCGACCGCAACGCCTTCTACGAGTCGGGCTCGGAGTACCAGCTCTCGAAGGTGGGCCGCTCCTTCATCGCGGGCCTGCTGCGGCACGCGGCGGAGATCTCCGCCGTCACCAACCAGTGGGTCAACTCCTACAAGCGCATCTGGGGCGGCGCGGAGCGCACGGCGGGCGCGGGTGGCGAGGCCCCCTCGTACATCTGCTGGGGCCACAACAACCGCTCGGCGCTGGTCCGCGTCCCGATGTACAAGCCCGGCAAGACGGGCTCGGCCCGGGTCGAGGTCCGCTCCCTGGACTCCGGCGCGAACCCGTACCTGTCCTACGCCGTCCTCCTCGCCGCCGGCCTGAAGGGCATCGAGGAGGGCTACGAGCTCCCGCCGGGCGCCGAGGACGACGTCTGGGCCCTCTCCGACGCCGAGCGCCGCGCGATGGGCATCGAGCCGCTGCCCCAGAACCTCGGCGAGGCCCTGACCCTGATGGAACGCAGCGACCTGGTCGCCGAGACGCTCGGCGAGCACGTCTTCGACTTCTTCCTGCGGAACAAGAAGTCGGAGTGGGAGGAGTACCGCAGCGAGGTCACGGCGTTCGAGCTGCGCAAGAGCCTGCCGGTGCTGTAGGCGCAGGTCAAAGCAGGTTTCGCGCTGATTGTGCAGATGGGGCCGACGGTCGCGGACCGTCGGCCTCATGGCGTCTCACCGACCCTGGGCCGTCTCTGGGCCGTCCGGCGCCGGATCGGTGCCCTCGTACAGGCCGTCCACGGCCTTCCGGGCTCGTGCGTCGCTACTCGGCATGAGGTGCGTGTAGACCCGGAGCGTGAACCCCGGATCGTTGTGTCCGAGGTAGTTGCTCAGCGCCTTGACGTTCTCGCCGGCGTCCAGGAGGACCGAGGCGTAGAAGTGCCTGAGAGCGTGCATGCCGTGTTCGCGGGCAGCCTGGTGACGCTCTCCCGGATTCGGCGCGGGGATCACCCCAGCGGCCACGAGCGCAGGCTTCCACGCGCGGACGTTGAAGTCGGTACGCCGAACCGCCCCCGCGCCGTCGAGGCGGGTGAACAGCAGCCGCTTCGTGACAGGCGGACCGTCCACCCGGAGCCACGGCAGGGTGATCTCTACCGGGGGGAACGCCTCCATGTGCTGCTTGAGGACGTGCGCCACGCGGTCCGGCAAGGGAACGTCGCGGATCTTGTTTCGCTTCGGTGGGGCGAACACGAGACCGTCTTTCGTCACCTTCACCTGGTTCGCGATGTGCAGCCATCCGGAGTCGAAGCCGATTGCATCGACGGGCAACCCGAAGATCTCCCCTTGCCGCAGTCCGCATCCGCCTCCGAGGTCGACCGTCGCGCGGTATCGCTCCGGCAATGCCGCTCGTACAGCGAAGACGCGCTCTGCGCTCCACGGCACAACGCGGCCACTTCCCGCAGCAGGCGGACGCACCGATTGCGCGTGGCACGGGTTCTTCGACAGATGACCGTCGTCCACCGCCGCGTTGAGGACCGTCGACACGTTGTTGTAGATCACGCGCCGGTACGACGACGCAGGGACAGCCCGTTCCAGTTCGCTGAGCCAATCCCGGATGTGTTCCGGCTTGAACGAGCCGAGCGGTCGCGGTCCCAGGTAGGGGATGGCGTGGCCGCGAATCGCGGACTCCACTGACTCTCGCGTGGTCATGTCGGTGGTCTGCGTGTTCAGCCACTTCTCGGCGTATTGCCGGAATGTCACTCGGCTCGCTGCTGGGTCCACGTACTGCCCCCGAGACATGTCCGCCTCAATGTGGGCGAGCCACTGATCGGCCAGCCGCTTCTGTCCGTCGGGGAATGACTTGCTCTTCTCGGTTCCGTCCGGGCCGATGTAGCGAGCGCGGTAGCGCATCCCGGTGCCGTGGCGGTCTGTACGTACGCGACGGGGCTTGCCACCGGCGTCGGGTTCGGTCTTGTACCACCGGTCTTGGATGTGGCCTGCCATCAGGCAGTGATCCTCTCGACATGCGGCAGGGAGAGCCGCCCGGCGGCTCTCCCTGCTGTGTGGTGGGTGTTCGGTCAGGCGGCGGCGGTTTCGGCGTGCTTGCGCTGGTCGACGTAGGCCCGTACGTCGGCGGGGTCGTAGCGAAGGTGCTTGCCGATGCGGAAGCCGCGCGGGCCGGTGCGCTTCTTGCGCCACTGGTAGACGGTTTCTAGGGGCACCTCGAACATCTCGGCGATGTCGTCCGGGGTGAGGTACCGGTCCGGGAGGCCGCCTCGGAGAGTGGCACGGGGGTCTGGGTCTTTCGGCTTTGCCATAGGGGCTCCAAGCGGAGAGAGCATGGCGCGTTTGTCCGAGGTTCAGATTTCTGCGTCACAGCGTCACCTGCGTCATTCAGGCATCTGACCTGCGGAAATCTGTGACGGAGCGCGGTTGAGGTGCGTCACCGCCGCGTCACCTGCGTCACCGGGGCGTGACGCAGGTGACGCAGGATGACGCAGACGGATCGGGTCTGCGTCACGCTCTTTTCGGCTGGTCAGGGGCCGTTTTCCGTCGCGTGTGACGCAGGTGACGCAGCGTTCCCCTACTTAGGAAAAAGAGGGGGTGGTGTCTGTTGTTGTGCGCGCCTTAGAACGCGAAGAAGGAGCCGCTGCGCGGCACGTCCTTCGGGCGGTGCTGCGCACCGAACAGCAAGAGGAGCACCCATCGCCGCGTCGGCCCGGGTGCTCTTCTTGCTGTTGTGCGGTGACCTCGCGTTCAGAACGCGGGCTCCTGTTGCGGCCCGGGTGCCGGCGCGGGTTCGGTGAGCTCGATGTAGCGGGCCTCGCGGGTGCGTCCCCAGTCCACGACCAGGCCGCGGGCGGCGAGGGTGGGCTGAAGGCGCTTGAGCCGGTCGGAGAGGACCTTGCCGGTGGTCGGCCACCCCTTGGGTAGCGGGCGGCAGTCTTCGCCGCTGTAGAGCCGGGTGAGCAGGTGCAGCCACTCTGCGGACGTCATTCGCTCCTGTGCCCCGGGTTGCATGCCGGCGGCGTACTGGAGCACGGTCTGCGCGAGCAGGTCGCCCTCGATGACGTCGTCGTTGAGGTCGTCTAGCCCGGCCCGGTAGGCCGCCAGAGCTCCGAGGCCCATGGCCTCGTCGAGCTGCGCGCACAGGTGGGCGAAGTCCGCCATTCGCAGGTCGGTTGGCGTCTCGGCGGTGGCGGCGCGGACCTTGACGGTCAGGTCCAGCAGGGAGCCGAGCATGATGGGAAGGGCTTCGGCGTACTCCGTCCACAGCTCCGCTTCGGTGCGCCGCACCTTCGGGCGTTCGAGGCGGAGCGGTAGGAGGCGTTCGGCGAGGTCGGGTCGGATGACGCCGACGTCGATGCCGGTCAGGAGCAGGGGGCGGCGGTAGCGGGCGCGGAAGACGTCTCCGTCGGTGAACAGGGCGCGCTTGACGCTCTCGGCTCCGGTGACGATGCAGCACATGGCGTCGGACAGGTCCGGGGTCATGTGGGAGAGGTTGTCCAGCGCGGTGACCCATCCCGCGGCCACGGCCGCGATCAGGTTGTCCTCGTCCTTCGGGGCCCGGCGCAGGTCGCCGGTCATGCCCTCGATGAGCCGGATGAGCATCCGCCCGCCGGTGGACTTCCCCGCGCCTTGGGGGCCGGTGAGGAAGGGGGCGGGGACGGGCACGGAGGGTTCCAGGCAACCGATCAGCCAGGCCATGGCCAGGCACTCGGTTTCGGCGTTGGCGAAGTTGCACAGCCGAAAGAGCAGGTCGATGCCCTTGCCGTTGGTGTCCTGGGCAGGGAGCGGCAGTTCGCCGGTGAGCTGGGTGCGCCGCCAGCACACTTCGCTGGGGTCGGGGGTGCGGATGTCCCAGCCGGTGGGGTGGATGCGGACCGACTGGCCGTCGTTGCGGCCCAGGTCCAGCCAGGTGGCCCCGTCCAAGCCGGGGGCGACGCGGATGTGGACGGGCTGGACCTGCTCGGTGAGGGCGAGTGCTTCGATCAAGTCGAGTGCCTCCTTCATGGCGGTGCCGTTGAACGTGCCGAGTCCGTCCTTGAACAGGCCGACCATGAGTTCTTGGCGGTGGCTTCCGGTGGTGCCCTGGGAGCGGATGGGGCGGGCCACGGGGTGGCCCTTGCGCTGGGCGTAGACGGTGCCGTCTGCGGTGCGGAAGTAGCGGAAGCGCTCTTGGGCGTAGTCCGCGATGACCTTCCGGGCCGGGTTCTTGTCGTCGTCGTCCATGCTCAAAGTCCCAACCGATTGCGGGCGTTGGTCCACGCGTCAGTGCAGTGCCGGGCGGTCTCGCCCTTGGCCTGCGCGGCGGTGAACAGGCGCGCGACGTGGTCCTCGGCGAGGCAGCCGCACTGGCCGTGCGTGGACAGCACGGCCAGGAACGTGCGGTAAACGGTCGTGTGGACCGCCTCGCTTGCTCTGGTGATGCGCTGTTCCGCCATGGCGATCCCGCGCTCCAGGAAGGCGGGCGTGCGGTGACGGCACTGACCGCCCCCGGCCGGCGCGGGCGCCGTGGCGGTCGGAGGCGGGGGCCCGACCGGCGCGGGCTTGCTTGCAGCCAGCGCGCGCACGGCGTCCGGCAAGGCGGTCATGGTGCCGGTGCCGAACCCGAGCCAGCGGGCGTAGGCCATGGTCGACTTGATGTCCACGCCAGGTCGGACCGCGTTCGCGGACTGCATCCGACCGATGTAGAGCCAGTGCTCACCCCGGGTGGTGGGCACGGTCTGCGTGGCGGGCAGGTGCTCGCGGGCCCAGGCGATTGCGTCGGCATTGTCGAGATCCACGACCGTCATCCCCGCACCGCCCGGGTGATAAGCGACCGCCTCGGCTTGCAGCCATGCGCGGCGCCAGGACCCCGAGGTGATGACGTCCGGATCGGTGGTCGCGGCAGCCCACGCGTGGCAGGGCCTGGGGCAGGCGCACGGTCCCGGGGTCTTCATGTTGGGGCGGCCGCCGCATGCATTGTTGGCGCACCTGCGACAGTTGCCGAACGGGACCTTGCCCACCCGCAGGGGCAGGGGCGGAATGCCGCTCGCGGCCAGGTCCAATGCGATGTCCAGTGCCTTCATGCCGCACTCCGGTCGGTCAGCAGCGTCTGCCGGTGGGTGGGGACCGCGTCGATCACGCGCTGACGCCACTCCAGGGCGTAGTCGATGCAGTTGGCGCAGTTTTTGTGCGTGTGACCGGGCAGGGGCGGGCGGCGCCGCGCGTGGGAGCTCCAGGCCGCGGAGTCGGCGGAGGCCAGCAGATGCCCGACGCGTTCCAGGCCGAGGATCTTGAATCCAAAGCCGTGCAGGCGCAGCCCGTGCGAGGCCATCGCGGTCACGATCGCGGCACCCTGGCGGGTGGACTGCAACCGGCACACCGAGCCGAGGCCTACGACGGGTTCGGCCCGCAGGTCGACTCCGGCCTTGTCGTACAGCTCAAGGCAGTGTTCGTAGGCCGGGATGCTGTCGCCCTGCACGACAGGAGCGATGCGCAGATCGGGGGCGAGGGAGCGCAGTTCGAGGAAGTTGGCGACGGTGCGGCGTTGGTGTTCTTCCACGCTGAGGTGGGTGCCGACGAAGCACTGCCCGCCGAACCATCCGCCCTCGATGATGGCCTTCTCGCACATCCAGTCCTGCGGGGCGGCCCAGTCGTAGGGGCCGACGTGTTCCCAGATGCGGCGTAGATCCTGCACGTACTGGCGGGGCGGTCGCGTCCACGTGCCCTTATCCTTCAACTCCATGAAACCGCCGGAGTCAACGGCGTAGGGGCCCCGGGCTTCGTCCCACTTGACGGCGCGGTCCCAATGCTCGGACTTCAGGAACAGCGGCACGTCGGTCCAGCGCAGCCAGTGCCGTTTATGGGTGGTCAGGTAGAAGCGCATCCCGCTCGCGGCGGGAGCTCCCGGCGGTAATGCTCGCGGGACGGTGGTGTGTTGGGTCATGCTGGAGGTCTCCAGTTCGGTGTAAGCGGGCTGGACAAGGGCGGCCCGGTCTTTGGCGAGAGAGGGCCGCCTTTGGCGTTGTCAGCGGTGGAGTTCGTTGCGGTTGCGGGCGATGAGCCCGTAGGCGGGTGCGGTGATGGTGTTGGTCTCCTGGCGGACCGGGCCGGTGTAGTGGTGGTGGGTTACGGTGCGGACGCCCCTGAGCGCCTTCAAGGCCGACCCGATCGCGGCGGCGACCGCGGCCACGGCGGCGATGGGGAGGGTGACGAACAGGACGCTGGCCAGGGTCACGGCGGCGAATCCCTGGCAGGCGAGCCAGATCCCGCAGCCGACGCCAACGAACGCGGCGCCTGTACCGATCCCGGCGACCGCGGTGCCCGCGGCCCACGCCGGCACCATCCGGTGATCCGGCTGCGGGACGGGCGGAGTGGGCCCGTAGGCCGGCAGCGGCGCGGGGTCGCGGAACTGGGTTGGCATCGGGGCAATCGGCGCGGGCCGGTAGGCGTCGTCGATGATCCGGCGGGCTTCGGCGTTGGTTTCGGCGTCGGTCATGCGCGGCCACCAGTCGGTGGCGGCGTTCTCGGTCTCGCTCACGGCAGCTGTCTCCCTTCCGGTGGGTCAGGCGATGGCGGATGCGGCGTTGATGAGGGCCTGTATGGCGGCGCGGATGGCGGTGGAGGCTCCGGTGTCGGCGGTGAAGAACCCGAAGAGGAACACCGCGAGCGCGGCGCCCGGGCCGACGTAGCGGGAGCGGATGAGGCCGAACGTCAGGAGCCCGAAGAGGGCGACGGCGGACAGGGTCACGATCACGAGCGGCCCCCTTGGGCAACGGCCGGCGGGCAGTACCCGAACCCGGGTGCTGCCCGCCGATGGCTTGTCGTCTGACTTGTCGTGCGGCTTGTCGCTTGTCTTGTCGCCTTGCTTGTCTTGTCGCTTGTCGCCTCGCAGGTCACAAGCCGTTTCCGCCCCCCACGACACCCCGAGAACGGGTGTGCGTGTGGGACGGGTGACAAGCGACAAGCACTACTCGCCCGAGGGCGACTCAGGGATGTGATCGCGGTGGACGTAGCGGGCTTTGGTGCCCTCTCCGACCCGCACCGCGGTGCCCTCGTCGGCCCACGTCTTGAGCCAGCCCACGACCGTCTGCCTCGTCGTGCCGTACTCGTCCGCCAGCGCACGAGCGATCGCAGACGCGCCCGTCCCTTCCGGGCCCGCGGCGAGGAGCGCGGCGAGCGCGGCCCGCTGCGCGGGACTGTCCTGCTCCTGCTCCTTGCGCAGTGCGGACAGGTCCAGCCCCGAGGATGCCGGCGGCGGGGTGTCGGGGGCGGTGGCGAACTGGGCGTCGATCTCCTCGCGGAACCGGCGCAACAGGTCGTCGTCCCCGCCCGACGTCCCCGTGCGGTCGGTGCGCAGTGCGGACAGGTTCAACCCGCCCCCGGCGTCGGGCGCCCACTGCTCGGCGCCGGTCGCTTCCGGGGTGAGGTCGCGCATCCACGCCGTGCGCTCCGCGTCCCACCGCCGCGCGTAGTCGGCGCCCGCGGCATTCGCGGACACCGCGTCCAGGCGCGGGTGCCGGTCGCTGGTGGCGACGGTGATGTCGCGGATCTGTGAGGGCTTGATCCGCCACGCCTTGAACAGCGCGCCCGGCGACTCAGGGGTTCCCATGAAGCCGGCACCCTTGAAGGGCGCCTGATCCACGCGCAGCCCGCGTCGGCCGGGGAACATCTTGGAGAGGTCCATACCCTCGGTCTCGCCACCGGTCAGGGCGACGCGGACCTTGGCCTCACGGCGGATGAGTAGGTTCCCCAGCACGCTGCCCGTCGCCCCGAGCGCGGTGATGATCGTGCGACCACCCATGGAGCGGTGCATGCGGATGAACTCATAGATCCGTTTGGCGAGTTCCTTCATCCGCCGGTCGGTGCTGACCAGGATCTCCGCGCCCTCGTCGATGACCAGCATGATCTGGGGAATCTTCGCGCTCACCGGCAGCAGGTCGGTGTCGTGCTTGGCCATCAGCTCCTGATAGGCGCGCTTGCGGTGCAGACCGACCGCGATCGCCGCGTCCAGCAGCTTCAGCGCTTCCTCGTATGTGCCGGCGAGCCAGTCCACGCCGGGCCGCACCGGATTCCCGTCCGCCTGCTTGAGCTCGCCACTCAGAGCGGGCCGCACCCAGGGCAGGCCGGCCGACCCGGCGTTCAGGTCGATCACCCACGTGAGGACGTCCTCGGCGCGGGCGAGTCCGGCCAGGATCGTGTGCAGCATGTTCGTCTTGCCCGATCCGGTCGGCCCGACGACCAGAGCGCACTGTTCACGCAGGTAGGCGAGTACGTCGTCACCGTTGGTGCGGAACCCCCAGGGGATGCCGGTCAGGATCGACAGCGGCGTGTAGTCCTCGGGGTAGGTGCGCGCTTCGGCGAGGACGTTGCAGGTGGTGACGTCCACGATCGCCCGGCCCTGGTGTACGCCGGGGCCGACCGCGGCGGTGCAGCCGTGCGGCAGCTTCGCGTCCGCCGACAGCGCCGCAGCGTACTGGGCGATGCGGTCGTAGGTGGTGCCGCCCTGCGGTTCGAGATCGAGGGAGTAGCCGTTGCCGGTCTCCCACATCTCCACGGCCAGCACGCGCACGGTGATGTTGCAGATCCGGCGGATCCGCTCCACCCACTCAACGGCGATCTGGCGCCGCTCCGCACTCATCTCCTGCGCAATCTGGCGACGCTCCGCGGCCAAGGCCTCTTCCTCGCGGGCCTCTTCGTACAGGGCGACGGAGCGGGCGCCAGCGCCCATGCCCACTCCGAGGGTGGCGAGCGACCCGAGGGCGGCCCAGGACAGGGGACCGCTGGCCATGGCCCAGGTTGTCCACCCGGCGCCGACCAGCCATGACGCGGCCTTGAAGGCGAGGGTGCGGCCCGCGTTGCGGACCTTGAGCCCCGCCACGGTGTGACCGAGGGCGCCGGCGCCGCCCACGGCGAGCGCCCACAGGGGCGGCATGCCGGTCGCGGCGCCGGTTGTGGCGATGGCCAGGGCTCCGGTGGTCGCGGACAGGGCGCCGGTCACGGGTCCGTGACCGGCACTCCAGTCCAGCACCGGGCCACTGTCCGCCTGCTTCTTCTTGTTCGCGGCAGTGGTGGCACTCATGTCAGACGTTCCAGCCCTTCTCGGCCTCGGGGCCGTTGCGGGGGTCCTCGTGACGGGCGATGTCCTGCTCGTGGGCCTGCCGGAACAGCGGGCCCATGTCCTCAGCGACCGCGACCGCGCTCATCAGGGCGCCGAAGATGTCGTTGAAGCCGTCCGCGACCTCCTTCTCCAGCGGGAACTCACTGTCGGCGCGCTCGGCGAGGGTCTTCATCACGTTCGCCACGCTGGTCAGCGCGGCCGGGAGCCCTTCGACCATGGCGAGGATTTCCATGGCGTTCTCGGGGTCGTAGGCCTGGGCGGCCTGCTCCATCTCGGCGGCGTGCTCTTCGAACTGGAATCCGGACACGTGCTCTCCTTCGCTACTGGTCGACGTGCCTTCGGTGTTGTTCGGGACAGGTCCGGCCGGGCGTTCCACCCGGTCTCCGAGCCCGTCGGTGACGTCCTTGGCGGCCTCCTGCTCTGCCGCGTCCTCCGCGGCGGCCTGCTCCTCACGGATCGCCGTATCGCGCTCGGCGCGCTGCTTACGGGCCGCGCCGGTCAGCTGTCGGTACAGGCGCCGGCCGGGGTGAACGAGCCAGGGCAGGCCCAACTTCCGGCCCAACGGACTGGACAGGAAGCCGAGGAGACCGATCGGGAGCGCGAGCAGTGCGGCCAGGGCGCGGCGCCCGTGGAAGCGTGCTGCAGAGCGGCGCAGGGCCTTCCTCGCGGCCTGCCGGGCGGGCGCCTTGCGCACGCTGGACCGCCCGTCGGCCACCTTCCGCGCGGTGGCCGCGTCCCGGCTCGCCCGATGCTTGGCGATGGCCGCCTGCTTCACCGCACGCGCCTTACGGCCCGCACCGCCGAGCATCCGACCGGCCAGACCACGCGACCGCGACCGCGCCTTGTGGGGCTTGGGGAGATTGCGGCGAGCGTCGGC
This sequence comes from Streptomyces sp. DH10, assembly GCF_029813805.1. Taxonomy (NCBI): domain Bacteria; kingdom Bacillati; phylum Actinomycetota; class Actinomycetes; order Kitasatosporales; family Streptomycetaceae; genus Streptomyces; species Streptomyces sp. DH10. The sequence goes on from NZ_JARVKU010000023.1 coordinate 151,190, forward strand.
CACCGCGCGCCGGGCCGCAGAGGTCTGCTCACGCCTCTGCGCGCGGGACGCTCCAGCCTGCTTCTGAGCCTTCCGCAGCGCCTTGACCTGCCCCGCCTTGGACAGCGCGCCCCCCGCACCGCCACGACCGCCGCTCTTGAGCCCGGCGGGCTTGTTCAGGGAGACCGGAGCACTGTGCTTGGCCGCCCCGGACCGTCCATGACCAGCCGCGCCACGCCCCAGCCCGGCGCCCGGTCCGCGCCGCTTCTGACCGGGGACCTTGCCCGACCCGCCAGCCGTGCGACCGACACCTGAACCGGTCTTACGACCGGCGGCGTTGAGGCCACCGGAACGGTGCTGGGCGGAGTGCTGGCGAGCAGCGGTACGCGCGGCGGCCCGACGCGCAGCCTGCTTCGGGCGCGGGTTGCGACTGCGGTAGGAGGCAAGGGTGCCGAACACGACCATGCCCGTCGCGGCGACCACCGCGGCGACCGGCCCGCCGACCAGCCCCGCCCCCGCGATCGTGGAGACCGTGGCGTTGGCCCCGGACAGGGCCAGCGGCGCGACCGGCCAACCACCCGGAGCGTCCTCTACCTGAATGTTCTTCTGCTCATCCGCCTTGTCCACAGCCTGTGTGGGAGCCGGGGTGGGTGGGGTGTCGGTGGTGGCGGGGGCCACTACCGCTTCCGTACTGATGTCGGTCATGCTGAGAGCACTCCTTCCGGAGTGAAAAGCAGGACCCGAACGAGCTGGTGAGAAGGTGCGTTCGGGTCCTGCGCCGGTCTGGGGATGCGCTGTTCAACAGGGGATGTCAGGCGGCGCACTGTTCCTCGGGGGCGGCGCAGGAGCCGCACGTGCCCAGCGAGGGCGGGATGACGTAGCCGACGTCGCGCCGGCAATCGGGGCAGACGCGGCGGGCGGCGTTGGCCTTGGCCAGGGCCGCCCACCGGCCCGGCGTCATCGGACGCACCGGCTTGGCCAGGTCGATGCGGTACAGGTAGGCGACCAGCGGACCGCGCCGGCGCCGCGGGCGCTCGAGCTGGGCGGCGACGTCTTGCCCGCCGGGCCGCAGACCGAGGGCGCGCAATTGCCGGTAGGTCGCGTAACCGTCCGGGGCCAGGCGCCAGCGGTAGACGGGCAGGCTCACGACGTGCTCTCGGCGGCCATGAGCGTGGTCCACGCCTCACGCACCCGGTCCTCGGCGCCCTTGAAGCCCTGCCCCCGGAACTCCGTCGCGGCCTGCCGATACGACAGCGGAGGGTTCTGCGAGTGCCGCAGGAACCGCAGCACCACGACCAGCTGAGCGTCCGAGAGCGTGGCCCCCGGCTCGGGGACCGTCACACCCGCGACCATCGCCACGTCCGCGAGCGTCACGGCCGGGAGGCGAAGGTCCTCCTCCCGTGACGGCTCGGTGTCGTCGGCGGGCGGTTCGACGTCCGGCGTCACGGTGGCGTCACGCCCGTCGTCACACTCACTGTGCGGGCCGGGGCGCGGGCCGTTGACCTGCGTGTCTTCTGCGTCCCGGGCGGTGTCCGAGGGGGGCAGGGCCGGGGCAGTCGCGGAGGTGGATTCCAGGGGCGTGACGGTCGGCGTCACGGGCGTGCCGAACATGGCGGCCAGGGCGGCATCCGCGCCCTCGGTGACGCGCTCGCGCTGCACATCCACCAGCCGCGCCCCGAGCGTGACGTCACCGACGCCGACCTTCTCTGCGAGTTTCCACGACTCTCGCTCCGATTGTGCCTGCACCTTGGCGTCGGGGTGGTTGGCGGCACGGGCCCGGTGATAGGCGAGAGCCTGAACAAGCTCAGCCGTCTTGCGCTCGGCCTCCGGATCGCGACCATCTCGGTGGACGACGATTCGACGCGCGAGGAACGCGGCGCCCTCGGCGGACACGGACATGCCCATCGGGGTCAGCGCGTAGATGACCATGCGGCCCGCATCCGGGGCGGCCATCGCCGACATCGCCGACGCCGCGGCCGGCAGGGCCCACAGCCCGGCGCGCACCGGCCACGGGGATGCCTGGCCCAGCATCGTCAGACCGAGCAGGACCAGCGCGAGGACCGCGGTGGCGCCCTCACCCGCCGCGACCGCACCGGCCGCCGTGCCCTTGCCGTACATGTGGCTGATGTTGGAGAACGTGCCGATTGCACCGAACCCGCCGGTCGCGACCATAGGCACGAACGCCGCGGTCAGCACGAGCGCTTGGCCGCGGGTCAGCTTGCGCGGCAACGCCGTGACGGGAGTGCCGGTCATGCAACTTCTCCCGTCCCGAGTCGGTTGGCGACCGTGCGGCGGGCGACCAAGACCTTGTTCGCGGCCCGCCGCAGACGCCGCTGATCCAGCTCCGATGCCGGCTGGTCCAACAGGCTGATCTGGACGTCCAGCAAGTCCATCTCCGCATCGATCAGCGGACGCTCCAACTCGATGGCGTGGAGCTCCCGCCAGGACGGCTCCGCGTCGGGAAGGCCATCGGTAACGGGCTCCTGAACAGCAACGATGAGCTTCATGGGTCGTGTCTCCCTAGCAGTAGGTACGGCCCGAACAGCGGCTCCCGGGAGGCACCCCGGGAGCCGCCCGCCGTACGGGGACAGGTCCTCTCGCGAAGCACGAGCGACCGCGGCTCCCCGACACCTCACGCCGCGTACAGCAGAGGTGTCGGGGACCGTGAGCACTGGTACTCAGGCAGGGCATCGAACGCCCCGCGAAGGTTCTGCGGATGTCAGATCACGCAATGCCAGTCACCGCCCCGAGGGGCGGATCCGGGCAGGTCACCCGGCCCGACATGGGTGGTCGGGATGGTGACCCGCACCCATCGACCACCCGTGTTCAGGTGGCTGGGTCGGCACTCTGTTGAGTTCTTCGCAGTGCGGAATCCGGGCCTTGCTTCCGGGCACTGACACAGACCGCGAAGCCCTTTTGGGCCTCACATCCGGCATGTGTTCAGATTGACTTAGGTCAATCTGTCTGTCAAGGGAGCGCGGTAGAGGAAGGGGAGATTGACCTAGGTCCGGCTACTCTCGGAGGTATGGAGCAGAGCCCCGAAGTGCCCAAGCCCACGCCAATGGCCAAGGAGATTGCTGCGCAGTTCCGCGAGAAGATCACGGGCCCCGATCGTGAGTACGGCCCGGGGGACCGGCTTCCCGCTGCCCGCTCGCTCGCCAAGGAGCTTGGCGTGCAGCTCATGACAGTTCAGAGTGCGTATGGCCAACTTCGCGACGAGGGGCTGATCCTCACCCAGCAGGGACGCGGGACGTTCGTCCGTGATCCTGCGGTACCTCTCGGCACCGAGCCGGGCAGTAGCCCTACTTTCGCGGCCTTGGCCGCGGAACTCAGCACGATTCATGACGCTCTCCGTTCGTTCGGGGAGCGGCTTGATCGGCTTGAGCGACTTGTGGGAAGCGAGACTCCACCTTCGCCGTGAGTCCGTCCGCACGCCTCAGCAGTCGTTCGACCTCGACACGCGTCTTGCTCAAACTCGCCTTCGGTGGGGCGAGTTCAGCAGGTGTTTCGCCTTCCGGCTCGCCGCCTTGCTCATTGATCCCTGACATGCCAATGAGCATGTAGCCGTGAACGGCAGAGGACCCGGACAGAGTGTCCGGGTCCTGTTTTCTTGCAGGTCAGGGGTGTTGGCGATTGGTCATTTGGCTACTTCGTTCACGGCCTCTAGTACTGCGCCCCAGGGAAGTTCACGCCCCGCCGGCGCCTCGCGCGGCTCGTACAGCGGCCACACCTGGGGGTCGTCGATGATGCGTACGCCCCCCGCCCGCAGGATGTCGATGTGGCGCTGCCATGCGGGGTGGCGGGCGTGCGCTGCATTCACCCGAGGGAAGACGACGACCGGCAACCCGAGGGTGCCAATTGCCTCGCCCACTTGAGTCAGAGCCTGGTTGTCCATCAGGCCCGTGGCGAGCTTGGCGACCATGTTGGCCGATGCGGGGGCTACGACGTAGCAGTCAACCGGTGGGTGCGGTCGTGCCTCGCCAGGCACACGCGGTTCGTCGCGCACGGGCAGACCGGTCAGCTTCTCCAACCGCTCGACCTCGCCGCTCACCCGTAGCCACTGGCCTGCGGTCGGCGTCAGCGTGACAGCCACCTGCCATCCGCGCTCCATCGCGGGCCCAACCAGACCGGTACGCAGCGCCTCCACGCCTCCAGCCGCCGACCCGACGACTCCGAGCACCCCACGCTTGCCTGCACTCACTGCACCGCCCTGCACCGTTGAGCCATCACGAACACCTCGGACGATCGCGAGCCGCCGGTGACTGGTGATTGCTTGATTAGATCCCGCAGCGTCTCGCGCACCCTCGGATTGTTGCGCACGAGCTGCGGCGATGTGCGTTCCGCCGTGCGGAGTTCCGTGAACGCCTCATCGCCCTGTCCGTTGAGCGAGAGGGCGCGCGCGAAGTCGATGCGGTGCGACACGCTGCGTTCCTGCGGCATGTGGTCGACGTTGATCCGGCCGTGTTCCACCACGTACGACACGTTGTCGAGGTCCAGCTCAACCGACAAACGGTGAAGCAGGACGTTCGTGGGTCCGAAGCCGGTCTGCCAGTAGTTCTCATCCGAGCCGAGATCATCCGCGAGTTCCTCGGCTCGGTCCAACAGACCGGTTGCGGTGGGCCGGTCCTGGTGGCGGGCCGCTGCGACGGCGGCCCGCAGGTGGATCATCCCCAGCAAACTCAGTGCCGCAGGGTCGTTCTCGGTCACCCGAGACGAGAGCCACGCGGCGGCCGTGTTGCCCAGCTCCAACGCGTCGTCGTAGCGGCCGTTGGCCAGTAGGGCGTGTGTGCCGGACCGTGCGGCGGACGCCAACACGAGCGGGTCGTCAGACTCGTCTGCGGCACGCATCGCGCGCTCGGCAGCGAGCCATGAGATGTCCGATTCGCCGATCTTCGCGAGGGTCGTTGCTGCGAGGTGGTGGGTACGGGCCGACACTGCCCAGCAGTCGCTACGGTCCTCGCCGCGCCGGGCGGCTCGCTCCTCCAGCTCTTGGGCGGTCTGGAGGAGAGCGGGGAGTGCGGCGATGACGCTGCCGAGCCGCCCACCCTGGTAGTCGTTCCAGGCCTGCTCCACACGCACAGCCACGGGCGCGGGGGTGGGGAGCTGCACCTCAGCCTCGGGACCGAAGAGCAGACGAGACAGCCGGCGCGGGCTCATGAGTGCGTCGCGCACGGCCGGAACGTCGTCCTGCTGCTTCTCGTCCTCCATGAGCACGGTTTGACCGAGCAGGTCCCCGAGGGGCGCGCGTAGGACGCGCGAGAGCTCCGCGAGCATGTCGATCCGGGGAGGCTTCCGGCGCCCCGTCTCGATCTTCGCCAACCAGTCGGTGCTTCGGCCGACCAGTCCGGCCAAGACCTCTTGCGTGTAGCCGCGACGCTTGCGGTAGAACGCGATCCGTTCGCCGATGCTGAGGTGATCTCCGAGACCACGCATTGCGTGCTGCCTCCTGTTGTTGGGGGCTTGCTTCACGGTACCGAGTCGGTGACGGGGCTGGTAGCTGACCTCGGTCGCTGCTTGGTTAGATGCAGCGTGGGGGACTGAACGGTGAGAGACCCGGACACAGTGTCCGGGTCCATCGAAGGACGAAGATGCCCAAAGGCCGTGCCCAGTGGCCTCAGTTGAAGGCATCATCTGGAACATGACGACACCGGCTAGCCCGTCAGGACAGCAGACGAATCTTCGAAAGGTCTTTTATCAATGCCAGTTGGGAAAAGGCGATCTCGACAGTATGTTCGCAATGGCGTGCGAGGGGATACCTGTGCCGGAGGTGAAAATTTCAACTACGGCCGGAGAGACACTATTCTGGAAGTCCTCCCTGGAAGAGCTCGTTGCCACCGTTCAGCGCGAAGCACCAGAAATTCATGGGGATTGGGCAAATCTCACGCTCCAAGCTAGCACCCCATCCCAGGACAGAGGGGTGAAGATAACCATAGACAAGGAGAGAACTGAGGTTAATGTCTCGGGGTCAGATACAACTTGGGCGTTTGGCCAGATAGCAAGGATCGAAAAATTTCTGGTCTCGCGTGGTGCGGTCTTCAGTTCTCCCAAGTATGAGAACACCGTCACCTTGCTGACTCTCGCCTTCTTTGTGGGGCTCGGCACATTCTTTGTGATTCATGGCGTGGATAATGAAACCGTTGCGGACTGCGTTAGAAGAGCAGAAAAGGCTCCCAGGAATCAAACCTTCTTCAACATCTTCATGACCTTGGCGTTCTCCTTCGGATTGCTTTTTCCATTCTTTCAATTCTTGAAGCGTCGGGCGCTCCGGGCGCAGTTGAAAGTTGATGTAGATATGCCAAGAGGTACATGGTGGGCGCGACTTTCCAACGGGGAGAAAATTGCCGCCGTTACCATTCCTCTGACCGCACTAGCAACCCTGGGCGCTATAGCTACAGCAGTTAACGATCTTTGGGGCAAGTGACGAAGTGCCGCCCTTGCTTGACGGCTTCAGCCTCCGTTTTCCATACGGGAAGGGGTTGCACTTAGACTCCGCGGATCGTGTTAAGCACTCCTAGAAGGCCATGAACGCGGCGCCCGTACAGGATGGCAAGAATGGCAACGCCGCATCCGCCGATTACATAGGTGTCAATTCCATTGGGAAGGGAAAGAAGTCCCACACCGATCGCACAGCCAGCGACCAAGACTGCGGATACGGCCAGCCTCAATGGTTCCCAGTCACGCACCGGTATCAGCTCGGTGTCAAAGTCCTCTTCATCAAGAAGTGCGCCCATTCTTCCCTCTATAGAGCGGTTGCTGATCTTCATAAGCAGGCAAGCCAGGGGTGTCAGCGCAATGTCCCCTTCCTTATCGACGCGAGTTTCAGCCTTCCGTAATTGGGAGACAACCAGTTGGGCGTGCTTCTTCACCGCACGTTTTCGGTGCGACCGGACGGGTAGTTGGTCACTGTAACGGTGAAGGGAGAGGATCCCGTCCTCGACCCGACTCATCTGCTTCGAGAGTTCCCGCATGGCGTCAGGGCGCCGCGCTAAACTCGCTCTTTTGACCTTGGCGCAGGCTGTCACGGCATGCGCAAGTCCGTCCAGCGCGCTGTAGCGGCGAAATGTGCGCATTTTCTTGGAGAGGGACCCTCTTTGCCCCATTGCTGTGCGATAAGCAATGACTGGCGGAATCCACTGAATAGCAGTCCATGCTGCGGCGCCTGCTATCGCCCTGACGACGGGGGAGGTAATGGTCTCGGTGAGACTTCTGAAGTGACCGCTTTGTACTGTGTCCCACCCCTGAATGGCTGCTGGAGTGAAACCCATGTAAGTACGCTGGGCGTCACCCTTGATGTAATTCGTAATCATTCCGTCAACCCAGCTGAGGGCAAAAAAAGTGCAAGAGAGCCCGATTATTGGTACTAACCAGCTTCGATAAGAGCGAGCGCGGAGTAGAGCGCGCATCTGCCGTGAAGCCGGAGGGAGGGACAACTCCGCCAGGCTATCTTGTAGTTCATTTATGAGGCTTTGGGCTGCCCTGGATTGCCTCGCGTCGATGCGTCGCTTCATCTGGCCGATCACATTGACCGATCATGCCATCTCATGTCCGACATCACTGCCTGATTGAAGAATCGATGCTGGTGAGCGGCGGCTGAGTGGCCATCTGGGGACGTGGGTGCTGCAAGTTTTCTGATGGACTGGCTGGGCTGTCACGAGTACTCGTGCGGCGGACCACGGGCCGTCTGTGGGCCGTCGAAGGGCGGCCCCCAACAGCCAACGACGACCCCTGACGACCGCTCGATACAAGGCCCGCGCTGCGCCAACGTCGATCACCTCAGGTCGCTCCGGTCCGGAGTCACTTCCTGCGGAACAAGAAGTCGGAGTGGGAGGAGTACCGCAGCGAGGTCACGGCGTTCGAGCTGCGGAAGAACCTGCCCGCGCTGTAAGGGCGGTGCCGTCTCCTGACGAGCGGGGAGAGGGGCCGGCGGTCATCGACCGCCGGCCCCTCGTCCGTTTCTCCGGCTTCGAGGCCTCCCCGAGCAGCCGCCGCAACTCCGCCACCTCCGGCTCCAGACACTCCACGCACGAGTCCAGGTACGCGTTGCCGGAGTCGTCGTGTGCCCGGTCAGCCCCCCTGCCGCTTGAGGTCCGCCAGCAACTGGTGCAGCGGTTCCGTCGCCCGGCGGCGGTACTCCTGGATCGCCCAGCCGTTGCCGTCCGGGTCCGTGAAGTGCATGAACGTGGCGCCGTCGTCGGGGGCGTACTGGACCGGCTCCGAGACGTCGAGGCCGCGTTCGACGAGTTCCGCGTGGGCCGCCTTGATGTCGGCGACGCACAGTTGCAGGCCCTGGTAGGAGCCGGGCGCCGGGGTGGGGCCCGGGGTCATCTCCCAGATCGAGTCGCCGAGGGCGATCGAGCAGCCGGAGCCGGGAGGCGTCAGCTGGACGATCCGCATCCCGGGCATGACCTCCTGGTCGATGTCCACGTGGAAGCCGACCTTGTCCCGGTAGAAGTCCCGGGCACGGTCGATGTCGGTCACCGGCAACGGGATGACTTCGAGTGTGAAGTCCATGGCGTGACTCCTTCGTCAGGCATCGGTGAACCGCCACCTCGTCTGGCTGAACGGCTCCCCCTTACCGAACCCGAAACAGGTGCGCGGCGCCACCGCGTAGACGGCCGCGTGTCCCGCGCCGTGGTGGAAATAGCCATCCCGTACTTCGAAGTGCCAGAAAACGCCGTACTTCGCCTCCCACGCGGCGGCCAGTTCGCGTAGGCGCCCGTCGTCGGTCACGCGCGTCGCCTCGCCCTCGACGACCAGGTCGTAGCCCTGGTTCCAGGTGTTCGTGCCGGTGGTCAGCACGACGTGCGGGTTCTCGGAGAGGTTCCTGGCCTTGCGCTCCTCCGGGCCCGTGCAGAAGTGCAGGGCGCCGTCCGACCAGACCGCCGGCAGCGGGGTGACGTGCGGGCGGCCGTCGGGGCGCACCGTGGTGATCCAGAACAGTTCGGCGGCCGCGAGCCGCGCCTCGGCCTCCTGCCAGTCGGTCGCGGTGGCTGTCTCGTCGCTGTAGCGGCGGTCCAGACGGGTCTCGGGGTGCATGGTGGTCATGAGCGTCCTCCCGGCCTGTGGCTTTTCACAGGTGCAGACCCCGTCCGCCCGCCGAACTCATCGGCGCTTCCCCCGGCCCGTGCGGTTAGGCTCAAAGCCACACGACCTTGATCCGATGCAAGTCCGAGGAACAGTGCGAGGGAGGCCCGGATGACGGCGGCGCCGGGGCGCAGGAGCAGTACCTTCACGCGGCTGCTGCGGCACGGTTTCACCGACGCCTCCGCCGCCGAGCGGCTCCTGGACAGCGCCGAGCTCGCGCCCCTGCGCGACGACCCGGTGCTGCTGGACGCGCTGGGCGCCACCGCCGACCCCGATCTCGCGCTGCTCGGGCTGGTCCGGCTGCTGGAGGCCCAGCCGGATCCCGGCGCCCGCAGGCAGCTGCTCGACACGCTGATCTCGTCCAAGCCGCTGCGCGACCGGCTGCTCGGTGTGCTCGGCGCCTCCACCGCACTCGCCGACCACCTCACCCGGCACCCGGACGACTGGCAGGCGCTCGTCATGTACGAGGCGTACGACCTGCACCCCGGGGTGGAGGAGTTCGAGGCCGGTCTCGCACAGGCCACCGACCCCGTCTCCCTGCGCGTCGCCTACCGGCGCTGCCTGCTGTCCATCGCCGCCCGGGACGTGTGCGGCACCACCGGCGTCGCCGAGTCCGCGGCCGAGCTCGCCGACCTGGCCACGGCGACCCTGCGCGCCGCCCTCGGCCTCGCCGGGGCCGTCGCGCCCGAGGACGCCGCCCTGTGCCGGCTCGCGGTCATCGCGATGGGCAAGTGCGGCGGCCACGAGCTGAACTACGTCTCGGACGTGGACGTCATCTTCGTCGGGGAGGCCGTCGAGGGCGCCGACGAGACCAAGGCCGTCCGGGCCGCGACCCGGCTCGCCTCGCACATGATGCGGATCTGCTCGGAGACGACCGTCGAGGGGTCCATCTGGCCCGTGGACGCCAACCTCCGGCCCGAGGGCAGGAACGGCCCGCTCGTGCGGACCCTCTCCAGCCACCTCGCCTACTACCAGCGCTGGGCCAAGACCTGGGAGTTCCAGGCGCTGCTCAAGGCCCGTCCGGTGGCCGGCGACCTCGACCTCGGCGCGGAGTACGTCACCGCCGTCCAACCGCTGGTGTGGAAGGCCGCCGAGCGCGAGAACTTCGTCCCGGACGTGCAGAAGATGCGCCGCCGGGTCGTGGAGAACATCCCCGTCGCCGAGGTCGACCGCCAGCTGAAGCTGGGCCCGGGCGGCCTCAGGGACGTCGAGTTCGCCGTGCAGCTGCTCCAGCTGGTGCACGGCAGGGCCGACACCTCGCTGCGCAGCGGCACCACCCTCGACGCGCTGAAGGCCCTCGCCGCCGGCGGGTACGTCGGCCGGTCCGACGCCGCCCAGCTCGACGAGGCCTATCGCTTCCTGCGTTCCATGGAGCACCGGATCCAGCTGTTCCGGCTGCGCCGCACCCACCTCGTGCCCGAGGACGAGGCCGAGCTGCGCCGCATCGGCCGCTCCCTCGGCCTGCGCACCGATCCGGTCGCCGAGCTGCTCCGCGAGTGGAAGCGGCACGCCACCGTCGTACGGCGTCTGCACGAGAAGCTGTTCTACCGGCCACTGCTCGACGCGGTCGCCCAACTCGCCACCGGCGAGGCCCGGTTGAGCGCCGAGGCGGCCCGGGAGCGCATGGTCGCTCTCGGATACGCCGATCCGGCCTCCGCCCTGCGCCACCTGGAGGCGCTGGCGTCCGGTGTCACCCGCAAGGCCGCCATCCAGCGCACCCTGCTGCCCGTCATGCTGGGCTGGTTCGCCGACTCGGCCGACCCGGACGCAGGTCTGCTCAACTTCCGCAAGGTGTCGGACGCGCTCGGCAAGACGCCCTGGTACCTGCGGCTGCTGCGGGACGAGGGCGCCGCCGCGCAGAACCTCGCCCGCGTGCTGTCCGCCGGCCGGCTCGCGCCCGACCTGCTGATGCGCGCCCCGGAAGCGGTGGCGCTGCTGGGCGACGGGGACGGCGGCGGCCTGGAGCCGCGCTCACGGGCCCATCTGGAGCAGGAGATACTCGCCGCGGTGAACCGGGCCGACGGGGCAGCCCAGGCGGTCACGGCCGCCCGTGGTGTGCGCCGCCGCGAGCTGTTCCGTACGGCCGCCGCCGACATCGTCGGCTCCTACGGCACCGAGGAGCAGCCCGTCGAAACCGACCCTGGCGCCCTGGTGGACCGGGTCGGCGGCGCGGTGTCGGACCTGACGGCCGCGACCCTCGCCGGTACGCTCCGCGCGGTCGTGCGGGACGGCTGGGGGGACAGTCTGCCCACCCGGTTCGCGATCATCGGCATGGGCCGGTTCGGCGGCCATGAACTGGGCTACGGCTCCGACGCGGACGTGCTGTTCGTGCACGAGCCGCGCGACGGCGTCGACGAGCGGGAGGCCGGGCAGGCCGCCAACAAGGTCGTCTCCGAGATGCGCCGGCTGCTCCAGATCCCCAGCGCCGACCCGCCTCTCCTCATCGACGCCGACCTGCGCCCGGAGGGCAAGTCCGGCCCGCTCGTGCGGACCCTCACCTCGTACGCGGCGTACTACCGCAGGTGGTCCCTGACCTGGGAGTCGCACGCGCTGCTGCGGGCCGAACACGTCGCCGGGGACGAGGACCTGGGCCGCCGGTTCATCGAGCTGATCGACCCGCTGCGCTACCCGGCGGACGGGCTCGCCGAGGAGGCCGTCCGCGACATCCGGCGGCTGAAGGCCCGCATGGAGTCCGAGAGGCTGCCGCGCGGTGCCGACCCCAAGCTGCACGCCAAGCTGGGCCCGGGTGGTCTGTCCGACGTGGAGTGGACGGTGCAGTTGCTGCAACTGCGGCACGGCGCGTCCGAGCCGGGCCTGCGCACGACCCGGACGCGCGAGGCCCTGGCCGCCGCCCGCACGGCCGGTCTGATCACGGACGAGGACGCGGCGGTCCTGGACGAGGCCTGGGTCCTCGCGACCCGCGTCCGCAACGCGGTGATGCTGGTACGCGGCCGGGCCGGCGACACGTTCCCCACGGAGCCGCGTGAACTGGCCGCCGTGGGACGGTACCTGGGCTACGGACCCGGCCATGCCGGCGACATGCTCGACGCGTACCGGCGTACGGCCCGCCGGGCCCGGGCCGTGGTGGACGAGCTGTTCTACGGGGTGACGGAGCGCTAGGGCGTGTCCGCAAAGTCCCGCCTGCCCCGCGACGCCCGGCACGCCCTCTCGCCGCACCGGGCGAACACCCACGTACAACCAGTACGCGGGCGTCCGCCCGGCACTCCCCCAGCC
>NZ_JARVKU010000024.1:0-152342 GCF_029813805.1 Streptomyces sp. DH10
TGTTTCGGTGGTTATAGCGTAGGGGAAACGCCCGGTTACATTCCGAACCCGGAAGCTAAGCCTTACAGCGCCGATGGTACTGCAGGGGGGACCCTGTGGGAGAGTAGGACGCCGCCGAACAATTCTTGGGAAAACCCCCGCATCTTCGGATGCGGGGGTTTTCTGCGTTTGAGGGCCCTCTTTCGAGGGCCCCTCTTTGTCACAGGCGTCCAGCCGCCTTCAATGCCAAATACGCGTCCGCCAGTGCCGGCGCCAGGTCGTTCGGTGTCGCGTCCACGACTGTGACGCCGTGACGGCGGAGTTGTTCTGCCGTGCGGTGGCGTTCGGACTGGGCCTGGGCGGCTGCTGCCGCCTCGTAGACGGCGTCGACGTTTCCGCGTGCCTTGGCCATTTCGGTGATGTGCGGGTCCGCTACCGATGCCAGCAGGACCGTGTGGCGCTGGGTGAGCTGGGAGAGGACCGGGAGGAGGCCCTCTTCGATGGGGGCCGCGTCCAGGGTGGTGAGGAGCACGATCAGAGAGCGGCGGGGAGACGTGCGCAGCGCCGTGGCCGTGAGGCCGCGGGCGTTCGTCTCGACGAGCTCGGGCTCCAGCGTGGCCATCGCGTTGACCAGTGACGGAAGGACGTCGCCTGCCGTGCGGCCCTGGACCAGGGCGCGGACCTTGCGGTCGTAGGCGAGGAGGTCGACGCGGTCGCCGGCGCGGGACGCGAGGGCCGCGAGGAGGAGGGCCGCGTCCATGGAGGCGTCGAGGCGGGGTGCGTCGCCCACGCGGCCTGCCGAGGTCCGGCCGGTGTCGAGGACCAGGAGGATGTGGCGGTCGCGTTCCGGGCGCCAGGTGCGTACGGCGACCGTGGTCTGGCGTGCTGTGGCGCGCCAGTCGATGGAGCGGGTGTCGTCGCCGGGGACGTACTCGCGCAGGCTGTCGAATTCGGTTCCCTCGCCTCGGGTGAGGACGCTGGTGCGGCCGTCCAGTTCGCGGAGGCGGGCCAGCTTGGACGGCAGGTGCTTGCGGCTGGTGAACGGCGGTAGGACGCGTACCGTCCAGGGAGCCTTGTGGGTGCCCTGGCGGGAGAAGAGACCCAGGGGGCCGTACGAGCGGATGGTGACGCGGTCGGCCTGGCGGTCGCCTCGGCGGGTGGGGCGCAGCCGGGTCGTCACGCGCCGGCGTTCGCCTGGAGGGACCGTGACGCGGTGGCGGGAGGCCGTCGTCTCCGTGCCGGGCTGCCAGGTGCTCGGGGGCCAGGCGTCGCGGAGGCGGGCACGGAGGGGGCGGCGGGTCGGGTTGGTGATGGTCAGGGTCACGTCCGCTGTGTCGCCGAGTCGTACGGAGGTGTCGCCGGAGCGGGTCAGGCCCAGGCGTCGTACGGGGGCGGCCAGGGCGAAGTCGCAGGCGCAGGCCACGGCCAGGGGTGCGTTGACCGCCAGGATGCCCGTCCAGCTGGGTTCCCAGATGCCGACGGGAAGGGAGCCCAGGGCTGCGAGGAGGGCGGCGCGTCCGGTGAGTGCCATCAGCGGGGGACGGGGACGTGGGCGAGGATCGCGTTGATGACGGAGTCGGCCGTCACGCCTTCCATTTCGGCCTCCGGGCGCAGTTGCACGCGGTGGCGGAGGGTGGGGAGGGCGAGTGCCTTCACGTCGTCGGGGATGACGTAGTCGCGGCCTGTCAGCCAGGCCCAGGCGCGGGCGGTGGCCAGGAGGGCCGTGGCGCCTCGGGGGGAGACGCCGAGGGTGAGAGACGGCGACTCGCGGGTGGCGCGGCAGATGTCGACGACGTAGGCGGTGATCTCCGGGGAGATCGTCGTCTTGGCGACGGCGGCGCGGGCCGCTTCGAGGTCGGCCGGGCCCGCTACGGGGCGTACGCCGGCGGCGTGGAGGTCGCGTGGGTTGAAGCCTTCGGCGTGGCGGGTGAGGACGTCGATCTCGTCCTCGCGGGAGGGGAGGGGGATGGTGAGTTTGAGGAGGAAGCGGTCCAGCTGGGCTTCGGGGAGGGGGTAGGTGCCCTCGTACTCCACCGGGTTCTGCGTCGCCGCGACCAGGAAGGGGTCGGGGAGGGCACGCGGTGTGCCGTCGACCGTGACCTGGCGTTCCTCCATGGCTTCCAGGAGGGACGACTGGGTCTTGGGGGGTGTGCGGTTGATCTCGTCGGCGAGGAGGAGGTTGGTGAAGACCGGGCCGGGCTGGAAGGAGAACTCGGCGGTGCGGGTGTCGTAGACCAGGGAGCCGGTCACGTCGCTGGGCATCAGGTCGGGAGTGAACTGGACGCGTTTGGTGTCGAGTTCGAGGGCGGAGGCGAGGGCGCGGACCAGGAGGGTCTTGGCGACGCCGGGGACGCCTTCGAGGAGGACGTGGCCGCGGCAGAGCAGGGCGACGACGAGGCCGGTGACGGCGGGGTCCTGGCCGACCACGGCCTTGGCGATCTCGGCGCGCAGGGCCTCCAGGGCGGCTCGGGCGGTGCCCTGGTCCCCGGACTGCCCGGCGTTGTCAGTGGTCGGGTCCATCATGGACGGCGTACCTCTCTTTCGAGGGCGTCGAGTTGGTCGGCGAGTGCGATAAGTGCTGCGTCGTCGCTGGGCGGTGGTCCGAAGAGGAGGGTGCGCAGGTCCTGTCCGTCACCGTGGAGGTGGGCGGACAGAGCGGGGAGCAGGGCCTCGGGCGTGTGCGCCTGGGTGACGGGGACGCCTGTGAGGGGGGCGAGGCGGGTGCGTGTGGTGGAGCGAAGAGCGCTTGCCGCGCGGTCGCGGGCGTCGGCCTTGCGGTAGAGGCGGGCGCGGCCTTCGGCGGTTTCGGAGGCGCGGATCGCCACGGGGAGTTTTTCGGGCACGAGGGGGCCGAGCCGGCGTGCCCGCCAGAGGGCGGCCAGGGCTGCGGCGATGAAGAGTTGCAGGGTGCCCCAGAGCCAGCCCGAGGGCATCAGGTCGAAGAAGCTGCGTTCGTCGTCGCTGCCGGTGGCCGACGTGTCGGAGAGCGAGGGGAGGTACCAGACCACATGGGGGCGGGAGCCGAGGAGTTGGAGGGCGAGCGAGGCGTTGCCCTGCTTGTCGAGACGGTCGTTGAGGAGGATGTCGGGCGCGCCGAGGACGACGGTGTCGCCGTCCCCGGTCGGGGCCGGGATGCGCAGCAGGGTGGCCAGGCGCTCGCTGGTGTAGCACTTGTCGGCGTCGAGGTGGGTGGTGGTGTAGCGGACGCCGCCCGTGTCGGCGGTGCCCGCGCGCCGGGCGGCGGGCAGGTCGCAGTCGGGGGAGAGCGTCGAGTCGAGGCTGGTGGCGGGGTCGGCGGTGACGCCGGGGGCGAGCCGTTCGACGGACGCGCTGCCGGGGGCGACCAGGACGGTACGGCCGTCGGAGTCGGCGAACACGTTGTGCAGCCCGGACTGCTGACTTCTGCTCAGCAGGTCGGGGACGGCGACCAGGAGGGTCGTGTCCGGGCCGGTTGCGGCGGCTGCCTCGTCCAGGGTGGTGACCACGCGCGTGTCCACGCCCCGGTCGGCGAGGAGCTCGGCGACGGCGCGGCTGCCGTTGGGGTCGGCGGAGCGCGGGTCGAGTTCGCCGTGCCGGGCGTCGGAGCGGATCACGGCGATGGCGATGGCACCCACGAGAAGCAGTACCAGGGCGAGCGCGATGCCGCGCGTGCGGGTCCATACCTGGCGTGCGGTGGGCGAGGCCGAGGTGGACGGGAGCGTGGCCTCGGTGGTCATTCGGCGGCTCCCTGGCGGGGGTGGGGGGCCGTGCTGTGGGCGCTGCTGCTCGCGAGCTGGGGCTTTGTGCGTTCCAAGTCGCGGTCGAGTTCGGTGATGCGGTGGTACGACTGCTCGCTCGCCGACCGGCCGCCGTACGTCACGTCGTCGAAGTCGCGGGCGGCGGCGCGCAGTCGGTCGGTGTGGGCGGGCAGGGCCCGGCCGGCTTCGGCGGCGGCCTCGTCGGCGGTGCGGCCGGGGCGGGCGTCGAGGAGGGCGCGTTCCTCCAGGGCGCGGACGAGGGCCCGCATGCGTTCCTGGACGGCCTGGTTCCAGTGGCCCTGGGCGGCGTGTGCCTCGGCTGCGGCGCGGTGGTCCGCGGCGTTGCGGGGGCGGTCGTCGAACAGGGTGGCGGAGGAGGTGGGTTGGCGGCGCGGGGTGCCCAGGCGCCACCACAGGGCGGCCAGGACCGCGACGACGGCCAGGATGATGACGACCAGGCCGAGTGCTCCGCCGGGTGTGGCACTCGAGGCGGCGTTGAACAGTTTGTCGAGCCACTCCCAGAAGGCGTCCAGGGCCCGCTGGAACAGGCTGGGGTCGTCCTCGTGGTACATCCGCTTGGACAGCTCGCGTCGGGCCGCCTCGCGCGCGGGGTCGCGCGGTGTGGTGAGGGGCGGTTCGTCGTCGGAGCGTGCCGCCGCCAGCACCGGGGTGTCGCCGGCGCGCAGCACTGTGCGTATGGCGGCGCGTGGCAGCGCCGTTGTGAGAACTTCCCCCGCCCAGGTCACCGCATCAGCTCCCCGGGGTGGCGCCGGGTGCGTTGGGGCCGTAGCCCTGGACGCCGGCGGCGCGGGCCAGTTCGAGGTCGAGGGCCTCGCGGCGGATGCGCTGGTCGATGTACAGGAGCACGGTGACGCCCGCCGTGATCGGGAACGTGATCATGGAGCCGATCACCGAGCCGATGCCGCTGACGATGAGGAACGTCCAGCCGAGGCTGCCGACGCCGGAGTTGAGCCAGCCGGTGATGCCGTCGCCGCTCAGGGCCCCGGCGAGGAAGGTGAACGGGATGACGATGATCGAGGCGACGACGTTCGCGATGATCGTGGCGAGCAGCTGGATGCCGAAGATCCGCCACCAGGTGCCCCGGACCAGCTTCGTGGAGCGGCTCATCGCCTTCTTGATGCCCTGCTTCTCCAGCATCAGCGCCGGCGAGGCCAGGGAGAAGCGGATCATCAGCCACAGGGCGACGATGCCGGTGCCGATGATGCCCAGGACGGTCAGGGCGACGCCCGCGCCGGTGCTCCCGGCGACGCTGACGAGGATGCCGGGCAGCGTGCCCGCGGTGACGATGCCGGCGGTGATGAGCAGCAACAGGCAGATGAGGCCGAAGAGCTTGACGACCTGAGGACGGGCGTCCCGCCAGGCCTCGCCGATGGTCACCGACTTGCCGAGCACGGCGCGGCTGGTGACGGTGGTGAGCAGCGCGGTCGCGATGACGGTGCCGACGAGGGAGATGACGACGACGACGGTGGAGTTGAGCATGGCGTCGCCCAGGGCGCGGCTCAGTTCGCTGAGGGTGGCGCTCGGGTCGTTGAGGGCATCGGTGCTGGAGTCGTCCAGTACGAGGCCCTGGAACAGCACGACGATGATCTCGGTGATGACCGCGACGGTCAGGGAGATGCCCAGGACCGTGCGCCAGTAGGTGCGCATGGTGGAGACCGCGCCGTCGAGGATCTCGCCCACGCCGAGCGGGCGGAGCGGGATCACGCCGGGCTTGGCCGCGGGCGGGGGGCCGCCCCAGGCGCTGCCCCAGCCGCCGGGGCCGCCGGGGCCTCCTGGACCGCCGGGGCCGTATCCGCCGGGGCCGCCAGGGCCGTAGCCGCCGGGAGGCTGGGTGCCCCAGCCCGGGCCGGGCGGCGGGGGCGGGGGCGCCTGGCCGGGGCCGGCCGGGGCGCCGGGGCCGCTGGGGCCGCTGGGGGCGGACCACTGGGCGGGTGGCGGCTGGTCCTTGGACCACTGCGGGCCGGGGGCCTGCGGGGCCTGGCCCGGCTGGCCCTGCTGATCCGCGGGCTGTGCGGGGCCGGGGCGGTCGGCGGGCTCGGCAGGATTGGGGCGGTCGGCGGGCTCGGCAGGGCCGGACGCGTCAGGCTTCTGCCCGTCGGACGGGGCGGATCCGGGCGAGGCCCAGCCCGGAGTGTCGTTCATCGTCGCTCCTTCACGGTGCCCGTCCGCGGTCGCGGCGGCAGGTTGGCAGCCATCGTGCCATGGGGTGGTCTTGGAGTGACCGGCAGCGGTATGGGCTGCGTACCTTCAATTGTCCGCTGGTTAGGGGGCAGACTGACCGCATGGCTGATCAGTACGCGTACAGCGGCGATGACAAACGGCCGACCGAGATCCCGGCGATCCGCTGGGAAGAACCACCGGAAGGACCCGTTCTGGTCCTTCTCGACCAGACGAGGCTGCCGGTCGAGGAGGTCGAACTGGTCTGTACGGACGCGCCCGCGCTCGTGGAGGCGATCCGCTCGCTCGCCGTGCGCGGGGCGCCCCTGCTCGGCATCGCGGGGGCGTACGGTGTCGCGCTCGCCGCCGTGCGGGGCTTCGACGTGGACGAGGCCGCGGTCGCGCTGGCGAGCGCCCGGCCGACCGCGGTGAACCTGGCCGTGGGTGTGCGCCGGGCGCAAGCGGCCCACGAGGCCGCGCTCGCCAAGGGCGGTGACATCAGGCAGGCGGCCGCGGCGGCGCTGGCGGCGGCGCGGCAGCTGCACCGGGAGGACGCGGAGGCCAGTGCGCGGATGGCCGAGCACGGGCTGGCGCTGCTGGACGAGCTGCTGCCCGGCGGCGGGCACCGGATCCTCACCCACTGCAACACCGGTTCGCTGGTGTCGGGCGGGGAGGGGACGGCGTTCGCGGTGGCGCTCGCGGCGCACCGGTCGGGGCGGCTGCGGCGTCTGTGGGTGGACGAGACGCGTCCGCTGTTGCAGGGCGCCCGCCTGACGGCGTACGAGGCGGCGCGCAGTGGGATGGCGTACACGCTGCTCACCGACAACGCTGCCGGGTCGCTGTTCGCCGCCGGAGAGGTGGACGCCGTGCTGATCGGGGCGGACCGCATCACGGCGGACGGTTCGGTGGCGAACAAGGTCGGGAGTTATCCGCTGGCGGTGCTCGCGCGGTATCACCATGTGCCGTTCATCGTGGTGGCGCCGGTGACGACGGTGGATCCGGACACCCCGGACGGGGCGTCCATCGAGGTCGAGCAGCGGGCCGGCCATGAGGTCACCGAGTTCGTGGCGCCGCAGGTACCGGTGACCGGGGCGGAGGCGGGCGGTGGCATCCCGGTGGCGCCGCTGGGGACCCAGGCGTACAACCCGGCGTTCGACGTGACCCCGCCGGAGCTGGTGACGGCGATCGTCACGGAGGAAGGCGCGGTGTCGCCCGTCACGGCCGAGGCGCTCGCCGAGGTGTGCGCCCGCTCGCGCCGGGTGTCGGCGGGCTGAGCCGGGCGGCTGCCGGAGCGCGTGCGAGAGTGGCGCGGGCTCCGGCGATCTCGCCCCTTCGCGGGGGGACGGGAGCCTTGCCGCTGCCCGTCGTCGAGATCGACAGGGGTGGGCGCGGGCAGACAGTAGCGCTTGCTGCGACTATGGTCACTGCCGGTGACCTACCTCACCACTGCCTTCGCCACCGTTATGAGAATGGGATGATGTCGTTTATGAAGGGACGAGTCCTTGTCGTCGACGACGACACCGCACTGGCCGAGATGCTCGGCATTGTGCTGCGTGGTGAGGGTTTCGAGCCATCTTTCGTGGCCGACGGCGACAAGGCGCTTGCCGCCTTCCGTGAGTCCAAGCCCGATCTGGTGCTGCTCGATCTGATGCTGCCCGGTCGGGACGGCATCGAGGTGTGCCGTCTGATCAGGGCGGAGTCCGGGGTGCCGATCGTGATGCTCACAGCGAAGAGCGACACGGTCGATGTCGTCGTGGGCCTGGAGTCGGGTGCCGACGACTACATCGTG
This sequence comes from Streptomyces sp. DH10, assembly GCF_029813805.1. NCBI lineage: Bacteria > Bacillati > Actinomycetota > Actinomycetes > Kitasatosporales > Streptomycetaceae > Streptomyces > Streptomyces sp. DH10. Next base: position 7,684 of record NZ_JARVKU010000024.1, read on the forward strand.
AAGCCGTTCAAGCCGAAGGAGCTGGTGGCCCGGATCCGGGCGCGGCTCAGGAGGTCGGAGGAGCCCGCTCCGGAGCAGCTCGCCATCGGTGACCTGGTCATCGACGTGGCCGGGCACTCCGTGAAGCGGGACGGGCAGTCGATCGCGCTGACGCCGCTGGAGTTCGACCTGCTGGTCGCGCTCGCGCGCAAGCCGTGGCAGGTGTTCACGCGCGAGGTGCTGCTGGAGCAGGTGTGGGGCTACCGGCACGCGGCGGACACGCGTCTGGTCAATGTGCACGTGCAGCGGCTGCGCTCCAAGGTCGAGAAGGACCCGGAGAAGCCGGAGATCGTGGTGACCGTCCGTGGTGTCGGGTACAAGGCAGGGCCGAGCTGACATGTCCGGCGACAGTGCCGCTTCGGCGCCCGGCCGGTCCGGGGGCCGCCCGGGGCGGTCTGTCGGGCAGAAGAAGGCCGGTTCCCGTTGGGGGCGGTTCCTGGAGAGCGGGCTGCTGCTCCAGGGCGGGGTCCAGGGCAGCCCGGTCATCCGGCTGTTCATGCGGTGGGTGCGCCGGCCGCTGCTACCCGTCATGCGGCTGTGGCGGCGCAACATCCAGCTCAAGGTCGTCGCGACGACGCTGCTGATGTCGCTGGGCGTGGTCCTGCTGCTCGGCTTCGTCGTGATCGGGCAGGTGCGCAACGGCCTGCTGGACGCCAAGGTGAAGGCGTCGCAGAGCCAGGCCGCGGGCGGGTTCGCGGTGGCCAAGCAGCGGTCCGACGAGGCGGCGAGCGGCACCGGCGACGATGTCGCGACGGCGGACGGCCGTCCCGCGCAGAACGTCATCCAGTGGATGAGCGACCTGGTGTCCTCGCTGTCCAGTGGCGGCCAGGGTGCCTTCGACGTGGTCACGCTTCCGGCCTCCGACGCGGACGGTGTACGCGGCCGCGGACCGCGTGCCTCCGGCGAGGTGGACTGGAGCAAGAGTGTGCCCGCCGACCTGCGCGAGCGGATCGGCAGCAGTACGACGGCCGCGCAGAGCTACACCCGGATCACGTACAACAACGAGACCAAGGACTCCCAGCCGGGCCTGGTCATCGGCAAGCAGCTCGACGATCCCAACAGGGATCCGTACCAGCTCTACTACCTCTTCCCGCTCACCCAGGAGGAGAAGTCGCTGAGCCTGGTCAAGGGGACGCTCGCGACGGCCGGGCTGTTCGTCGTCGTCCTGCTGGGGGCCATCGCCTGGCTCGTGGTGCGCCAGGTGGTCACGCCGGTGCGAATGGCGGCGGGGATCGCCGAGCGGCTGTCCGCCGGGCGGCTCCAGGAGCGTATGAAGGTCACCGGCGAGGACGACATCGCGCGGCTCGGCGAGGCCTTCAACAAGATGGCCCAGAACCTTCAGCTGAAGATCAGCCAGCTGGAGGACCTGTCGCGGATGCAGCGCCGGTTCGTGTCGGACGTGTCGCACGAGCTGCGTACGCCGCTGACGACCGTGCGCATGGCCGCGGACGTCATCCACGAGGCGCGGGAGGACTTCGACCCGGTGACCGCGCGGTCCGCGGAGCTGCTCGCCGACCAGCTGGACCGGTTCGAGTCGCTGCTCGCGGACCTGCTGGAGATCAGCCGGTTCGACGCGGGTGCCGCGGCGCTGGAGGCGGAGCCGATAGACCTCAGGGACGTCGTACGGCGGGTCGTGAGCGGGGCCGAGCCGCTCGCGGAGCGCAAGGGGACGCAGATCCGCGTCCTGGGCGACCAGCAGCCCGTCGTCGCCGAGGCCGATGCCCGGCGCGTGGAGCGCGTGCTGCGCAACCTCGTCGTGAACGCCGTCGAGCACGGTGAAGGCAGGGATGTCGTCGTCAAGCTCGCCGCGGCGGGCGGTGCGGTCGCGGTCGCGGTGCGGGACTACGGGGTCGGGCTCAAGCCGGGTGAGGCGACGCGGGTGTTCAGCCGTTTCTGGCGGGCCGACCCGGCACGCGCGCGTACCACGGGTGGGACGGGTCTGGGGCTGTCCATCGCCCTGGAGGACGCGCGGCTGCACGGCGGCTGGCTTCAGGCGTGGGGCGAGCCGGGCGGAGGTTCGCAGTTCCGGCTGACGCTGCCCAGGACCGCGGACGAGCCGCTGCGGGGCTCTCCGATACCGCTGGAGCCCAAGGACTCACGGCGCAACTGGGGGCTCGACGACGCCGGTCTGCCGTGCGGCGGCGGGGACGGCGAGAAGCGGGCAACCGTGCCGGCACAGTCGGCGAGCGGGCCGCGGCCGCCGGGGCCGGCGCGGGACCCGATACCGCCGCGGGCGGCCTCCGCGGCCCCCACGGCCGATCCGACGGCGCTGCCCGGCAACGGCGCGCGCGTGGTGCCGCGGCCCGCCTCGGGCACGCAGCGGCAGGACGACTCGCAGGCGGCCCCGGAGCAGCCGGCTCGCGGCGGGGCCGCAGGCGGTCCGGCGGGCGCGGGCGGCTCTGGCGGGGAGAGCAGTTCGTCAGACGTGGTCGGCGACGGTGCGGTGAGCGGTCCGGCGAGTGCGGCCGGCGAGGGCAGGCCGACTGATCCGGCGAGTGCGGCCGGCGACGGCAGGCCGAGTGGTCCTGCTGGGCCCTCTCGGGACCAGGTCGTGAACGGGCCGCGGGACGCGGACAGGGACAACGGATCCGCGGGCTCGGGCAGGAAAACCGAGTCGGAGAAGGCGGACAGGCATGGGGAGGCATCTCGTGGGCGCTGACCGTGGGGGGCGCGGTTGGCGTACGCCCGCGCGCGTGATGGCGTACGCCACTGGTGGCGTCCTGCTGCTGGCGGGGTGTGCCTCGATGCCGGACAGCGGGGATCTGCGGGGTGTGGAGTCCACACCGCGCCAGGAGAGCCAGGTGCGGGTGTTCGCGGTGCCGCCGGGTGAGGACGCGCAGCCCTCGGAGATCGTGCAGGGCTTCCTGGAGGCGCTCACCAGCGACGACCCGCACTACAAGACCGCGCGCCAGTACCTGACCGGTGAGGCCGCCAAGACGTGGCGGCCGGAGGTTTCCACGACGGTGCTGACGGACGGGCCGGGTGCCGAGCCCGAGGATGCCGGCGGCCGGGAGGACACCGGGGGCGAGATCACGTACATGCTGACGGGCACCAAGGTGGCCACGGTGGACGCACAGCAGTCGTACGCACCGGCGACCGGGGCGTACGGCAGGGCCGTGCACCTGAAGAAGAGCGAGAAGAGCGGGCAGTGGCGGATCGACGCGCTGCCGCAGGGCGTCGTCATGGGCCAGTCGGACTTCCAGCGCAACTACATGTCCGTCAACAAGTACTACTTCGCTTCGAACACCACGGTGGCCGGGGCCGACACCCAGCCCACCGCGGTCGCCGACCCCGTGTACGTCCGCCGGCGGGTGGATCCCATGACGCAGATGGTGCGCTCCGTCCTGAGCGGGCCCACGCGGTGGCTCGGACCCGTGGTCAGGTCGAGCTTCCCCACCGGTACGGCGCTGACGAAGAACGCCGGCGCGCTGACGCCCGACGACCGGAACAAGCTGACGATCCCGCTCAACGACAAGGCCGCGCGCGTCGGCACCAACCGGTGCGAGGAGATGGCGGCCCAACTGCTGTTCACGCTGCACAGCCTCAGCCCCGCGGTGGACGGGGTCGAACTGCGGGCCGGCGGAACGGAGCTGTGCTCGCTCACGCGGCAAGGTGCCGACGCCGTCGCCCTGCGGAGCGCGGTGCGCAGCCCCGACTTCCTGTACTTCGTCGACGCCAAGGACCGGCTGGTACGGATCCCCGCGGGCGACAGCGACACCAAGCCGGACCCGGCGCCGGGGGCGCTGGGCGAGGGCGACACGGCACTGCGGTCGGTGGCGGTGTCGCGCGACGAGCACACCGCGGCCGGAGTCAGCCTCGACGGCAAGTCGCTGTACGTGGGGTCGATGGTCTCAGGCGGTTCGCTGGGCGAGCCGGTGCTGCGCAGCCACGGCCCGACCGAGAAGGACCGGCTGACCACCCCCAGCTGGGACGCCCACGACGGGCTGTGGGTGGCCGACCGCGACCCGGACAATCCACGGCTGCTCCTGCTGGAGGAGGGCAAGGGCGATCCGCTGGAGGTCCGCACGCCGCACCTGGACGGGCGGATCCAGGCCGTGCGGGTGGCCGCCGACGGGGTGCGGATCGCGCTCGTCGTGGAAAAGGGCGGCAAGAAGACCCTGCTCATCGGGCTGATCGAGCGGGAGGGGAAGCCGGGCGAGCAGTCGGCCGTCAGGGTGGTCGAACTGCGCTCCGCGACCCCGGAGCTGGAGGAGATCACCGCCATGTCGTGGGCCGGGGACAGCCGGCTCGTGGTGGTCGGGCGCGAGCACGGTGGCGTGGAGCAGATGCGGTACGTCCAGGTCGACGGCTCCACGCCGGACATTCCGGCGCCCGCGGCCCTGACCGGCGTCAAGGAGGTCACCGCCGCCGAGGACGACCAGTTGCCGCTGGTGGCGTACTCGGTGGACGGGATCGTCCGGCTGCCGTCGGGTGCGCAGTGGCAGAAGGTGACTCAGGGGACGGCGCCGGTCTATCCGGGGTGAGGTGCCTCCTGTGACCGGTGCCCGGGGCGCGCTTGTGCGTGCGCTCCCCTGGCTGGTCCCGAGGTGCGCTTGTGGCTTCGGTCGCTTCTGCCAAGGGGTCGTCGCGCAGCGCCGTCACTCGTGTGGGGGACGAATGGTTCGCCTGGTGGGGAGTTGTCCACAGGCCGTTGTCCACAGGGGTGGCCGGAGAGGGCCCGGGGCGGCACAGTGGTGGCCATGCGGGGGTGGTGGCAGGATCTCACCGACCTGGTGCTGCCGGCCGAGTGCGGGGGCTGTGGGAGGCCTCGTACGGTGCTCTGCCCGGAGTGCCGTGCGGTGCTGAGCGGAGTCGCGGCACGCCGGGTGCGGCCGGTGCCGGAGCCGCCCGGGCTGCCCGTGGTGCACGCGGCGGTTCCGTACGCGGACGAGGTGCGGGCGACGCTGCTGGCCCACAAGGAACGGGGCGCCCTCGCTCTTGCCGGTCCCCTCGGGGTGGCCTTGGCGGGAGCGGTGCGGGCGGGGCTTCGGAAGGCGCGGGGCGGCTCCTGGGCCGGGGCCGAGGGGGCGTGGTCCCGGGGCGGCGGAGCCCCTGTGCTGCTCGTGCCCGTGCCGTCGGGGCGGCGGGCCGTGCGGGCCCGGGGGCATGATCCCGCGCGGCGGATCGCGCTCGCGGCGGCCGGCGAGCTGCGGCGGAGCGGGGTGCCTGCCCGGGTGCTCGGCGTGCTGCGGCAGCGGCGGGCCGTGGCCGACCAGTCGGAGCTCAACTCCCGGCAGCGACTGGACAATCTCGCGGGCGCGCTGGCGGTGGTGCCCGGAGGCGCCCGGCTGCTCTCCGGCGGGCCGGTCGTCCTAGTCGACGACGTGATGACCACGGGGGCGTCCTTGGCGGAGGCCGCGCGGGCGGTGCGGGTGGCGGGGCCGGTTTCGAACGCTGCGGGGGCCGCGGCCGTGTACGAGGGAGAGACGTGGGAAAGCAGAGAGGAACAGAGCGTCGGATCAAGGCGGGAGAGGACCGGCCGGCGGCCCGGTCGGCACGGAATGACGGGCGCGGGCTGCGCCGGCGGAGTCGTTGACGTGGTGTGTGCGGCAGTGGTCGCGGCATCACCGGACTCTTTCCAAATAAACCGGAACTGACTGAGATCTTGCGTCGTTGCAGGTAACGAGAGGGCTTATTCACCTGAACGGAGGTACGCCGCAGTAGAGGGTGACGACATCCGTCCGGGCGAGATATGTTCGGTTGAGAGGGAAAGCCGCAGGCCACACCTCTCAAATCCGAATGCCGTGCCGCGGGATTTTCTTCATCACTCGCGGCGGTGGAGTGGAGATCTCGCCCACGGGGGAGGAGGTGGAAGTCACCGAGTCCGAGGTTCCGGGGCACACCGGAACCTGGTGCAAAAGGGAGACGCTCCGCAGCGAAGCGGAGCGATCCGGGAACGGAGTTCTGCGTGGACATCGTCGTCAAGGGCCGCAAGACCGAGGTGCCCGAGCGGTTCCGGAAGCACGTGGCCGAGAAGCTGAAGCTGGAGAAGATCCAGAAGCTCGATGGCAAGGTGATCAGCCTCGACGTCGAGGTGTCCAAGGAGCCCAACCCAAGGCAGGCCGACCGTTGTGACCGAGTGGAGATCACGCTCCGCTCCCGCGGTCCGGTGATCCGGGCGGAGGCAGCGGCGAGCGATCCGTACGCGGCTCTCGACCTGGCGGCGGAAAAGCTGGAAGCCCGGCTGCGCAGGCAGCACGACAAGCGGTTCTCGCGCCGCGGCGCGCGCCGGATCTCGGCCGCGGAGGTCGCCGACCACGTCCCGGGCGTGGCGACGCTCAACGGAAACGGCCTGGTGCCGACTCCGCAGGAGGAGCCGGAAGAGGCCGTCCCCACGAAGAAGATCGGCTCACTCGAAGTGCAGGGTGACGGCCCCATCGTCGTCCGCGAGAAGACCCACGTCGCAGCCCCCATGACCCTCGACCAGGCTCTCTACGAGATGGAACTGGTCGGGCACGACTTCTACCTGTTCGTCGACTCAGAGACGAAGGAACCGAGTGTCGTCTACCGACGACACGCCTACGACTACGGCGTGATCCACCTCAGGACGGACACGATGGTCACACAGGCGCACTCGCCCGACGCGGGCGGTGCGCTCGGCGGCTGACCGTGCCGGGTGACAGCGGAGCAGGTGCCCCTGGGAGCGCGTGTGCGCCCCCAGGGGCACCCCCGTGCGACCACTTGGCGCCCCGCTCCGTCACCCTGGTGTCGTCCAGGCATGAAATCATGGTTGGCCACGGCCCAACCGGTGGGTCGTTGCTCTGGGTTGGCGATGGCTCAGGACCACAGGCCACAGCCTTCAGGGGGAGGAACGATGGCGGACAGCTTCGGACCGATGCGTGACGAGGATGCCGACGACGGCGTCGTCGGCATGGGCCCGGACACGGGCTCTCCACGCAAGGAACCGATCAGAGTCCTTGTGGTCGACGATCACGCCCTGTTCCGCCGTGGCCTGGAGATCGTGCTGGCGGCCGAGGAGGACATCCAGGTCGTCGGCGAGGCGGGCGACGGTGCCGAGGCCGTCGAGAAGGCCGCCGACCTGCTGCCCGACATCGTCCTGATGGATGTGCGGATGCCCAAGCGGGGCGGGATCGAGGCCTGCACCTCCATCAAGGAGGTCGCCCCCAGCGCCAAGATCATCATGCTGACGATCAGCGATGAGGAAGCCGATCTCTACGACGCCATCAAGGCGGGCGCGACCGGCTACCTCCTCAAGGAGATCTCGACGGACGAGGTGGCCACCGCCATTCGCGCGGTGGCCGACGGGCAGTCGCAGATCAGCCCGTCCATGGCGTCGAAGCTGCTCACCGAGTTCAAGTCGATGATCCAGCGCACGGACGAGCGCCGGCTGGTCCCCGCGCCCCGGCTGACGGACCGCGAACTGGAAGTCCTCAAACTCGTCGCGACGGGGATGAACAACCGCGATATCGCCAAGGAGTTGTTCATCTCCGAGAACACCGTGAAGAACCACGTGCGCAACATCCTGGAGAAGCTCCAGCTGCACTCCAGGATGGAAGCGGTGGTGTACGCGATGCGGGAGAAGATCCTCGAGATCCGGTAGGGCTCAGACCCGGTAGGGCTCAGATCCGGTGGGGCTCAGACGAGGATGCGGGCGAGTTCCTTCACGAGGGGCTCGCGCAGGTCCGGTGCGTCGACCAGCTCCACGCGTACGTCCGTGCAGTCCACCCAGGTCGCCGCCTCGGCCAGGGCCTGGGCGACGGCCGGGACCGCCTTCGGGCCGTCGAGCGCGACCTGCTTGGCCACCAGCGTGCGGCCCTCGCGGGCCGGGTCCACGCGGCCGACGAGCCGGCCGCCGGCCAGGACCGGCATCGCGAAGTAGCCGTACACCCGCTTCTGCTTGGGGACGTAGGCCTCCAGGCGGTGGGTGAATCCGAAGATCCGCTCCGTGCGCGCCCGCTCCCAGATCAGGGAGTCGAAGGGCGAGAGCAGCGTGGTGCGGTGGCGGCCGCGCGGGGGCGTCTCCAGGGCCGCGGGATCGGCCCAGGCGGGCTTGCCCCAGCCTTCGACCGTGACCGGGACGAGGCCTGAGTCGGCGATCACCGCGTCGACCTGCTCGCCCTTGAGGCGGTGGTAGTCGGCGATGTCCGCGCGTGTGCCGACGCCGAGGGACTGGCCCGCCAGGCGGACCAGACGGCGCAGGCACTCGGTGTCGTCCAGCTCGTCGTGCAGCAGGTCCTCCGGGATCGCGCGCTCGGCGAGGTCGTACACGCGCTTCCAGCCGCGGCGCTCCACGCAGACCACCTCGCCGTACATCAGGGCGCGCTCGACGGCGACCTTCGTGCCGGACCAGTCCCACCAGTCGTTCGTCTTCTTCGCGCCGCCCAACTCCGTGGCCGTGAGGGGGCCTTCCGCGCGGAGCTGCTTGATGACCTCGTCGTAGGCGCCGTCCGGCAGCTCGTGGTTCCAGTGCGGGCGGTTGCGGTAGGCGCGGCGGCGGAAGGCGAAGTGGGGCCACTCCTCGATGGGGAGGATGCAGGCCGCGTGGGACCAGTACTCGAAGGCGTGGGTGTCTTTCCAGTAGGCGTTCTCCACTGTCTTTCGGCCCACCGCGCCCAGGCGGGCGTACGGGACGAGTTCGTGGGAGCGGGCCAGGACCGAGATGGTGTCGAGCTGTATCGCGCCCAGGTGGCGGAGGATGCCGCGGACGCCGGAGCGGCGGAGTGGGGCGCCGAGGAAGCCCTGGGCGCGGAGCGCCAGTCGGCGGGCCTCGTCTGCGGAGAGCTCTGTTGTGGGGCGCGGGCGCGGGGTGGTCATGGTTTTGCACGATAGGGGGTGGGACTGACAGAGGGGCGTGAGCTGCGGGGTTGGATGTGGGGTGCTGGGCGTCGGGGCTGGAGTGGGGTGGGTGCGCAGCCCGGCGTGGCGGGGTGCCGCTGCGTCCACCCGTGCCGCCCTGGGGGTACCTCCCAGGCCCTCAAGGCACTGGGGGAGGCACGATTGCCCGCAGCTCAGCAGCTCAGCAGCACAAGGCGGCTACTAACGCGCCGGCAAGTATGGGGCCGTCGACGGGAGCCCCATGTCCGACGGGAGCAGGGAGCCGACCCAGGTGTCACGGCGTACGCCCTTGTTGTTGGTCGCGGCGCGCAGCGTGCCTTCGATCGTGAAGCCGGCCCGTTCCGCTACCGCGCGGGAAGCGCGGTTGCCCACCTCGGCGCGCCATTCGATGCGGTCGACGGCGGCCTGGACGAAGGCCCAGCGGCAGGCGGTGAGGGCGGCTTCCGTGATGTAGCCCTTGGCGCGGTGCTGCTTGACGGCCCAGAAGCCGATCTCGCCCATGCCCAGGGCGCGCATGGTGATGCCGAGCATGCCGGCGAGTTCTCCGGAGTGGAGGAAGACGCCGAAGGTGTACATGGATCCGTCCGCCCAGCCGTCGGGGACCAGCTGTTCCGTGAAGGCCTCGGCGTTCTCCCGGAGGTACGGCGAGGGGATCGTGGTCCAGCGCTGGACGTCGGGGTCCTGGCAGGCGTCGTGCACCGCGTCGGTGTCCTGGGGGCCGACCGTGCGCAGCAGGAGGCGGTCCGTGGTGAGTGTGACGGGGTCCATCGGCCGATTGTGGTCGGGGCACTCTGGGAAGCGCCATCTGTTTGCTGTGGGTGAGGGCTTGATCACGCTTCGCTTAATTCGGATGGGGGATGCGGCACCATCCGAGGGGCCCGGACGTTGTCCCCTTTGAAGCAGAGTGAAAACGAAACGAAGCAACGGACGGTCGCCGTCACGGCAGGCCCTCCCGGCGCGGTGGGGTCCTCGCATACGATGGCCGTTGCTCAGTGAGTCAAGTGGTAACCGACCGTCCCAGGCCCGACCGGCAAGGAGACCAACCCCCGTGTCCGTCCTCTCCAAGATCATGCGTGCAGGCGAAGGCAAGATCCTGCGCAAGCTGCACCGCATCGCGGACCAGGTCAACTCCATCGAAGAGGACTTCGTCGACCTCTCCGACGCCGAGCTGCGGGCCCTCACCGATGAGTACAAGCAGCGGTACGCCGATGGTGAGAGCCTGGACGACCTGCTGCCCGAGGCGTTCGCCACCGTCCGCGAGGCCGCCAAGCGCGTCCTCGGCCAGCGGCACTACGACGTGCAGATGATGGGCGGCGCCGCCCTGCACATGGGCTACGTCGCCGAGATGAAGACCGGTGAGGGCAAGACCCTCGTCGGCACGCTGCCGGCGTATCTGAACGCGTTGTCCGGCGGCGGCGTCCACATCATCACGGTGAACGACTACCTGGCCGAGCGTGACTCCGAGATGATGGGCCGCGTCCACCGCTTCCTCGGTCTCGAGGTCGGCTGCATCCTCGCCAACATGACGCCGGCTCAGCGCCGCGAGCAGTACGCCTGCGACATCACGTACGGCACGAACAACGAGTTCGGCTTCGACTACCTGCGCGACAACATGGCCTGGTCCAAGGACGAGCTCGTCCAGCGCGGCCACAACTTCGCCATCGTCGACGAGGTCGACTCCATCCTCATCGACGAGGCCCGTACGCCGCTGATCATCTCCGGCCCGGCCGACCAGGCGACCAAGTGGTACGGCGACTTCGCCAAGCTGGTCAAGCGCCTCAAGCGCGGCGAGGCGGGCCAGCCCCTCAAGGGCATCGAGGAGACCGGCGACTACGACGTCGACGAGAAGAAGCGCACGGTCGCCATCCACGAGTCGGGTGTCGCCAAGGTCGAGGACTGGCTGGGCATCGACAACCTCTACGAGTCGGTGAACACCCCGCTGGTGGGCTACCTGAACAACGCCATCAAGGCCAAGGAGCTCTTCAAGAAGGACAAGGACTACGTCATCATCGACGACGAGGTCATGATCGTCGACGAGCACACCGGACGTATCCTCGCGGGCCGCCGTTACAACGAGGGCATGCACCAGGCGATCGAGGCGAAGGAAGGGGTGCCGATCAAGGACGAGAACCAGACGCTCGCCACGATCACGCTCCAGAACTTCTTCCGCCTCTACAAGCGCCACGACCACAACGGCAAGGAAATGCCCGGCCTGTGCGGCATGACCGGTACGGCGATGACCGAGGCCGCCGAGTTCCACCAGATCTACAAGCTCGGTGTGGTGCCGATCCCGACCAACCGGCCGATGGTCCGCAAGGACCAGTCCGACCTGATCTACCGGACCGAGGTCGCCAAGTTCGAGGCGGTCGTCGACGACATCGAGGAGAAGCACCGCAAGGGCCAGCCGATCCTCGTCGGCACCACCTCGGTCGAGAAGTCCGAGTACCTCTCGCAGCAGCTCAGCAAGCGCGGCATCCAGCACGAGGTGCTGAACGCCAAGCAGCACGACCGTGAGGCGCAGATCGTCGCCCAGGCCGGCCGCAAGGGCTCCGTCACGGTGGCCACGAACATGGCCGGCCGTGGTACGGACATCAAGCTCGGCGGCAACCCCGAGGACCTCGCCGAGGCGGAGCTGCGCCAGCGCGGCCTCGACCCCGAGGAGCACATCGAGGAGTGGGCGCAGGCCCTGCCCGAGGCGCTCAAGCGGGCCGAGAAGGCCGTCCAGGCCGAGAAGGACGAGGTCGAGAAGCTCGGCGGCCTCTACGTGCTGGGCACCGAGCGGCACGAGTCGCGGCGCATCGACAACCAGCTGCGCGGTCGTTCCGGCCGTCAGGGCGACCCCGGCGAGTCCCGCTTCTACCTCTCCCTCGGCGACGACCTGATGCGGCTGTTCAAGGCCCAGATGGTCGAGCGCGTGATGTCGATGGCGAACGTCCCGGACGACGTGCCGATCGAGAACAAGATGGTCACGCGCGCGATCGCCTCCGCCCAGTCGCAGGTCGAGCAGCAGAACTTTGAAACCCGTAAGAACGTCCTGAAGTACGACGAGGTCCTCAACCGCCAGCGTGAGGTCATCTACGGCGAGCGGCGCCGCGTCCTGGAGGGCGAGGACCTGCACGAGCAGGTGCAGCACTTCATGGACGACACGATCGACGCCTACGTCCAGGCCGAGACCGCCGAGGGCTTCCCCGAGGACTGGGACCTCGACCGGCTGTGGGGCGCCTTCAAGCAGCTCTACCCGTGCAAGGTCACGATCGAGGAGCTGGAGGAGGCCGCCGGCGACCGTGCCGGGCTGACCGCCGAGTTCATCGGCGACTCCGTCAAGGACGACATCCACGAGCAGTACGAGGCGCGCGAGGCGCAGCTCGGCTCCGAGATCATGCGTGAGCTGGAGCGCCGGGTCGTGCTGTCGGTCCTCGACCGCAAGTGGCGCGAGCACCTCTACGAGATGGACTACCTCCAGGAGGGCATCGGCCTTCGCGCGATGGCGCAGAAGGACCCGCTGGTCGAGTACCAGCGCGAGGGCTTCGACATGTTCACCGCCATGATGGAGGGCATCAAGGAGGAGTCCGTCGGCTACCTGTTCAACCTGGAGGTCCAGGTCGAGCAGCAGGTCGAGGAGGTCCCGGTCGAGGACACCAAGCCGGTGGCCGACCTGGAGAAGCACGACGCGGTGCCGGCGCAGGCCGGTGCCCGCCCGGAGATCCGCGCCAAGGGGCTCGACGCCCCGCAGCGGCGCAACCTCCACTTCTCCGCGCCGACGGTCGACGGCGAGGGCGGCACCATCGAGGGTGACTTCGCCGCCGACGACGAGCCGGTGCGTTCCGAGGCCGACGGCCTCACGCGCGCGGAGCGCCGCAAGCAGGCGCGGAGCCGGGGGCGTCGTAAGAAGTGACGGTCGCTGAGGCACCGTAGCGGCTGAAGGGCCGGGCACCTGAGGGTGTCCGGCCCTTCGGCTTGGTGGATCGGCGGCTGTGCGGCCTGATGCGGTGGCTCAGTCGGACTCTGCGCGGGGTGGGCGGGGGCCGCCGAGTTCCACCGCCGTGCAGCGCCAGCGGAGGTCCTGGCCGAGTTCCAGGCGGAAGGCCATCGCGCGCAGCCGGTCTCCGGCGCCGATGCGGGCGAAGGCCTCGATGGCGCCGGGGCGGGGTTCGAAGTAGCCGATGTCGCGGACGACGGGGCGGGCGCCCCGGGTGCGCAGGGGGCCGCGTTCGGCGAGCCAGGCCAGTTCGTCGTAGGCGCGGCCCCGGGTGTGGCGGAGCATCGAGTGGACGGGGCGGTGGCCGCTGAGGACGGCGAGGAGGAGGTCGGCGAAGAGGTCGGTGGGGAGGGGGTGGGGAACCGGACGGCGGGGATGGCGCGCCGGGACGCGTGGTGCGGTGTCCCGGGAGGCCGGGGCGGTGGTTCGCGGCGCTCTGCGGGGTGCTGTGGCGGTGGCCGAGGGGGACGGCGGGCGGGTGTCCGTGGGGCGGGTGCGGGGCCTCACGGCGCGGGCGGAGCCCGGAGGGCGGTCGTCGGCTGCCGGGGTGCGGGTGGGGCCTCCGCCCGGGGTGCGGGGTGGGGCGGTGCCGCCGGAGGTGCGGGGAGTGGGGTTCGCGGGGGTGCGTGAGGTGGCGGTGCCGTCGGGGCGGCGTGGGTCGCGGCGGGCCGGTGGGCGGCCGTCGGCTGCCGGGGTGCGGGCGGGGCCTCCGCCCGGGGTGCTGAGCGGGGCCGTGCCGCCGGAGGTGCGGGAAGTGGGGCTTCCGGGCGGGCGTGGGGTCGTGCTGCCGGGGGTGCGGGGTGGGGCGGTGTCGCCGGGGGCGCGGGGAGTGGGGTTCGCGGGGGTGCGTGGGGCGGCGGTGCCGTCGGGGCGGCGTGGGTCGCGGCGGGCCGGTGGGCGGCCGGCCGGGCGCTGCTGTGCCCTGGTCATGACCTTGTTCATGGGGTCCCCGTTTCGTGGGCCCGGTGGATACCGGGGAGTAACTTCGGGTTGGTGATCTTGTACGGGGCCGACGGGGGCAAGGGCAAGGAAGCGGGCCCCGGGTGGCGGGCGCCGGAATGTTCACCTATCCGGGTGGCGTGGAGGGCATGGAGCCGGTCAGCGTGGGGATGCGCCGGGTGAATGCCGGGCCTGGAGTTGCCGCGTCCGGCGTCACGGGACGGAACTCAAAAGAGGACGTCCCGCACGTATCCTGAAGGCCCTCCGGAGCTCTCCGACCATGAAACGACCACGAAAGAAGCAGCCAGCCATGCGTGTCTACGTGCCCCTGACCCTCCCCGGTCTCGCCGAGGCGTACAGGACGGGTGAGCTGGGAGCCGGGCCGTTCGTCGCGTACGCCGTGACGCCCGGGCTGCGCGAGTGGTACCTCTCCGACGACATCGAGGAACTGGAGTACGCGGCGCTGAGCCGGGCCGCGCTGGCGTCGCTGCGGCTGCTGGCGGCCGAGCCGCAGGCGCCGCGGCGGCGGGTCGTGGTGGCCGTGGACGTGCCCGACCGGGTCGCGAGCGCGGATCCCGACCGGGGGCTCGACCCGGCGGCGCTGGGGGAGGTACGGGTCGTCGGCGCCGTCCCGCTGGCCAAGGCGGCGTCCGTGCACGTCGACGCGGCGGACGCGGAGGCGGACGTGACGGCGGCGGCCGAGGCGCTGCCCGCGGCGGACGGCGGGGACGACGACGCGCAGTTCGTCGTGGACGGGGCGGAGGACCACGAGCTGCTGTGGTTCGCCACGCAGGAGATCCCGAACCTGGTGGGGCGCGGGGACTGAGCGAGCCGGGGCGGGTGCTCTCGGCGTTCAGGGGGGCGCGTTGAGTCGCCGTTCTCTTGATTGTCAGTGGAGGCGGGTACGTTTTGGGCATGGGGAAGCAGACGGGCGCGCACATTGTCTGGGACTGGAACGGGACGCTGTTCCATGACATCGACGCGATCATCGGGGCGACGAACGCGGCGTTCACCGAGCTGGGGCTGGAGCCGCTGACGCTGGAGAAGTACCGGGAGCTGTACTGCGTGCCGGTGCCGAAGTTCTACGAGCGGCTGATGGGGCGGCTGCCGACCGAGGCCGAGTGGGAGGTCATGGACGACATCTTCCATCGGTACTACGCCGAGCACCGGGTGGCGTGCGAGCTGACGGTGGGGGCCGTGGAGCTGCTGGCGGGGTGGCGGTCGGCCGGGCGCAGTCAGTCGATCCTGAGCATGTACGTGCACGAGGAGCTCGTGCCGTTGGTGCGGGGCTTCGGGATCGAGCCGCACTTCATACGGGTGGATGGGCGGACCGGGCCGTCGGGGGGCAGCAAGGCCGAGCACATGGTGCGGCATCTGGGGTCGCTGAGAGTGGATCCTGAGCGGACCGTGGTGATCGGGGACGCGGCGGACGACGCGGTGGCCGCGCAGCATGTGGGGGCTCGGGCCGTGCTGTACACGGGCGGGTCGCACAGTCGGGCGAGTCTGGAGTCGGTGGGAGTGCCGGTCGTGGACACGCTGGAGGAGGCCGTGGCGGAGGCGGAGCGGCTGGCGGCGTAGTCAGGTGCTCGGCGCTGTCGCCAGATCGGCACCCATGCCTACCGCTGGGTGTAGCGGCACTGTGCAGAACGTCAAACTTCCAGGCCTGGTTTTGTACACATACGGCTCATGACGGGCCCCCTGTGAGGAGCGATAGCCTTGGTGGCGTGATCAGCGCGATAGTTCGCGGGGACGTCGTCGTCCCTGCCCTGCGCCCGGAGAGCACGGACCACATCCGTGACCGGGCGGCGGTCGCTGGTCTTCGCGGGCGGGACGGGGCTTCGAGGACTCCCGGGACGCCGAGCACCACCCGGACCGAGGCGTCGCAGAGAGCAGCCTCACACCCGTGGGGCAGCTCAAGATTGGCTCAGACACCCCCGCTCATCTCACCTTGCGGCATAGCGTCGGAACAGACCGGATACCCCGTGTCACGACGTGACGTCGTAAGCGCAGAGGCCGTACTTCCTTCTACGTCACGCAACGGCGCGCGACAGGAGCCAGAGGACAATGCAGACCAAGCTGGACGAAGCCAAGGCCGAGTTGCTCGAGAGGGCCGCCCGGGTTGCTGAGAACAGCCCGGTCGGGGGGCACCTACCGACCGGGTCGACGGGCGAGGAGACCCCAGACGCCCAGGACGCCCCGGATCGCGAGTCCCTCCTCTCGTTCCTCCAGCGTTACTACCTGCACACGGCCCCGGAGGACCTCACCGACCGCGACCCGGTCGACGTCTTCGGAGCCGCTCTCTCGCACTACCGGCTGGCCGAGAATCGCCCCCAGGGCACGGCCAACGTGCGGGTGCACACCCCCACGGTCGAAGAGAACGGGTGGACGTGCAGCCACTCCGTCGTCGAGGTCGTCACCGACGACATGCCCTTCCTCGTCGACTCCGTCACCAACGAGCTGACGCGGCAGGGGCGCGGGATCCACGTCGTCATCCACCCGCAGTTCATCGTGCGGCGCGACGTCACCGGCAAGCTCATCGAGGTGCTGCCCTCTCCCACGACCGGCCTCGGCGGTCTCCCGCACGACGCGCACGTCGAGTCGTGGATCCATGTCGAGATCGACCGCGAGACCGACCGGGCCGATCTGAAGCAGATCACCGCCGACCTGCTGCGGGTGCTGTCCGACGCCCGTGAGGCCGTCGAGGACTGGGGCAAGATGCGGGACGCGGCGACCCGGCTGGCGGAGGGGCTGCCGGACGAGCCCATCCCCGCCGACCTGCCCGGACCCCAGGTCGAGGAGGCCCGCGAGCTGCTGCGCTGGCTGGCCGACGACCACTTCACCTTCCTCGGCTACCGCGAGTACGAGCTGCGCGGGGACGACTCGCTGGCCGCCGTGCCCGGCACCGGCCTCGGCATCCTGCGCGCCGACCCGCACCACTCCGACCAGGAGAGCCACCCGGTCAGCCCGTCCTTCGAGCGGCTGCCCGCCGACGCCCGGGCCAAGGCGCGCGAGCACAAGCTGCTCGTCCTGACCAAGGCGAACAGCCGGTCGACCGTGCACCGGCCGTCGTACCTCGACTACATCGGGGTGAAGAAGTTCGACGCCGAGGGCAATGTCGTCGGCGAGCGGCGGTTCCTCGGGCTGTTCTCCTCCGCCGCCTACACCGAGTCCGTGCGCCGGGTCCCGGTCATCCGGCGCAAGGTCGAGGAAGTCCTCGAACAGGCCGGGTTCTCGCCCAACAGCCACGACGGACGCGACCTGCTCCAGATCCTGGAGACCTACCCGCGCGACGAGCTGTTCCAGACCCCGGTCGACGAGCTGCGGGCCATCGTCACCTCCGTGCTCTACCTCCAGGAGCGCAGGCGGCTGAGGCTCTACCTGCGCCAGGACGAGTACGGGCGCTACTACTCCGCGCTCGTCTACCTGCCGCGCGACCGCTACACCACGGCCGTCCGCCTGCGGATCATCGAGATCCTGAAGGAGGAGCTGGGCGGCATCAGCGTCGACTTCACGGCCTGGAACACCGAGTCGATCCTGTCCCGGCTGCACTTCGTGGTCCGGGTCCCGCAGGGCACCGAGCTGCCCGAGCTGTCCGACGCCGACAAGGAGCGCATCGAGGCCCGGCTGGTGGAGGCCGCCCGCTCCTGGGAGGACGCCTTCTCCGAGGCGCTCAACGCCGAGCTCGGCGAGGAGCGCGCGGCGGAACTGATGCGCCGGTACGCGCACGCCTTCCCCGAGGGCTACAAGGCCGACCACAACCCGCGCGCCGCGGTCGCCGACCTCGTCCACCTCGAACAGCTGAACGCCGAGGAGGGTGAGGACTTCGCGCTCAGCCTCTACGAGCCGGTGGGCGCCGCCCCCGAGGAGCGCCGCTTCAAGATCTACCGCACGGGCGACGCCATCTCCCTGTCGGCCGTGCTGCCGGTCCTCAACCGGCTCGGCGTCGAGGTCGTCGACGAGCGGCCGTACGAGCTGCGCTGCTCGGACCGGAGCGTGGCCTGGATCTACGACTTCGGCCTGCGCATGCCCCGCTCCCGCAGCGGCGGTGACTACCTCGCCGACGACGCCCGCGAGCGGTTCCAGGACGCCTTCGCCGCCACCTGGACCGGCAAGGCGGAGAACGACGGCTTCAACGCCCTGGTGCTGAGCGCCGGGCTGACCTGGCGCCAGGCGATGGTGCTGCGGGCGTACGCGAAGTACCTGCGGCAGGCGGCGTCCACGTTCAGCCAGGACTACATGGAGGACACCCTCCGCAACAACGTCCACACCACCCGCCTGCTCGTCTCCCTGTTCGAGGCGCGGATGTCGCCGGACCGGCAGCGCGCGGGACACGAGATCGTGGACGCGCTGTTCGAGGAGGTCGACGCGGCCCTCGACCAGGTGGCCTCGCTCGACGAGGACCGGATCCTCCGGTCGTTCCTCACGGTCATCAAGGCGACGCTGCGGACCAACTTCTTCCAGGAGGCGGCGGGCGGCAAGCCGCACGAGTACGTCTCCATGAAGTTCGACCCGCAGGCCATCCCCGACCTGCCGGCGCCGCGCCCGGCGTTCGAGATCTGGGTGTACTCGCCGCGCGTCGAGGGCGTGCACCTGCGCTTCGGCAAGGTCGCGCGCGGCGGCCTGCGCTGGTCCGACCGCCGTGAGGACTTCCGTACGGAGATCCTCGGCCTGGTCAAGGCGCAGATGGTGAAGAACACCGTCATCGTGCCGGTCGGCGCCAAGGGCGGCTTCGTCGCCAAGCAGCTGCCCGATCCGAGCGTCGACCGCGACGCGTGGATGGCCGAGGGCATCGCCAGCTACAAGACGTTCATCTCGGCGCTGCTCGACATCACCGACAACATGGTGGCCGGCGAGGTCGTGCCCCCGGCGGACGTCGTCCGGCACGACGAGGACGACACGTACCTCGTCGTCGCCGCCGACAAGGGCACCGCGACGTTCTCCGACATCGCCAACGGGGTCGCCGAGAAGTACAACTTCTGGCTCGGCGACGCCTTCGCCTCCGGCGGCTCGGCCGGCTACGACCACAAGGGCATGGGCATCACCGCCCGCGGCGCCTGGGAGTCCGTCAAGCGGCACTTCCGGGAGCTGGGTGTGGACACCCAGACCGAGGACTTCACGGTCGTCGGCATCGGTGACATGTCCGGTGACGTGTTCGGTAACGGCATGCTGCTCTCCGAGCACATCCGCCTGGTGGCCGCCTTCGACCACCGGCACATCTTCATCGACCCGAACCCGGACGCGGCCACCTCCTACGCCGAGCGCCGCCGCCTGTTCGAGCTGCCGCGGTCCAGCTGGGAGGACTACAACAAGGAGCTGCTGTCGGCCGGCGGCGGCATCTTCCCGCGTACGGCCAAGGCGATCCCGGTCAACGCCCACATCCGCGAGGCCCTCGGCATCGAGGCCAAGGTCACCAAGCTGACCCCGGCCGACCTGATGAAGGCCATCCTCCAGGCCCCGGTGGACCTGCTGTGGAACGGCGGCATCGGTACGTACGTCAAGTCCTCCACCGAGTCCAACGCGGACGTCGGCGACAAGGCCAACGACGCCATCCGCGTCGACGGCAAGGACCTGCGCGTCAAGGTCGTCGGCGAGGGCGGCAACCTGGGCCTTACCCAGCTCGGCCGGATCGAGTTCGCGCTGCACGGCGGCCGGATCAACACGGACGCCATCGACAACAGCGCGGGCGTGGACACCTCCGACCACGAGGTGAACATCAAGATCCTGCTCAACGGCCTGGTCACCGACGGCGACATGACCGTCAAGCAGCGCAACAAGCTGCTCGCCGAGATGACCGACGAGGTCGGCCAGCTGGTGCTGCGCAACAACTACGCGCAGAACACGGCGATCTCCAACGCCCTCGCCCAGTCCAAGGACATGCTCCACGCCCAGCAGCGCTTCATGAAGCACCTGGTCAGGGAGGGCCACCTCGACCGGGCGCTGGAGTTCCTGCCCACCGACCGGCAGATCCGCGAGCGGCTCGCCCAGGGGCAGGGCCTGACCAGCCCGGAGACGGCCGTCCTGCTGGCGTACACGAAGATCACGGTCGCCGAGGAGCTGCTGCACACCTCGCTGCCGGACGACCCGTACCTGCGGGGCCTGCTGCACTGCTACTTCCCGACCGAGCTGCGCGAGCAGTTCCCGGACCGTCTCGACGGGCACCCGCTGCGCCGCGAGATCGTCACCACGGTCCTGGTCAACGACACGGTCAACACGGGCGGTACGACGTATCTGCACCGGCTGCGCGAGGAGACCGGCGCGTCGCTGGAGGAGATCGTGCGGGCGCAGACGGCGGCCCGGGAGATCTTCCGCCAGTCGCCGGTGTGGGACGGGGTCGAGGCGCTCGACAACAAGGTCGAGGCCGACGTCCAGACCCGTATCCGGCTGCACTCGCGCCGCCTGGTGGAGCGCGGCACGCGCTGGCTGCTCAACAACCGGCCGCAGCCGCTCCAGCTCGCCGAGACCGTCGACTTCTTCGCCGAGCGGGTCGAGCAGGTCTGGACCCAGCTGCCGAAGCTGCTGCGCGGCGCGGACCTGGAGTGGTACCAGAAGATCTACGACGAGCTGACGGACGCCGGCGTGCCGGACGAACTCGCCACGCGCGTGGCCGGGTTCTCCTCCGCCTTCCCGACGCTGGACATCGTCTCGGTCGGCGACCGCATGGGCCGGGAGCCGCTGGATGTCGCCGAGGTCTACTACGACCTCGCCGACCGGCTGCGGATCACCCAGCTCATGGACCGCATCATCGAGCTGCCCCGCGCCGACCGCTGGCAGTCCATGGCCCGCGCGGCGATCCGCGAGGACCTGTACGCGGCGCACGCGGCGCTGACCGCCGACGTCCTGGCGGTGGGCAACGGCACCTCGACGCCCGAGCAGCGCTACAAGGCGTGGGAGCAGAAGAACGCGGCGATCCTCGGCCGGGCCCGCACCACACTGGAGGAGATCCAGGGCTCCGAGGCGTTCGACCTCGCGAACCTGTCGGTGGCGATGCGGACGATGCGGACACTGCTGCGGACGCATTCGTAGCGGTCCGGAGCAGTACGGCGCCCTGGGCCGGTCTCGGCCCGGGGCGCTTTCTTCTTGGCGTGCCTTAGGGCGATTCGAGTGGAGAACTTACCGTTTCCGGCTAAGGCTTGGGGCGTGACTGTGAACCTCCCCAGGGAGCGGGCGGCCGCTCCCGCCGCCCCGCCGGTGAAGCGCCTCGTCGTCGAAGTGGTGAAGTTCGCGCTGGTCGGTGGGAGCGGTGTCGCGGTGAACTTCCTGGTGTTCAACGCGCTCCTGCACGGGCTGCACCGGGCTGCCATGGTGGCGACCGTGGCGGCCAGCCTGATCGCCATGGGCACCAACTACCTCGGATTCCGGTACGTCACCTACCGCGACAGGGCGTCCCGCACGCGGCGCCAGATCGCGCTGTTCTTCGTCTTCAGCGGAATCGGCGTGGCCATGGAAAGCGGGCTGTTCTACGTCGGATATCACGGCCTCGGCCTGGCCGGTCCCTTCGAGTCGAACGCGGTCAAGGCGGTTTCCATCGTGCTGGCCTCCGCCTTTCGCTTCCTCGTCTACCGCACCTGGGTGTTCCAGCATGACGCGCACGGCGCCTAGGCCGACGGCCCTCGCCGCGCAGGCGGCCGCCGCGGTGGCCGTCCTGCTGCTGGTCCTCGTGATCGTGCGGCTGCCGTGGGCCGGGGACCTCGGCATGCACGCCGCGACGGTCCAGCGGCTGCGGCACGATCTCGTCGACCCGGGCAATCCGCTCGTCGACGCGGACACACCGAGCCCGTACTACTCGCCCTGGATGCTGGTGCTCGGCTGTGTCGCACGGGTGAGCGGTCTGTCGGTCTTCGTGGTGCTGCGGCTGGGGGCGCTGGCCGGGCTCGCGCTGCTGCTGTCGGGGGTGTGGCGGTATGCGCGGACGCTGAGCGGCCATCGCGCCGCACCCGCACTGGCCGTGCTGAGCCTGCTGTTCCTGTGGGGGACGGTCCTGTTCAACTGGAGCGGTTTCTACGGGCTCAACTCGCTCGCGCTGACGGTGTCGTATCCGAGCGTGTTCGCGCTGGGGCTCGCGTTCCACCTCTGGGCGTGGCTCGGGCGGGTGGTGCGCGGCGACGGTGACGGTGACGCGGGATGGGGCGTGTGGCTCGGGCTGGGGGCGCTGTGGGCGGTGATCCTGCTGTGCCATCAGTTCTCGGGTGTGGTGGCCACGCTGGGGGCGCTCGCGACGGTGGCCGCCGCGCGGCCGGAGCGGATGGTGTGGCTCCGGCTGGGCGGCGGGCTGGCGCTGGGGCTGGTGGTCCTGCTGCTGTGGCCGTACTACGACTTCTTCGCGCTGTTCGGCGCCGGGGGTGATCTGGAGTCGGTGCACCGGCCGCTGTACGAGGACCTGCTCGGACGGTACTGGCTGGTGCTGCTCGGGGTGGTGGCGCTGGGGGTGCGGTGGTGGCGGGACCGGTGGGATCCGCTGGTGCTGTTCTTCGTGCTGGGGGTGGTCGTGGTGGCGGCGGGCGGGCTGAGCGGGCACTGGTCGTGGGGGCGGGCGTTGCCGGCGGCGGTGATTCCGGCGCAGATCGCGGTGGCGGTGGAGGTCGGCGAGGCCGGGCGGCGGGGGGCTCGGGTGGGGTGGGCTTGTGTCCTGGGGGTGGCGTTGGCCGTGGGTGCCTGGACGCAGGTGGGGACGGTCGGGTACGTGGTGAAGCGGGGGGATCTGCCGGAGGCCGTCGCGGAGAAGTACCGGCGGCCGTGGGAGGGGTACTACTGGATGACGCCCTGGGTGAGGTACGGGGATGTGGTCATGGCCCGGGAGGGGCGGCCGGCTCGGCAGATCCCCGCGTACGGGGCGTACACCGTGGCGCCCGGGTATCCCGACTTCTTTCTGCCGGACGAGGCGCGGCGGGGGACGGCTGTGCGGAGGTACTTCGCGGAGGGGACGTCGGGGCGGGAGCGGGAGCGGATTCTTCGGGAGTACGGGGTGCGGTGGGTTGTGGACACGGGCGGTGCCGCCGGGGGTGGTGCGGGGCTGCGGGAGGTGGCTCGGGGGCCTCGGGGGCAGGTGCTCTACGCCGTGATGCCGTGAGCCTTGCGGCGGCGGTGGTACGACACCGTGACCGCGGCCAGGAGCGGGCCCCACAGGATCAGCGGCTGGTAGAGGATGCCCACCACGAGGTTGCCGGTGTCCGTCATGTTGTCGTGGGAGTACGTCCACCACCAAGGGATGTTCGCCCACAGCGCGGTCAGGGCCAGGGCGCCGAGGCCGGCGGTGATGACCACGGCCTTCGGGTGGACCGCGCGTCCGCCGAGAATCGGGATCCAGCGGGGGATGACCTCGCCCCAGGGGCGTACCAGACCGATCGTCAGGAAGGCCAGGAGTTCGCTGACGATGCTCAGCGTCAGCATCCAGACCTTGGTGCCGGGGGACTGGAAGTCCGTGAAGGCCTCGTCGGTGTAGCCGGCCGGGTGGCCGAGGACCAGGGCGATTCGCCATAACCCGCTGGGGAGTACGACGAGGGTTGTGGCGTGGGCTGCCCAGACTGCCCAGCGGGGCGGAGGCGAAGAGGTCATACCGTGAGACTGCCGGACCGGATGCCGGGTGCCATCGGCCTGTGGGGCAGGGCAGGCCGCCCGGGCGAGGGAGGTGCGGGCGGTGTCCTCATCCGTGTGGAGGAGCCGGTGGTGCTGGTGCTGAGGGCGGGCGGGGCCGCAGCCCGGCCGGTCGGGAGGCCGCTGCGCCCGCACACCCCCATGGGCCTACTTCAGCGCGCTGGCCAGCAAGCGCGCGGCCCTCTTCACCCGGGGCCTCGCCACTCGG
This sequence comes from Streptomyces sp. DH10, assembly GCF_029813805.1. Classification (NCBI taxonomy): domain Bacteria; kingdom Bacillati; phylum Actinomycetota; class Actinomycetes; order Kitasatosporales; family Streptomycetaceae; genus Streptomyces; species Streptomyces sp. DH10. The sequence continues at coordinate 31,236 of NZ_JARVKU010000024.1, forward strand.
CGTGTCATCGGGCGTATCACCCGCGCCGTCACGCCCACCGGTTCCCAGCGGACCTGCAAGCGGCCCGGGCCGTGGCCCTCTGGCTCCAGGGTCAGGCGGTGGTGGGGGACCTGAGCCGTCAGGGGCGGGAAGGCCAGGGGAGCCAGGAGGAGGCCCGTGTGGGACAGGCCCTGGTGTTGCAGGCGGAGCAAGGGGTGGCGGACTCCGGCGAAGCCGTGGAAGGGGAGGGGGGCCGCTGCCAGGTCCAGGTGGGCGTGGCCCTCGAAGATGCCGGGGCGGACGGGGGAGAGGCGGAACGGGACGCGGAGGCGGCGCCGGCCCGGGGCGATGAGGAGGGTCGCGCGCTGGGGGCCGACCGGGAGGCGCAGGGCAGGGTCGTACGTGCGGATGGTGAGGTCGACCGAGGCGCCCGGGCCGCGGGTGACCTCCGTGATCTCATGGCGGAACTGGGCGCTCGGGAAGGGGCGCGTCTCCAGGTCCAGGTCGGAGATGTCCAGTTCGCGGCGGGACCATTCGGAGGACGGAATGCGGGAGCCCCAGTAGGTGCGGCCGTGTTCGTCGGTCGTGACCTGCCGCGGTGCCACACCGTGGCCGAGGCCCCGTGCCGCCAGCCCGGCCTCCGGCAGGCGGTGGTCGCGGATCAGCTGGATGACCACCCGTTCGGCGCGGGGGAGACGGGCGAACGCGCCCGGGGTGAGCGTGTCCAGGTACGGCGTGACGATGTCCGCGAAGGCGGACAGCCACTCCTCGTCCCGGTAGGGCAGGTCACCGGCGTACATCCGGAAGTCGTGCTTGAGGAACTTGTGGTCCTTGTCCTCCCGCAGCGACTCGTGCCCGCTCTCGGCCAGGAACGCGTCGATGAGGTGCTGGACGTGGACGCGGTCGCGGACGTTGGCGAGCTTGTGCCGCTGGTTGGAGATCGAGGCCGCGTCGGAGGCGGCGAACGGGGCGACGTACCAGCGGTAGACCGGTTCCGGGATGATCGTGAAGGCCTTGGCCAGGCAGTACGCCTGCGCCGAGAACAGCTGGTCCTCGTAGTGGATGCCCTCCGGGAAGCGCAGGCCGTGCCGGTCGAGGAAGGCGCGGGCGTACATCTTGCTGGTGGCGAGGTGCTCGAAGAGCAGCCGCGGGTCGGCCTCGATGCCGTCGAGGGTGCGGCGCTCTGCGACCAGGTGCGGCATCCACGTCGAGCGGCGGCCGTTGTCGGCCCGGACGCGCTGCACCGCTCCCATCGCGAAGTCGATCTCGCGTTCGCGGTGGGCGGCGAGCAGCAGTGCGACGGCGTCGTCGGGGAGTTCGTCGTCGCTGTCGAGGAACATCAGGTACGGCGCACGGGCGGTCTCCAGGGCGCGGTTGCGCGGTGCGCTGCATCCGCCGCTGTTCCGCTCCAGCCGGAGGTGGCGGACGCGGGGGTCCTCGGCGGCCAGGCGGCGTGCCACCTGAGGGGTCTCGTCCGTCGAGTGGTCGTCGCTGATGACGATCTCCACGTTCGCGTGGGTCTGCCCGCGGACCGAGTCGACCGCGCGCGTGAGGCGTTCGGCGTCGTTGTAAACGATGACCGTCACGGTGACGTCGGGGGTGCTCATGCGGTCGCCTCCTGCGGGGTCGGGGCCGGGGTGCGTTCCTCGATCGGCAGCACCGGCGGCAGGGACCCCTCGTCCTGGCCGAGGAAGACCCGGCGTACGACGCGTTCGGCGGCGCGTCCGTCGTCGTACTCGCAGAACCGGCGCCGGAAGACGGCCCGTGCCTTCGCCGCGCCCTCGTCGCGCCAGGCCTCGGAGGTGAGGATCTCCGTCAGCTCCTGCTGGCTGCGGGCGACGGGGCCCGGCGCCTCGGCCATCAGGTCGAAGTAGACGCCGCGGGTGGTGCGGTACGTCTCCCAGTCGTCGGCGTGGATCACGATCGGCCGGTCGAGGTTGGCGTAGTCGAACATGATCGAGGAGTAGTCCGTGACCAGGGCGTCCGCCGCCAGGCACAGCTCCTCCACCGGGTCGTAGGAGGAGACGTCGATGATCCGGCCCGTGCGGCGCAGGTTGGTGAGCGGGGAGGCCGCGCCGCCGTAGAAGTAGTGGCCGCGGACGAGCAGGACCGTGTCGTCGCCGAGGCGGTCGGCGAGGGCGGCCAGGTCCAGGCGGGGGGTCCAGCCGGCCTCGTAGTCGCGGTGGGTGGGCGCGTAGAGGACGGCCCGGCGGCCCGGCGCGATGCCGAGCCTGTCGCGGACGCTGCGGATGTCCTCGGCGCCGGCCGTGTAGTAGACGTCGTTGCGCGGATAGCCGTGGTCGAGGGAGACGTAGTGCGACGGGTACGCGCGCTCCCACATGCGCGTGGTGTGGCTGTTGGCGGAGACGCTGTAGTCCCACTTGTCGATGCGCTCCAGCAGCGCCTGGAAGTCCAGGCCCTGGGCGGCGGCCGGGTACGCCATCTGGTCGATGCCCATGCGTTTCAGGGGCGTGCCGTGATGGGTCTGGAGGTGGATCGCGTCGGGGCGCTTGACCACCGCGTTGGGGAAGTTGACGTTGTTGACGAGGTACTTGGCGGTCGCCAGCACCTCCCAGTAGCGGCGGGTCCCCGGCACGACGTGGTCGGTGCCGGGCGGCAGCAGGGCCGCGTTCTCCTCGGTCACCACCCACACCGGGTGGATCTGCGGGGCGAGTTCGGCGAGCTTCGCGGCGATCGCGGCCGGATTGCAGGCGACGCCGCGGTTCCAGTACGCCGCGAACACCGCCAGGTGGGGATTGACCGGGCGGCCGAGCGCCCTGCGGTACTGGTGGTCGCGGAGCTTGGCGCCGGCCTGCCGCTTGCGGGCCCGTACGGCCGACTTGGCGGTGCGGCGGGTGCGGTTGACGGCCTGGAAGGCCCGGTACCTGGCGTAGGCGCCCTCTTCGAGCAGGGAGCGGCGGACGCCTTCCAGACCGGCGGGGCGCCGGTAGCCCTCGGGGCGGCGGCGCAGGGCGGCCAGCGACGCCCGCCGGAAGAACTCCCGCGCGGCCTCCTCCGGCATGCCGCCGCGCGCGAAGGTGCGCAGGCAGTCGCGGACCATGACGTCGTAGAGCACGGCGTGGGCGGCGCGGCGGTCCCGGGTGAGGTCGAGGAGCGACTCGTAGCGCTCGACGAGGCCGTAGCGCTGCTCGGGAGTGACCGGGGGCAGGCTCGCGGGGCGCAGCCTGCGGTCCTCGTAGGCGACGTGCGGCAGGCAGGCGACGCGGTCGGCGAGCAGCAGGGCGGCCAGGGCGGCGTACGGCTCGTCGTCGGTGGTGAGCCGCTGTTCGTGCGCCCGCCAGAAGTCCGCGCGCAGCACGCGGGTGCCGAGCAGCGGGGTCAGGCGCAGCAGCGGCGCGCAGTCGTCCAGGGCGACGTCGGCCCGGCCCGCCCGGGCCAGCAGGGAGCCGTCCCGGGAGGGCATGCCGGAGGTGTGCCAGGTGCTGCGGACGTGGTCGAGGAGCAGGACGTCCACCTCGGCCGGGAGCTCGGCCACCCGCTCGGCGACCGTGCGCGAGGCGCCGGCGGGCAGGCCGTCCTTGGCGTGGACGAAGTGCAGCCAGCGGCCGGAGGCCCGCGCCGCCCCAGCCGCCCGGGCCGCGGCGTCGCCGGTGCCGTCCGGCAGCGGGACGACCTGGACCTCCGGGGTGTGCCGCTCGGCCGTCTCCCGGGCCCAGTCGCCGACCGCGGCCACGATCAGCTCGGCGTCCGGCAGGGGATGGGCGGCGAGGGAGTCGAGGAGTTCCGTCAGATGGTCCTGAACGTTCGGCCCGTGGACGATGACGCTGAGCTCGGGCATCACGGGGCTCCTCCATCTCGTCGCACCGGGCGGACCTTATGCGGTCATGGTGTCACCAATACGACAAAAGGATCGACCGGGGTGCGCCTCACGAGGGAACCGGCACCTCACGAGGAAACAGGCACCTTGGGCTTCGGCTTGGCCTTGGGCGACTTGTCGCCGGTGAACGCCTCGTACTCCTTCAGGACGTCCTCCGTCGGCCCGTCCATGAGCAGTTCCCCCCGTTCCAGCCACAGCACGCGGTCGCAGGTGTCGCGGATCGACTTGTTGTTGTGGCTGACCAGGAACACCGTCCCGGCGTGCTTGCGCAGCTCGCGGATGCGGTCCTCGGAGCGCTTCTGGAAGGAGCGGTCGCCGGTGGCCAGCGCCTCGTCGATCAGCAGGACGTCGTGGTCCTTGGCGGCGGCGATGGAGAACCGCAGCCGCGCGGCCATGCCGGAGGAGTACGTGCGCATCGGCAGCGTGATGAAGTCGCCCTTCTCGTTGATGCCGGAGAAGTCGACGATGCCCTGGTAGCGGTCCCTGACCTGCTCGCGGGACATGCCCATCGCCAGGCCGCCGAGGTGCACGTTGCGCTCGCCGGTCAGGTCGTTCATCATCGCCGCGTTGACGCCGAGCAGGGAGGGCTGGCCGCCGGTGTAGATACGGCCGTTCTCCACGGGGAGGAGCCCGGCGACGGCCTTCAGCAGGGTCGACTTGCCGGAGCCGTTGGTGCCGATCAGGCCGATCGCCTCGCCCCGATAGGCGACGAAGGACACGTTCTTCACGGCGTGCACCCGGCGCACGCCCGACGCCTTCTCGGTCTGCTTGCGGCGCAGCATGCGGTTGAGGGCGGCGGTCGCGGAGCCGCGTCCGGCGCCGGTGCCGTTGACGCGGTAGACGATGTCGACGCCGTCGGCGACGACGGTGGGGATCCTGTCGTTGGCGATGTCAGCCACGGCCGTACGTCTCCTCAGCCTTCCAGAAGTAGATGAAGCCGCCGACGCCGGCGACCAGCGCCCAGCCGACGGCGAGTGCCCACACATGGGTTGGGAGCTGGCTCGCGTGGAAGCTGTCGATCAGGGCGAAGCGCATCAGGTCGATGTAGACGGCGGCCGGGTTGGCCGCCAGCGCCAGCGTCACCACGTGCGGCAGGCTGTCCTTCTGCGCCAGCTTGTCGATGCTCCACATGACGCCCGAGACGTACATCCAGGTGCGCAGCACGAACGGCATCAGCTGGGCGATGTCCGGGGTCTTGGCGCCCATCCGGGCCATGACCATGGAGACGCCCGCGTTGAACGTGAACTGGAGGAACAGCGCCGGCAGCGCCAGCAGCCAGGACACGCCGACCGGCACGCCGAAGCAGAGCAGGATGACGACCAGGGCGCCCATCGAGAACAGCAGCTGCTGGAGCTGCTGGAGGCAGAACGACAGGGGCAGCGCGGCGCGCGGGAAGTGCAGGGCGCGCACCAGGCCGAGGTTGCCGGAGATGGCGCGGGTGCCCGCCATGATCGAGCTCTGCGTGAACGTCCAGATGAACACGCCCGTGACCAGGAACGGGATGTAGTCCGGCACCCCGTGCTTGGTGCCGAGCAGCACGCCGAAGATGAAGTAGTAGACCGCCGCGTTCAGCAGCGGGGTCATCACCTGCCAGACCTGGCCGAGCTTCGCCTGGCTGTACTGGGCGGTGAGCTTGGCGGTGGCGAACGCGGTGATGAAGTGGCGCCGGGCCCACAGCTGGCGGACGTACTCGGGCAGGGAGGGGCGGGCGCCGCTGACGGAGAGGCCGTGGCGGGCGGCGAGGGCCGCGAGGTCGTCGGCGGCCGGGGCCGGGGCCGGGGCCGGTGCTTGGGGCGGTGTGTGGAGGACCTGGCTCACATCCGCTGCTTTCGTTCGGGGGGTGTGGGACCTATGGGGTCGCGAGGAGTGAGGCGGTGGGGCGGTTCTTACCGGACTCTTCACGACTTCTTACGTCGGGACGGGACCGTATCGTCGCAACGCGAGCGTATGCCGTCCGCACGTCGGAACGCAACCGTTTCGTCGTGACGCCCTATGCTGTCGGCATGACGACGAAGCCCGACGAGCCCCAGCAGCCCCGGCGCCGCCGGGCCCCCGCAGGGGCGGCCGTACTGCGGGAGGACGTGACGGAAGCCATCCGGGCGGCCGTCTTCGAGGAGCTCGCGGCCGTCGGCTACGCGCGGATGTCCATCGAGGGGATCGCGCGCCGGGCGGGGGTCGGGAAGACGGCGGTGTACCGCCGCTGGCGCTCCAAGCTGCACCTGGTCCTCGACATCGTCTCGGCGCTCGCGGTGCAGGGCCTGCCCGCGCCGGACACCGGCTCGCTGGAGGGCGACCTGCGGCTGCTGTACGAGGTGACCTCCCGCGCGCTGCGCCACCCCGTGGCCTCGCAGGTCATCCCCGACCTCCAGGCCGAGGCGGCCCGCAACCCCGAGATCGCCGAGGCCCTCCAGAAGGCCCTGCGCGAGGGCCAGGACGGGGTCGCGACCGGCATCGTCACGGCGGCGGAAGCCCGCGGCGAACTCCGCCGGGGCCTCGACCACGACCTGGCCCTCGACCTGATCTCCGGGCCGCTCTACTGGCGCTCGGTGGTGATCCGCAGCCCGAAGCTGCCCAAGGGGTATCTGGGCTCACTGGCCCGGGCCACGGCGGGGGCGCTGAAGGCGCTGTAGGCCTTGTAGGGACGTTTTCGCCGACTGCCGCGGATCAGCCCCGCGCCGCCCCCGGATGCAGACGCACCCAGCCCTCCCACGCCGACGTGATCATGTCCTGGACGTCGTGCCGGGCCTTCCAGCCCAGCTCCGCGGCCGCGCGCTCGGCGGAGGCGACGACCCGCGCCGGGTCGCCCGGGCGGCGGGGCGTGACCGTGGGCGGCCGGTCGTAGCCGGTGACCGTGTTGATGCGGTCGATCATCTCGCGGACGGAGACGCCCTCGCCCCGGCCGATGTTGAGGGTGAGGTCGCGGCCGGGTGAGGAGCGCAGGACCCTGGCCGCCGCGACATGGGCCTCGGCCAGGTCGACTACGTGGATGTAGTCGCGTACGCAGGTGCCGTCCGGGGTCGGGTAGTCGTCGCCGAAGACACGCGGCGGCGCGTCCTCCGTGAGCTTCTCGAAGACCATCGGGACGAGGTTGAACACGCCGACGTCCGCGAGCTCCGGGCCCGCCGCCCCGGCCACGTTGAAGTAGCGCAGGGACGCGGTCGACAGCCCGGTCGCCCGGCCCGTCGCGCGCACCAGCCACTCACCGGCCAGTTTCGTCTCGCCGTAGGGCGACATGGGCACGCAGGGCGTCTCCTCCGTGACCAGGTCCACGTCCGGCATGCCGTACACCGCCGCCGAGGAGGAGAAGACGAAGGACGGCACCCGTGCCGCCGTCACCGCGTCCAGCAGGACCCGCAGGCCCTCGACGTTCTCCCGGTAGTAGCGCAGCGGCTGCTCGACCGACTCGCCCACCTGCTTCTTCGCCGCGAGGTGGACGACACCGGTGACCGAGTGGTCCGCGAGGGTGCGCGCGAGCCGCTCGCCGTCCAGTGTCGAGCCCACCACCAGCGGCACCCCGTCGGGCACGCGCTCGGCGATACCGGTGGAGAGGTCGTCGTACACCACCGCCTGTTCGCCCGCCGCGGTCATCGCCCGTACGACGTGCGCTCCGATGTAGCCGGCGCCGCCGGTGATCAACCAGGTCATGTGCGGCCGTCCCCTCGTCAGTTGGCCCGTAGTGGTGGTGTTCCGTGCCGATACACGTCGTGCTCTCAGTGAAGCAGGCGGCGCAGCCTTCCGCGTGCGACGGACAGCACACCGCGTGCGCCGGGCGCGACGCGCAGTGCCAGCGCGCCGGAGTGGGTGGCGTACGGCTGTACGAGCACCACGCCGTGCCGGGCGCTCGGGAGGGCGCTGCGGCGCAGCAGACCGGCGCCCGTGAGGGCGTGCGCCGTGACGTCGCGGCTCACGCCGTCGCGGAAGCGGATGCGAAGGCGCAGGTCCCAGGTGCCCACGCCGTGCGCGGCCAGCGCGGGGAGGTCCACGGTCGTCTCCGCCGACCAGGTGCCGGCCGACGGCACCAGCGCGGTCGTACCGCGGACGGCCTCGTCGCCGTCGTCCCGGTGCCGCCACTCCACCTCCACCGCCTCCGGGCCCGCCCGCGCCACCCGGCCGTACAGCTCGTGCAGGCGCAGCCGGAGCCGGGCGCCACGCGCGCGTGGCCGCAGTTCCGCGTCGACGGCGAGGGGCAGCACAGGCACGGGCCGGGTGAGCAGCGGCTCCAGGGAGACCTGCGGGAGGTCCTCCGACCAGACGGGCGTGCCGTCGGCGGCGAGGGCGTACGGCGGGTACAGCCGGGCCGGGCGGGCGGCCAGCTCCCGCAGCCGGGGCAGGTCGCGCGGCTCCGGGGAGGCCAGGACGACCCGCCCGGCCAGCCGGCCGGGAGCGGCCGGGTCGCGGGCCCAGTCGTCCGCGTCGTACTCCGCGAGATGCGCCCGCGTGATCTCCCACCACGCGCGCCGGTAGGCGGAGTCCCGCAACCCCAGTTCGCGCAGGTACATCCGCAGGTCGTGGTCGAGGAACTTGGCGCGCGCGACCCGCGCGAGTTCTTTCTGCCCGGCGCCCAGCAGGACCTCGTACGCCTGCCGGCACGCCTCCGTACGGGCCCGCCAGTTCGCGACCCCGGACCGGTCGAGCGAGATCGACAGCCGCTCGGCGGACCGGCGCACGTGCCAGACGTACACCCGGTCCGGGATCAGGGCGATGCGCGGGGCGGCGGCCAGCACGCGCGCGGTGAAGACGACGTCCTCGTACGGGAAGCGGCCCTCGGGGAAGCGGATGCCGTGCTCGCGCAGGAAGCCGGTGCGGTAGAGCTTGTTCACGCAGAGGGTGTCGTGGACCAGGCGCGGGCGCTGCGCGGGGTGCGGAACAGCGGCGTGGAGTGCGTACAGGCGCGCTTGCCAGGGTACTTCGCGCCCCGATGGCAGTTCCCGGCGTACGCACAGGCCGCTCACGACCTCCGCGTGCGCGCCGGTCGCCGCGTCGAGCAGTGCGTCGACCGCGCCGGGCGGCAGGACGTCGTCGCTGTCCAGGAACATCACGTACGGCGACGTCACCGCGTCGAGTCCGGTGTTGCGCGGGGTGCCGCAGCCGCCGCTGTTGGCCCGGCGGCGGATGACCCTCAGACGGGGTTCTGACGCGGCGAGCCGGTCGAGGAGGCCGGCGCTGCCGTCCGTCGAGCAGTCGTCGACGGCCACGACCTCGCGCACGGCGGGGCCCTGGGCGAGCGCCGAGCGCACGGCGTCCGTCACATGGGCGGCGTCGTCGTAGCCGATGACCACGACGGCTACCTGGGGGAGGGGCCTCTCGGGGTTCTGTACGGCATTCATTACGGCCGATCGTAAGCCGGGCGAATGACATGAAAGTGGTAACACACCATCAAGTGTCATCAAGGCTGGCGTAACGTCACAGAATCAGGCCGTGATGAGCGCACAGTCGAGGGGGAGCGGCCGGTTCGGCCCGGGCGTGGTGCCCGTGGCGGTTCCCATGGCGGTGATGCTGGCGGTCGGGCTGTGGGGCCTGGACCGGGGCGGCATGTGGGGCGACGAGAGCGTCACTTTCCAGGTCGCGCAGCGCACGGTGCCGCAGATCTGGCGGCTGCTGCACGACGTGGACGCGGTGCACGGTCTGTACTACCTGCTCATGCACGCCGTCCTCGCGGTCCACCCGGACGAGGTCGTCCTGCGGCTGCCGTCGGTGTGCGCGGCGGCCGCCACCGCCGGCCTGGTCGCGGCCCTCGGCGTCCGGCTGTCCGGGCCACGGGTCGGCCTGTGGGCCGGTCTCCTCTACGCCATCACGCCGATGACCGGCCACTACGCCCAGGAGGGACGGTCGTACACGCTCGTCGCGGCGGGCGTGGCGGGGGCGACGCTGCTGCTTCTCCGGGCCGTGGAGGCGGTCACCGCACGGGCCTGGTGGCCGTACGGGACCGTCGTCGCCCTGACCTGTCTGCTGCACGAACTGGCGGTGCTGGCGCTGTGCGCGCACGCGGCGACGCTGGCCCTCATGCGGGTGCCGAGGAGGGCTTGGTCCGGCTGGGGGCGGGCGGCGGGAGCGGTCGTGCTGCTCCTGCTGCCGCTGGTGTGGGTGTCGCAGGGGCAGTCCGGGCAGGTGGCGTGGCTGGTGACGCCCGGGTGGGACGAGGCCGAGAGGCTGGTGCGGCACTTCTGTCCCGGGCCGGCCGGGGTGGTCTGCTGGGCGTCGCTGCTGCTGACGGCCGTCGGCCTCCGGACGCGGCGGCTCGCGGCGGTCGCGCTCCCGCTGCTGCTCGTGCCGCCGGGGATCCTGATGACTGTGTCGCAGGTGCGGCCGCTGTTCCACGGGCGGTACGTGCTCTACTCCCTGGCCGGGGCGTCCCTGCTGGTGGCCGCCGGGGCCGGGCGGGTGGCCGGAGTGCTGGGGCGGCTGCGGTTCGACGGGCGCCGGGTACGGGTCGGCGGTCGGCGGGTGCGCGCCCTGCTGGGCGTCACCGGCGTCCTCGCCCTCACGGTCACCTTCGTCCACCACCTCCCCGTCCACCGCCAGGACCGGTCCGCCGCACACCGCCCCGACAACCTCGCCGTCGTCTCCGCGCTCGCCCTGCGCCAGATGCGCCCCGGTGACCCGGTGCTGTTCGTGCCGTCGGTCGGGAGGCTCGCCGCGCTGGCCTACCCCAAGGGGTTCCGGCAGGTCCGGGACATCGCGCTGCGGGAGTCGGCCCCGCGGTCCGGAACCCTGTGGGGCCGCGAGGCGACCCCCGCGGAGCTCCGGCACCGGCTGGCCTCGGTGGACCGCGTCTGGACCGTCGCCGAGACGTACGCGCTGGACCCGCGCTGGTCTCCGCGCGACCCGGTCGAGCGCACGAAACTGGCCGTCCTGGCGGGGGAGTTCACGGTCCGGGAGGAACATGCCCGGGGCGGGGTGATCCTCCGCCTCCACGTGCGGAGGGCACCGGCGGACGCACCTGCCACCGACGAGCCGTCCACCGGGGTGGCGACCGCCGGTGAGCCGTTCGCCATGCGCCGTGGAAGTTCGGAGCGCCGGCCGTCGGTGGTTGATCGCGCAGTTCCCCGCGTCCCTTAGTGCCCGACGTGCCGGCCGCCGATGAGCCGCCCGGCGCGTCCACCGCGACCCCCCGCCTCCGCTACGACCGCTCGCCTGCCGGTGAACCGCCCGGCTGCTCCGTGAGGGCCGCCGCGTCCAGTGCCGTGGTGAGTTCGTCGACGCGGGCGCGCAGGGCGCGGATCTCGTCCGGGCCGAAGCCCGTCGAGGCGGCGATCCGGCGCGGTACCTGAAGCGCTCGCCGCCGCATCGCCACGCCCTCCTCGGTGAGCCGCACCTCCACCGACCGCTCGTCACGCGCACTGCGCTCCCGGCGCACGAGCCCTGCCGCCTCCAGCCGCTTGAGCAGCGGCGACAGCGTGCCGGAGTCCAGGCGCAGATGCTCTCCGAGCTTCTTTACGGGCAGCTCGTCGTGCTCCCAGAGCACCAGCATCACCAGGTACTGCGGGTAGGTGAGCCCGAGGTCCTTGAGGATCCCGCGATAGACGCCGTTGAAGGCGCGGGATGCCGCGTGCAGGGAGAAGCAGATCTGCTGGTCCAGGCGGAGCCAGTCGTCGTCCGGCGTGTTCATGCTTCCAGGATAGCTCGTGCCCACCATTCAATTGCGCACAACTTAATTGTGTGCTCTAATTCTGGGTGTCAGGCGGCCCGGAAGCGGGCCGCCGAACGTATGACGTGTGAGAGGGAAGGATTTCCATGGACGCGCTCTACACCGCTGTCGCCACCGCCACCCACGGCCGCGACGGCCGCGCCGTCAGCTCCGACGGCGTGCTGGACCTCGCGCTGGGAGTACCCCAGGCGATGGGCGGCAACGGCCAGGGCACCAACCCCGAGCAGCTCTTCGCCGCCGGGTACGCCGCCTGCTTCGGCAGCGCCCTCGGCCTCGTCGGCCGCCAGGCCAAGGTCGACGTCAGCGACGCCGCCGTGACCGCCGAGGTCTCCATAGGCAAGCAGGGTGAGGGCTTCGGGCTCGCCGTCATCCTCCGCGTGGAGCTCCCCGACAGCGTGGACGAGGCGACCGGCCGCAAGCTGGTCGAGCAGGCCCACCAGGTCTGCCCCTACTCCAACGCCACCCGCGGCAACATCGAGGTCGACCTCGTCATCGAGTAAGCGATCGAGTAAGCACCGGGCACGTCACCCCCCGACCCGCGCCAGCACCTCCCCCGTCCGTCTGCTCCACGCCACCACCACGGCCTCCTCGGGCACCGGGTGCCAGCGCGTCAGCAGCAGCCAGCGCACGTGATAGCGGCGGACGACGGCGGCCCGCTCGGCGCGGGTCGCGTCGGGGGCCAGGTAGGCGCGGACGTCGGCCGCCCGGCGTTCGCGTTCCCGTTCGTCCAGGGCGGGGTCGGGCCAGATGGGCGCGGCGAGGTTCGGCCCGTACCCGGCGATGGAGTGGCTGGCCAGATACCCGTCGGTGATCACCACCTCGCCCGGCCCGATGTGCCGCGCCGCCCAGTCGTACGACGGCCAGCGCGTCGGCTGCGTGAACCCCACCGGGTCGACCGAGCGCGGCACGACCGCCCCGGCGTGCACGGTGACGAACCCGACGCACGCCCCGGCCGCCGCCGCCCCGCCCAGCACCCTCCGGGCCCGCCGCCACGGCCGGGGCGCCGCCAGCTCCACCGCCAGCGCGAACTGGAGCGGCACCAGCACGGCCCACAGAGCCCGGGCGTACGTGTAGTGCCCGCTCACCCAGCCGTACGCCACCAGCAGGCACTGAAGCAGGAACATCAGCACCAGCGGGTCACGCACCGCCCCGCGGGCCCGCACCCACAGCGCGGGCAGGCCGAGCACAGCCAGCCAGGAGTTGGCGAGCATCCCCTCGTACAGCCGCCGGTGCATCGCGTCCATGCCGGTGTCGCCCACCAGCGACAGGACGTCGTAGTACGGCCACGACACGGCGACCGCCGCGCAGGACCCACCCGCGAGCGCCCAGCGCGCCACGACCGGCCGGCGCCACCCGCGCTGCCGCGACGCCACGATCGCCACCGCCCCGATGAGCGCCGAGGCCGCCGTGACGGGGTGGGTGAGCAGGATCAGCCCGTACAGGGCGCCGATCCCGGCGTACCCCCACCAGCCGCCGAGCCCGCTCGGGCCGACGAACCGCACGGACGGGGCGTCCTCACGCGCGCGCACGCAGGTCCAGGCCCACGCCCAGAACGTCAGCCCGATCGCGACCGCGGACGGATAGCCCAGGTTCGTCGTCATCGACATCAGCCCGAGGTAGCCGCTCCACAGGATCCGCGCGGTGCCCCACAGCAGCGTCATGAACAGCAGCGCCAGGACCGGCGCCCACGGGCGTGGGGAGAGGGCCCGGACGAAACGGCCGATCCCCGTCAGCAGCACCAGCAGGTGCACCGGCCCGGCGAGCTTCACCACCGCCCAGCCGGACAGCCCCGTCAGCCGTGCCAGGACGCCCTGGGCGACGGCGTACGGCCCGTAGTAGGGGCTGCCCTCGCCCGGCAGATCGGCCATGGTGTGGGCCGGATGCAGCAGATCGGCCTTGAGCCGCTCGACGACCGCCGCGTGCTGCCCGGCGTCGCAGCACAGCGGGACCCGCCAGAACGCCAGCGTCATCACCAGCCAGAACAGGGCGCCGAAGAACTGGTACGGGGTCGGGCGCCCCAGGCGGCCGCCGCGCAGCGCCGTCGCGCCGCGCACGGTCCGCCGGACGAGGACGTGGGCGCTCACAGGACTGCGGGAAAGGGGAGGGACTGGGGCATGCGCCGAATGTTCCCGCCCGTACCGGAGCCCTGACCGCGCGTCACTTCATCGGGTGAGGCGGCTACACCCACCTGCCGACAGGCCCACCTGCCGCCGTCAGTCGCACAGCGCCCGCTCCGCCGCGACCGGCCAGCGTGCGAACCGGAACTGCGTCCGCTCGAAGGCCCCCGTGAGGTTCCGCAGGAACCGCTCGGCGGTCAGCGGCGCGCGCACCGACTCCTTCAGCTCGGCCAGCTCGCCGCAGCCCAGCGCGGCCCGGGCCGCCTCGACCGCCTCCCGCGAGGCCCCGGCCCGCAGCAGGTCGCGCTGCGGCGGGTGCTCCAGCGCCCACTCCGCGAAGACCCAGTGGTTGCGCAGGAACTTCTCGTGCCCGGGCCAGCTCCAGCGCTCCAGCGCGAGGTGCGCGCCGACGGGACTGGCCAGCCCCCAGGCGTCGTTGACGTAGGCGTCGAGTGGCGCCGCGGCTCCCGTGACACCGAGATGACGTCCCACGATCACCACGTGGTACGGGGAGTCCTCCCGCATCGGCGTGGCGTGCAGCCGGCGTCCGGCGTCGAAGTACAGCAGCGTCGGCCGGGGCGCCCGAGCGGCCCGGGCCAGCATGCCGCGCCCCTCCGGCAGGGACGGCCAGTTGTCCACCCAGGTGGCGGTGCGCACCGGGTTGTGGTCGCCGAGGCCCTCCACGTCGGAGCTGCGCACGTTGAAGGAGCCGGGCGTGCTGCGTACGTCGAACGGTGTCCGCAGCGGGCTGACCGCGGCGCCCAGCCACATCAGCAGCAGCGCGCTCGCGACCCCCGTGAACCTGGTGGCGGGAACGACCAGGACCGGCAGGAGCAGCAGCAGGAGGGCGGGCAGGATCATGCGGGCGTGCATGTAGTCGCCGCCGACGCGGACGACGTACCCGGCCAGCAGCGCCCCCGCCACGAGCGGCGCGAGCAGCACCGCGAGCGAGGCCCGCCCCGGGGCGCGGTCTTGCCGTTCCCGGCGGACGCGCCGCACGAGGAGGACGGCCAGCGCGGCGAGCACGGGCACGACGGGCCACAGCCAGTAGGGCCCGAGTGTCTCCTGCACATAACCGGCGCCCCGGCCCCAGTCGCTGGCGCTGGCCTCCTTGGCGATGGCGGGCAGCGGCACCAGGATCCCGTAGTACCCGGCCCGGAACACCTCGTACGCCAGCGGCAGCGCCACCGCCGAGGCCAGCGTCGCCGCGGTGCCCCGCCGGGACGGTCGCAGCACCCACCACTGCGCCGCCAGGAAGCACACCGTGACCACCGCCAGATCGGGCCGGACCAGCGGCCCCAGCCCGAACACGAAGGCGGTGGCGCAGCTCGCCCGGGCCTCCTGACCACGCCGGGTGCCCGTCAGCAGCCACCACGACAGGCCGGTCCAGCAGGCGCCGAGGCCGCTCTCCAGGCCCGAGGTCATGTACGACCAGAACGGGGGCACGGCCAGCAGCACGAACACACCGGCCGGGAGAAGCAGCCCCGCGCCCCGGTGCAGCCGGCACGTGGCGATCAGGGCGAGCGCGAATCCGGCCGTACTCAGCAGCAGCCCCAGCCCGACGGCGAGGAACGCCGGGTCCTCGCCGGTGACCCAGGTGCCGAGCGCGAGCAGCCACTGCCACAGGGTGCCGGTCGAGCTCTCCGCCCGTTCCCCCACGTTGAACACGGGCCCGTTGCCCGCCAGGATCTGCCGGACCGGACGCAGATAGATCAGCCCGTCGTCGCAGATCCAGCGCCGCCGGTAGCCCAGCACGAACAGGGCCGCGGTCGGTACGGCGACCAGTGCCGCGTGCCACCAGTGCACCGGCCGCAGCCGTTCGACGGCGGCCGGGGGCCGTACCGAGGAGGCCCGCTGTCCGGGCAGGGAGGGAAGGGCCTCGGGGCCGGCGGGAGTTCTCATCGCTCGACCAGCGCCCCGGACCGGGCACGCAGCCCCGGGATCCGCCGGGCCGCGGGCAGCAGCGCACCGCCCCGCTCGCCCAGCATCAGCAGGCGTACCACGCGCTCGGCGGCCTGCCCGTCCTCGAACTCGCAGTACCGCTCCCGGAAGCCCGCCCGCAGCCGCGCGGACTCCGCGTCCTGCCAGGTGCCGGACGCGAAGAGCCAGGTCAGTTCCCGGTAGGAGCGCGACACGTGCCCGGGGGCGTCGGCCGTGATGTCGAAGTAGGCGCCCCGGCTCGCCGTGAACGCGCCCCAGTCGTCGGCGTGCACCACGACCGGCCGGTCGAGGAGGACGTAGTCGAACATCAGGGCGGAGTAGTCGGTGACCAGCGCGTCGGAGGCGAGCAGCACCTCCTCGACGTGCGGCTCGTCCGTCGCGTCCACCACCACGCCCCGCCGGTGCAGGTCGGCGAGGCCCAGGCCGCGCGCCACGCCTCCGGCCAGCGACGGGTGCAGACGGACGACGAGCGTGTGGCCGGGGCCGAGGTCCGCGGCGAACCGGGCCAGGTCGAACCGGTCCACGTGGCCGCCCCGCCGGTAGTCGCGGCGGGTCGGCGCGTACAGCACGGCCGTGTGGTCGGCGGGGATGCCGAGCCGCTCGCGCACGGCCAGGCCCCGCTCGGGGCCTGCGCCGACGAGCAGGTCGTTGCGCGGGCTGCCGGTCCGCAGCGAGGTGAAGTGACACGGGTACGCCCGCTCCCAGGCCCGCTCCGCGTGCCGCCCGGCGACCAGGCTGTAGTCCCAGCGGTCGGCGCGGCGCAGCATCTGCGGCACGTCGAAGCCGTGCCGGGCGCCCGGCTTGGTCAGCAGGTCCGCGCCCATGTACTTGAGCGGGGTGCCCTGGTGGGTGTGGATGTGGACGCTGCCGGGCCGCTTGGCCAGGGTGCCGGGCCAGTTGACGTTGTTCACCCAGTACGTGGCCCGCGCCATGACCTCGTGGTAGCGCCGCGAGCCCGGCGTGACGTGGTCGATGCCGGGCGGCAGCGCGTCCACCGCGTCTTCCCGGACCACCCACACGCCCCGGATGTGCGGGGTGAGCTCGCGCGCCTTGGCGTGGATCGCTGCCGGGTCGCCGGACACGCCCCGGTGGTGGGTCGCCGAGTAGACGGCGAGATGCGGATCGAGGGGCCGCTTCGACTGGGCCCGGTACCAGGTGCGCACGGCAGTCTCCGACGCCTTCCGCGCCACCCGCCGCTGCCCGCCCAGGACGGCCGCGCGCACGTCCCGCAGTCCCCGCACCGCCGCGTACGAGGCGTAGGGCGCCGACGCCACGAGCCGCATCTCGACCCCGCGCCAGCCGTCCGGCTCCGGGAAGCCGCCCTCGGGGAGGTGACGGCGGTGGAAGGAGCGGATCTCGCGGTAGAAGGCGCCCCGGTCCGCGGGCCGTACCCGGTCCTCCCGGGCCAGCACGAACAGCATGTGGTCCAGGGCCCGCTCCAGCAGCAGAGGCCGCGCCCAATCGAGGTCGGGGCGCTGCTCCAGGAAGGCGAACAGGCCCTCGTACTGCGGGAAGATGTCGAAGTGCCGGCGCCCGGGCGTCTTGGTGATGGCGCCCTGCCGGCGCTGCCGGTACTCCACCCCGATCCGGTCCAGGCAGGCGATCCGGTCCGCCAGCACCATCGACCGGTAGGTGACCGGCGCGTCCTCGTACAGCCCCGGCGCGTACTGAAGGCCGTGCTCCTGGAAGAAGGACCGGCGGTACGCCTTGTTCCAGGCGACCAGGAACAGGTTCAGGTACTGCGGGCTCTCCCGGATGCCGAAGGTGTCCGTGCCCGCCGCGGCCAGCAGGTCCGCCGCCTCGCTGCGCCCGCCCCGGCCCCACCAGTGGGTGCGCACGTGGTCGAAGACCAGGATGTCCGGGTCTCCCGTCACCTCCAGACGCGCGGCGACGGCCGCCAGCAGGCCCGGCGTGTAGTGGTCGTCGCTGTCGAGGAACAGGACGTAGTCGCCGGCAGCCTGTTCCAGGCCGGCGTTGCGGGCCCGGCCCAGGCCGACGTTCTCGGGCAGGTGCAGCACCCGCACCCGGGCGTCGCGGGCCGCGTACTCGTCGAGGATCGCACCGCTGCCGTCCGGCGAGCGGTCGTCCACGGCGATCACCTCGAAGTCGCCGTACGACTGGCCGAGTACCGAGTCGAGACACTCGCGCAGGAAGCCCTGCACCTTGTAGACGGGGACGATGATGCTGAAGCGGGGCACTTCTTCGGTCAGCTCCTTACGAGGGTGGCGGCGGCGGGGGCCGGGACGCGCTCCGCGAGCGGGATCACGGGCGGGAGCGACTCGGGCGGCTGACCCAGCAGCACCCGGCGTACGACGCGCTCGGCGGCCCGCCCGTCGTCGAACTGGCAGAAGCGCTCCCGGAACGCGGCGCGCAGCGCCGTGGCGGACTCGTCCGCCCAGCCGCCGTCGCGGAAGACGGCCGCCAGTTCCTCGGGGGTACGGGCGACCCGGCCGGGCGGGAACCGCATCAGGTCGAAGTAGACGCCCCGGACCTCCTGGTAGACCTCCCAGTCGTCGGCGTACACGACGATCGGCCGGTCCAGGTTGGCGTAGTCGAACATGATCGACGAGTAGTCGGTGATCAGCGCGTCGGCGGCCAGGCACACGTCCTCCGAGGAGCGGTGCCCGGTGACGTCGATGATCCGCCCGCCGCCCCGGCTCGACCCCTGGTCGTAGAAGTAGTGCGCGCGCAGCAGCACCACGTAGTCGTCGCCGATCGCCTCGCAGAACTCCGCCAGGTCCAGGCCCGACGCGAAGCCGGTGGCGTAGTCGCGGTGCGTGGGCGCGTAGAGCAGGGCCTTCTTGCCGTCGGGGACGCCCAGCTCCTTGCGGGCGCGGGCGACGTCCTCGGCGGACGCCGTGCAGTAGACGTCGTTGCGCGGATAGCCGTACTCGAGGGTCTCGTGGGCGCCGGGGAACGCCTTCTCCCACATCTCGGTGGAGTGGCGGTTGGAGGTGAGGTTGTAGTCCCAGCGGTCGACCCGGGCCAGCAGTCTGGCGAAGCTCCCGGTCGCCGCGGCCACCACGGGGTACGTCGCCTGGTCGGCGCCCATCTTCTTCAGCGGTGTGCCGTGCTGGGTCTGGAGATGCACGCTGCCGGGGCGTTTGACGACGGCGTCCGCGAAGTTGGCGTTGTTGACGAGGTACTTGGCGCGGGCCAGCACCTGCCAGTACTTCCGGCTGCCGATCACCGCGTACTCCACGTCCTTCGGCACGCTGTCCACCGCGTCGGGCTCCACCAGGAACACCGAGCGGATGTGCGGGGCGAGTTCGCGGGCCTTGGCGTGGATCGCGGCCGGGTTGCAGGCGTAGCCGCGGCCCCAGTACGCGCAGTACACGGCGAGGTTCTCGTCGAGGGGGAGGCGCAGGTCCGCGGCGTAGCGCAGGCGGGTGCGCAGTCCCCGGGGGCGCGGGAGCAGCGCGGCGGCCCGCGCGGCCCTCCGGTTGGCGGCGCGCAGGGTGCGGAACGCCGCGTACGACCCGGCCGCCAGCAGCCGGTGCTGGACGCCGAGGCTGCCGCCGGGCGGCTGGTAGCCCGCGGGGCGGTGCTGCCGGTAGAGCGCGCTCGCTCGGCGGAAGAAGGCGCGCCGCCCGGCCGGCAGCCGCCGGGGGTGGGCGGCCGTCTTCAGTACGGCGGCGAAGAGCTGCTCGAACAGCGGCCTCAGCCGGTCCGCCGGCAGCCCCTGCTCCACGGCCCGCGTCAGCACCAGCTCGGTCTGGTCGAGCAGTTCGGCGTGGTGTTCCCCGGGCAGGTTGAGACGGTTGCCCTGCCGGCGCAGCAGATGCCGGACGACGACCGCGCGCAGGGCCGCCACCCGCTCCGCCCGCAGGGCGACCAGACCGCCGAACCCGGTGTCGGTGAAGTGGTCCCCGGGGAAGGCGAGGCCCTGCTCGGTGAGGAAGCCCCGGCGGTAGGCCGCGCTCCACGCCGGCAGCGTCACGCCCGTCAGCCGCGGGGCACGGTCGGGGGAGAAGGCCCCGTCCGGCGTCCCGGCCAGCAGGGACGCGGCCGGGTTCGCCGGCTCGCCCTCCCACCAGGGGGTGCGCTCGTGCTCGAAGTACAGGACGTCGACGTCGCCGACCGCGCCCAGCCGGGCGTCCAGCGCCGCCAGCGCCCCCGTGACCAGGACGTCGTCTCCGTCGAGGAACAGCACATGGCCGCCGACCGCCGACCGCAGCCCGGTGTTGCGCGCCCCGGCCAGACCGGCCGACGGCGGCGAGTGCACCGGCGTCACCCGGGAGTCCCGCTCGGCGTACCCGGCGACGACGTCCGCCGCGGGTGAGTCGGGCGCGTCGCACACCGGGATCAGCTCGAAGTCGCCGAACGACTGGGCGAGGATCGAATCCAGCGCCTGGGACAGCCGGCCCGCGACCCCATGGGACGGGACGACGATGCTGAAGCGGGGCATTCTGCTCTTTCTGTCGAGGGGCGTGCGTTCTTCGGAGGCGGGGACCGCGTCAGGTGCGGCGAGAGGGCGTGCCGGGCGTCGCGGGGCAGGCGGGACTTCGCGGACACCCCCTGGGGCGTCCCGGTCTCCCGGACGGGCGCCAGGAGGGCGGCCGGCTCGGGGTCGGCCGCGACGGGCTGGAGGGCATACGGACTCCCACGTGAGAACCGGGGTCAGAGGCTGTCGGCGACGACGGCCGGCTGCGGCACCGTGGCGAGCGGCTCGCGCGCCAGCGAGGCCGCAGCCGACGGCACCGGCCGGCGCTCGTCGAGCGGCACGACCGGCGGCAGGTCCGACTCCCCGAGGACGACCCGGCGGACGACCCGCTCGGCGGCCCGGCCGTCGTCGTACGTGCAGAACCGCTCGCGGAACGCCGAGCGCAGCTGGGCCGACCGGGAGCCGCGCCAGTGACCGGTGGCGAAGATGTCGATCAGTTCGTCCTCGCCGCGCGCGACCGCGCCCGGCGGGAAGGAGCGCAGGTCGAAGTAGGTGCCGCGGGCCGCCTCGTACGCCTCCCAGTCGTCGGCGTGGATCACGATCGGCCGGTCCAGGCCGGCATAGTCGAACATCAGCGACGAGTAGTCCGTGACCAGGGCGTCCGAGGCCAGGCACAGGGATTCCACGCTCGGGTGGTCGCTGACGTCGACGACCCGGCCGCAGGTGCTGGTCAGCGGCGCGTCGTAGGCGTGGTGGGCGCGGGCCAGCACGAGGAAGCGCGGGCCCAGGCGGCGGACGATCCGCTGGAGGTCGAGGGTGTGGCGCTGGGAGCGCCGGTAGTCGCGGTGGGTCGGTGCGTAGAGGATCGCGACCGTGCCCTCCGGGATGCCGAGCGAGGCGCGCAGCCGGGCCACGTCCGCTTCGGTCGCCGTGCGGAACACGTCGTTGCGGGGGTAGCCGTACTCCAGCGTGGTGTAGCGGCCGGGGTGTACGCGTTCGTGGGTGAGGGTGGTGTGGCGGTTGGCGGACAGCACGTAGTCCCACTGGTCGACGCCCTTGAGCAGCCGGGCGAAGTCCCTGCCCCGGGCCGCCGCCGGGCGTTCCTGGAGGTCGAGGCCGATGTGCCCCAGCGGGGTGCCCTGCCCGGTCTGGATGAGGGTCTGGCCCCGGCGCTTGACCAGGCGGTGGTCGAACTCGGTGTTGCTGACCAGGTAGGCGGAGCGGGCCAGTGCCGTCCAGTAGGCGGCCGTGCCGGGGACGAGGCGGCGCGTACCCGGCGGGATGGTGTGGTGGTGCTCGGGACGGGCGATCCACGCCGTGCGGATGTGCGGCGCGAGATCGCGGAACGCGGACTCCAGCGCGCCCGGGTTGCAGCTGTGGCCGCGGCCGTCGTAGGCGGCGAAGACGGCCCGGTCGGCGCGCAGCGGGAGACAGTGCTGGACGCGGTAGTGGAGCCGGAGCGCGGCGGACCGCAGACCGCGCAGCAGCTTCCCGGTGGTCCGCGCGACGCCGCGGTGCAGGGCCGACACCAGCTGGAGCGTGCGGTAGGTGCGGTGCAGGCCGAAGCGGATCAGGGCGTGCTGCACCCGGGCGCGCAGGGGGACGGGGGCGCCCCGGGTGCGGTAGCGGCGGTAGTGGGCGCGGGCCCGGCGCATGAAGTCCGCGCGCGAACCGGGGGGCAGCCGGTCCCGCCGGGAGTACACGATCGCCAGGTGATGGACCATGCGCCGGAACAGCACCGGCCGCCAGCGGGCCAGCTCGGGGCGCTCCTCCAGAAACGCGAACAGCCGGTCGTACTGCTCGAAGACGTCGAAGTGCCGCTCGCTGGTGGTGCGCAGGATGCTGCCCTGCCGCCGCTGCCGGTAGTGCACGCAGACGCGGTCCAGGGTCGCGATCGAGTCCGCGGTCATCAGCACCGGGTAGGTCCACGGCGTGTCCTCGTAGTACCCGGGCGGGAAGGCGAACCCCTTCTCCTCGACGAACTCCCGCCGGTAGGCCTTGTTCCAGGCGACCATCAGCAGCCTCAGCAGACCGGGCCGGTCCTCCAGGCGGAACGGGGCCGGGCCCTGCTCGGTGAGCTGGAGGGCCGCCTGGTTGCGGATGGCCTCCCCCGTCCAGTAGGTGCGCGCGTAGTCGAAGACCAGGACGTCCGGATCGCCCGTCTCCTTCAGCCGGTCCGCGATCGAGCGCAGCGCATCGGGGGTGAGGGTGTCGTCGCTGTCGAGGAACAGCAGGTAGTCGCCGCTGGCGTGCGCCACTCCGGCGTTCCTCGCGAGGCCCAGGCCGACGTTCTCGGGCAGGTGGACGGGGTGGACGCGCGCGTCGCGGGCGGCGAACTCGTCGATGATCGCGCCGCACGCGTCCGGCGAGCAGTCGTCGACGACGATCAGTTCCAGATCGGGACAGGACTGGGAGAGCACCGATTCGAGGCACTCGTGCAGGTACGCCTGAACCTGGTACGCGGGGACAATGACACTGAACCTGGGCAAGAGGCCATCCATCGGTCGGCGCGGGCGTTCGGCCCGGGAACGGCCGGTGGGGTGAGTTGGTTACGGCGGCTACGGCATCCGGGGGAACGCGCAAGGGGCGGACCGTGACCGGTCCGCCCCTCCAACTGCCCTTCTCTGAACGCTACTTGACGGCTCCCGCCATCACGCCGGACACGAACTGCCGCTGGAACGCGAAGAAGACGGCCAGCGGGACCACCATCGAGATGAACGCGCCGGGTGCCAGCACGTCGATGTTGTTGCCGAACTGCCGTACCTGCGTCTGGAGTGCGACCGTGATCGGCTGGCTCCCGGAGTCCGAGAAGATCAGCGCGACCAGCAAGTCGTTCCACACCCACAGGAACTGGAAGATGCCGAGGGCCGCGATCGCCGGGGCGCCGAGCGGCATCACGACACGGAAGAACAGACGCAGTTCACCCGCCCCGTCCAGGCGTGCCGCCTCCAGCAGCTCTCTCGGGATCTCCGCGAAGAAGTTCCGCAGCAGGAACACCGCGAAGGGCAGGCCGAAGCCGACGTGGAAGAGCACCACGCCGATCACCGAGCCGAAGATGCCGAGGGAGCCGAAGAGTTCGGCGATCGGGATCAGCGCGACCTGCACCGGCACCACCAACAGGCCGACCACGCCCAGGAACCACCAGTCACGGCCGGGGAACTCCATCCAGGCGAAGGCGTAACCCGCCAGCGAGCCGATGATCACGACCAGCAGGGTCGCCGGCACGGTGATCCACACCGTGTTGACCAGGCTGCTGGTGATGTCCTCGTTCTCCAGCAGCTTGGCGTAGCTGTCGAACGTGAGCTGCGACGGCTCGGTGAACACCTTCCACCAGCCGCTCGCCGCGATGTCCTCCGGCGAGCGGAGACTGGACAGCAGCAGACCGATCGTCGGCACCAGCCAGAACAGGCCGACGACGATGAGCAACACCCTCACCAGCCCACCGCTGACGCCTTCGGCGAGCCGGGACCCCAGCGACTGCTTCGCCTTCATCGCCGCACCTCCCGCCTCAGCCGACGCACGTTGAACCACATCACCGGGATCACGAGCAGCAGCAGGAACACCGAGATGGCGCTGGCGATGCCCGGCTGGTCCTCGGAGAAGCCCTTGCGGTACAGCTCCAGGGCCAGGACGTTCGCGTCGTCCTGGGATGAGCCGGGGGCGATGATGAAGACCAGGTCGAAGACCTTCAGCACGTTGATCATCAGGGTGACGGTGACGACCGCGAGGACCGGCGCCAGCAACGGCACCGTGACCCGTCTGAACACCTGCCACTCACTCGCGCCGTCGACCCGGGCGGCCTCCAGCAGTTCACGCGGCACGCCCGCGAGCCCGGCCGCGATCAGCACCATCGCGAAGCCCGCCCACATCCAGATGTACGCGCCGATGATGGACGGGGTGACCAGGGACGGGCCGAGCCAGTCCAGGCCGTTGTACGGCTCCTTGAAGTTGCTGTCCGGGAGCCGGAGTTGGGCCCCGTCGGCCGAGGCCGGCAGCGTGAAGGTGCCGTCGTCGGCGGCCGTCGCCGACGCCACGACCCTGCCGTCCTTCACGGCCTCGATCTTCATGCCCGGATAGCCCAGCTCGGACGAGTCGACCCGGTTGAGCGTCCCCACGCCCTTGCCCCGCGTGAAGTCCTGCCAGGTCGTACCGGTGATCTTGTCCGGCTCGGGCTTCGCCGCCACGGCGGGCTTCGCGCCGTCCGGCATCAGGTCCGGCGCGACGCCCACCAGGGGCAGCGAGACGGTCTCGCCCGCGCGGACGGGCGACTTGGTGATGAAGGCGCCCCCGCCCGCCGGCTCCAGCGGCGACTGACGGCCCGGGTGGGCCTTCGGGAACGCCGACGACTGGGCGAAGGTGTCGTGCACGCCCACCCACACCGCGTTCGCGACGCCCTTGTCGGGGTCCTGGTCGTACACCAGGCGGAAGATGATGCCCGCCGCAAGCATCGAGATCGCCATCGGCATGAAGACGACCAGCTTGAAGGCCGTGCCCCAGCGCACCCGTTCGGTCAGCACCGCGAAGATCAGGCCGAGCGCCGTCGCGACCGTCGGCGCGAACACCACCCAGATGATGTTGTTCTTCAGCGCGGTGCGGATGCCCTCGTCGGTGAAGAGGGCCTTGTAGTTGTCGATCCCGGCGAAGCCGTCGCCGGACTGGTCGTAGAAGCTGCGGACCACCGAGTACCCGATCGGGTACACCACGAGCGCGCCGAGCAGGACGAGCGCGGGCAGCAGGAACAGCGCCGCGACCATCCTGCGGGTGCCGGTCACACTCTTGCGCGACTTGCCAACGGCAGGGGGCTTGACGCCCCCTGCCGCCGTGGCCGACGTCATGCCGTCAGCCTCCGTAGGCCGCGGCCGCTTCGGCCTCCAGCTTCTGCTGTGCCCCCGCGACGTCCTTCGGGTTCTTCAGGAAGTCCTGGAGGATCTTCCACTCGCCCTTGCCGGGCGTGCCGCCGAAGGCCTGCGGGG
Organism: Streptomyces sp. DH10; assembly: GCF_029813805.1. NCBI lineage: Bacteria > Bacillati > Actinomycetota > Actinomycetes > Kitasatosporales > Streptomycetaceae > Streptomyces > Streptomyces sp. DH10. The sequence goes on from NZ_JARVKU010000024.1 coordinate 56,116, forward strand.
CCTGGTCGGACATGTCGAAGCGGAAGTCGTCACCGGCGTCGATGAGCGCCTTGGCGATCCTCTGCTGCACCGCGTTCGGGTACGCGGAGTTCGGCACGTTCTTGTTCGGCGAGAGGTAGCCGCCCAGCTTGGCCTGGATCTGGGCCGCGTCCGGCGAGGCGAGCCAGGTGGCCAGGGCCTGCGCCCCCTTCGAGTCCTGAAGGATCACGGCCGCGTCGCCGCCCGAGACCACCGGCCCGTTGTCACCGACCGCCGGGAACGGGAACACCTTCGCGTCCGTGCCGACCTTCATGGTCGTCGGGATGTTGACCTGCGCGAAGTCGCCCGCGGCGACCATGGCCGCCTTGGGCTGGTCCCCGCCGGTGAAGACCTGCGTGACGGAGGCCGGGAAGTCGGTCTGCAACGCCCCGGTCGCGATGTAGTCGGTCTTGCCCCAGACCTGCGCGAGCGTGGTCAGCGCGTCCTTCACGGACGGGTCCGTCCACTTGATCTCGTGCTTGGCCAGCTGGTCGTACTTCTCCGGCCCGGCCTGGGAGAGGTAGACGTTCTCGAACCAGTCGGTCAGCGTCCAGCCCTCGGCGCCGCCGACGGAGAACGGGGTGACGCCGGAGTCGTAGACCGTCTGTGCCGTCTTCAGCAGATCCGGCCAGGTCTCGGGCTCACTCGCCCCGGCGTTCTCGAAGACCTGGTTGTTGTACCAGATCAGGGACTTGTTGGCGGCCTTGTAGTAGACGCCGTACTGCTTGCCGCCCACCTTGCCGATGTCCTGCCAGCCCTGCGAGTAGTTCTCGCCGAGCTCCTTCTGCGCCTCCGTACCGATGGGCTTGGCCCAGCCCCGGTCGACGGCCTGCTTGATGGCGCCCGGCTGCGGCAGCATCGCGATGTCCGGCGGCTGCCCGCCGGCCACCTTCGAGCCGATGAAGTTGATGATCGGGTCCTGGGCGGGCACGAACGTGACCTTGGCGCCCGTGCGCTTCTCGAACTCCGCCAGGACCTTCTTGAAGTTGGCCTGCTCGGCGCCGGTCCACACGGCGGCGATCTCCAGGCTCGTCCCGTCCAGCTTCGGAAGAGTGACGTTGTTGGCGGTCTCCTCGGTGTTGCCCTCGGTTCCACTGTCTCCGTCGTCGGCGCCTCCGCAGGCGGTGAGCGAGAGCGCGAGCGCTCCCGCGGCGACGGCTGCCGCGGCCTTGGCGGCTCTGCGGTGGTGGGGGGTCGCCTGGTCCGGCTTCGGCGACCAGCGTTTCCGGATGGTGCTGCTCGTCATGCGCATGACTGCCCCGTTCTTCGTTCCATCGTCGAACGTCGAGCGCGCTCCCGTGCGATCTGGTCTACGCCCGGGTGTGCTGGGGCGGCAAGATGGCGTCGGCTGTCAAGCGGGGGATCGTGACCCCCTCGTGACCAGGGGCTCGTCCCTGATCAACGGACGGGGTCGGCATCCAGCCAGTGCCACGGACGAGTGCTACAGAAGTGACGGCACCTGCGCCGCCGCGACCTCCCGCGCCGCCCTTTCCAGCGCGCTGGCCAACAGTGCCAGGTCGGTCGGGCCGTTTCCGAGTTCCCGCACCGGACGCCGGGCCGGAGGGTCACCCATGCGGTGCCATTCCAGGGGTACGACGGTGGGCCGGAGCGTCGCCGTCCGGGGGATGCGGCCGGTGACACGCCCACCCTGGAACGGCGTGATCCGTCCGTCCGCGCAGGCGAGGCGGCCACGGCCCGGAGCGGGCTCGTCCGGGCCCGGCGCCGGGGCGTCGAGGGTGACGCGGAGCGTGGCCCGGCGCGCCGGTTCCGTCTCCGCCGTACGGGCGCACGGGCCGGTGGCCGCCACCAGGTGGACGCCCAGCCGCTCGCCCTCCCGGGCCACGGCCTCCAGCGCGCGCATCACCGATCCGGCCGCGGGCCGTCCGGTCGAGCCGAGGGCGGGGGAGACCAGCGCGTCCAGGTCGTCGACGACCACGACGAGCCGGGGCAGCGGCGGCGCCGCCTCCGTCTGCCGCCGGGCCGCTCGGGGCCGCAGCCGCATCGTCGAACTGGGCGGGGAGTCGAGATCCCCGGCCCCGGCGGCGGTCCCCGCACCGGCCCCGTCCTGGGCGCCGCCCCGGGCCGTCGCCGTGCGCTGGGCGACCATACGGCCCGACAGCTCGCGCCCGGTGTGCCACTCGGCGAAGTCGGACCGCCCCAGCAGCTCGGCGCGCCGCTTCAGCTCGGCGCTCAGGGACTGCGCGAACTCGCGCATCCGGACCGGGTCGTGGGCCGTGAGGTACGTGGTGACATGCGGGACGTCCGTACACACGCGCAGTCCCTCGCCGGCCCCGCCGCCCGCACCCGGGCCACCCCGGCCGTCGACCAGCACGATGCCCAGCCGGTCGGGCCGCTCCGCGGCGGCCAGGGACGCGACGACCGCCCGCAGCAGCTCCGTACGGCCGCTGCCCGGCGAGCCCTCGATCAGCAGATGCGGTCCCTGGGCCGCGAGGTCCGCGCAGACCGGGCCGCGCGGCCCGGCGCCCAGCACCGCGCGCACCCGCCCGCCCAGCGCCTCGGTGTCGTCGGCCGCGTCCGCCCAGCGCGCCATGAGCGACGCCGGGGTGGCCCGGGCCAGGCCCAGCTCGTCCAGCAGCCGGGCCGCCTGGGGCAGGGGCGCGGAGACGCGCGGCTGCCGCTCGCTCGTCGCGCCGTCCGTACGCAGCGGCGCCAGCGCCCGCGCGAACCGCTCGGCCCACGCGGGGGAGACGGCGTCGACGGTGGCGATGGTGCCGTGGCCCACGGGCCCGACCGGTCCGGCGGCGCCACCGACCCGGGCCACGCGCATCAGCCGCAACGCCGTCGCCACGTCCCCGCTGAGCAGCGCGATCGCACCGCACTGCCGGAACGTCGGCGACACCGCGCAGGCCGCTTCGTAGGTCTCCGTCACGGGCGAGGCGGGGGATGAGGCCGCCGTCTCGGCCAGGCAGACGACGTGGATCCCGGCCCGGGGGCCTTCCAGCGCCAGCCGCGCCACGGCCTCACGCAGGTCGGCTCCGCCGGGGTCGCCGTCCACGACGAGGACGGTGTAGGGGCCCGGGAAGTCCGGGTCCGGGTCGGGGAGGGGAGTGTCGTCCCGGGCCCAGGAGGGGCGGCGGGGCACGGGAGGGGCGGTGCCGGTCGCCGGGCTGTCGCCGCCCTGGGCGTCGGGGCCCGGCGCGTTGCCGCTCGGGCCGTCGGTCCCCTGGGCTCTGGTGAAACGCACGTTGCCCAGCAGGCCGGCGGCCCCTGCGGTGCCGACTCCCGCGTCCGCCAGCTGGTCCTCCAGGCGGCGGAGGAGCTCATCCGTGCGGGCGGCGGCCTGTTCCCGGTCGTAGGCGAGCAGCAGGCGGCAGTCCTGCCCGTGCCCCGGGCGGACATGCGGCAGCCAGCCCAGCCAGCCCCACTCGGCGGTGCGCTCCTCCAGGGGACGGGAGCGGTCCGCGGCGATCAGGACGATCTCCAGGGTGTCGGGGGAGTGCAGCGCGGTGAGCTGCGCCAGCACGGCACGGGCCAGCCCGGCGAGCCGCGCCCGGGGCCCGGCCAGCCCCAGTGCGCCGACCTCGCGCAACCCGGAGGTCACCGGCACGGCGGGCAGCAGACCCGAGCCGTCCGGCGCCGCACGGTCGGCGGTGCCCAGGCGTACCGCGAGCGCCTCCGGGTGGCCCGGGCCGCGCTCCCACAGCCGGGGCCCCGGCCCCAGCGCCGTCAGCAGCAGCGTGGCCGGATCCGGCCAGGTCTCCGGCACCGCCGGCCCGACGACGGAGCGCTCCACCGTGACTTCGGCCGGCTCGTCCTCGTACGTCCCGCCCGCTTCCGGCCCCTGCTCGCCACGCCCTCCGGCCAACCGCCGCGCCCACGCCCCGAGGCCACGCCTGCGCGTCCCCGGCGGAACATCGGTGCCCCGGAGGGGAGTGCCCTTGCGCCCGCGACCGGACCGCTCGTCCGTGGCGTCTGCCGGGGAGACCGGGCCGGCGCCGACAGGAGCCGTCGGGTGGGGGGCCGCCTGGTCCCCGGTCCGGGCATGAGGGACTGCGCCGTCCGCCGTTCCGGCGCCCTGGCCGGAACCGTCCGCCCGCCCGTCACCGAACGCCCCGGCCCCGGAGCGTCCCGCGTGGGTGTCCCCGGCACCGAGCCCGCCCTGCGTCGCACCGCGCTGCCGGGGAGCCCGGACGAATGGCCCCGACTCTTCCCGGTCGCGGTCGACGCCCGGCCCCTGCTCACCGGCAGCGGCCCGGGACCCGTCCTGCGCGGCCCCCGGCCCACCCCCGGAAGTCGGCCACGAAGCCTCCGCGGCCGCTCCCGCACCCCTGCTCTCGACCCGAGGCGCCCCACCCTGCCCCGGCACCACCGCGGAGTCCCCGGAGCCGTGCCCCGCGGTGCCCGGCGCACCCCAGGCCGCCGAGCCGTAAGCGTGACGGGTCGGCCCGGATGGAACGGCGGGCCCGGAAGGAACAGCGGGACCGGAAGCACTGAAAGGGCCGTAAGGCCCGGCAGGCCCGGCAGGCCCGGCAGATACGGAAGTCCCGGCAGCCCCCTGAGCACCGACAGGCCCGGCAGCGATCGGGTCCGACGCGCGCGCGTCCGCCCCCGAGGCGCCGGCAGGACCGGGCACGCGCACGTGCCCCTCCCCGTCCGGCGTCGTGTCCACCCGGCCCCCCGGCCCCCCGGCGGGAGCCAGCCGCAGCGCCGATTCACCGATCCGCAGCAGCGCCCCCGGAGCGAAACGGACCGCCCGGCCGCCCACCCGCGCGCCGTCCAGCGTCGTGCCGTTCGTGGAGTCGAGGTCGGCGACCGAGACGCGGCCGTCGGCGCTCACCGTCACCGCGCAGTGCAGCCGGGAGACGTCCGGGTCGTCGAGCGGTACGTCGGCGTCGGCGGAGCGGCCGATGCGGATCTCGCCGCCGTGCAGGAGGTGGACGCCGCCGGCGTCGGGGCCGGCGACCACCTGGAGCTGGGCCGGGGCGTCGTCCAGCTCGGGATGCGGCTCCGGCTCGCCCGGCGCGCCCACGGACAGCACGGCGCCGTCGGTCAGCGGGGGCTCGCCGAGCGTGCAGCGCTGGGCGTCGAGCCGCTGTTCCCCGGCGTACAGCACCGGGGAGCCCGAGCCGTCACCGCCGAGGACCACCTGGGCGAGCGCCGAGGACACCGCCGCGAGCGCCGTCCCGGCGGGCGCGGTGACCAGCACGTCGCAGCGCGCGGCGCGGTCCCGGGCCGGAGCCGCCAGGCCCAGCGGGTCTACGACGGTCAGCCGGATCTGCATCGCCGTCAGCGGTCCCTTCTGCCCGGGCGCGGAGTCCCCCGCCCCGCCCCAGCACGTCGGCCAGTACTGACACGCATCCTCGCACCTGCCACTGACAGCGCGCCCCTTGCTCGGGAACAAGTGATCTTGATTGGTCGGCTCTGCCCGCAAAAGTGCCTGAGAGATGACCCACTCGCGATCACTTGAGATCGGTCACGCTCACTCTCGGCAACCACGAGACCGAGGTGAGCGTCTTTCCTTCGAACGCGTGCGAGATTCGAACGCGCGCGAGAACGGATACGTAAGACCCACAGAAAGACGACACCCCGGTCCCCGGCGGCACGGCACTACAGTGGGTCGGACAGGCCAGCAGGCAAGGCAAGCACCAGGGAGCGCATGACGTGCGGCCGGTAGGCAGCAAGTACCTGCTCGAGGAGCCGCTCGGGCGCGGCGCCACGGGCACCGTCTGGCGAGCCCGCCAGCGCGAGACCGCGGGCGCCGAGGCGGCCGTGCCGGGACAGCCCGGCGAGACGGTCGCCATCAAGGTCCTCAAAGAGGAGCTGGCCAGCGACCCGGACATCGTCATGCGGTTCCTCCGGGAGCGCTCCGTCCTGCTCCGGCTGACCCACCCGAACATCGTCCGGGTCCGTGACCTGGTGGTCGAGGGCGATCTGCTGGCGCTGGTCATGGACCTCGTCGAGGGCCCCGACCTGCACCGCTACCTGCGCGAGAACGGGCCCTTCAGCCCCGTCGCCGCGGCCCTGCTCACCGCGCAGATCGCCGACGCGCTCGCCGCCAGCCACGCCGACGGCGTCGTCCACCGCGACCTCAAGCCGGCGAACGTCCTGCTCCAGCAGTACGACGGGCAGATGCACCCGCTGCTCACCGACTTCGGCATCGCCCGCCTGGCCGACTCCCCGGGCCTGACCCGCACCCAGGAGTTCGTCGGGACGCCCGCGTACGTCGCGCCCGAGTCCGCAGAGGGGCGCCCGCAGACCTCCGCCGTCGACATCTACGGCGCCGGCATCCTGCTGTACGAGCTGGTCACCGGCCGCCCGCCGTTCGCCGGCGGCTCCGCCCTGGAGGTGCTGCACCAGCACCTGAGCGCCGAGCCGCGCCGTCCCTCCACGGTCCCCGACCCGCTGTGGACGATCATCGAGCGCTGCCTGCGCAAGAACCCGGACGAGCGGCCCAGCGCCGTGAACCTCGCCCGTGGCCTGCGCGTCGTCGCCGAGGGCATCGGGGTGCACGCGAACTCCGGGCAGATCGCCGCCGCCGAGGGCGTCGGCGCGCTCCTGGTGCCCGACCCGGCGCCCGCGCCCGTGCCGGACATGTCAGGCGATGCCGACCCCACCCAGGTCCTCCCGCAGGGCGCCGGCTCCTACGACCCGAACGGCGCGACCAGCGTCATGCCGCACACCGGCGGCCCGGCCGGCGCCGCCGACCCCACGGCCGTCCTCCCCAACCGGGGCGCGGCCGACCCGACCGCCGTCATGCCGCCGGTCCCGCCGGGCTCGCCCGGCCACCCCGGTCAGCAGGGCCAGCAGGGCGGACCCGAGGACCCGCACCCGTGGCAGAACCAGCTGCGAGCGGCCCGCGACCGCAACGAACAGACGCAGGTCCAGTACCTCGACCCGAACGAGGACCCGCTGCGCCGCCGCCCCCAGCGGCAGGTCGCCCGGCCCCAGCAGCCGCCGCAACGCGGTCGGCAGCCCCAGCCCGGACCCGGCTACGGCCATCCGCAGCAGCAGCCCCAGCCCCAGCAGTACGCCCCGCAGCCGCAGCGGCCCCAGCCGCCGCAGCGTTATGCCCCGCCCGCGCCGCCGCCCCAGCCCCAGCAGCCGCAGCGGCCCCAGCGCGAGCCCCGGCAGCCGCGGCAGCGCAGTGCCAACCGGATGCGGATCCCCGGGCTGGGCTGCCTGAAGGGCTGTCTCTTCACGATCGTCATCCTGTTCGTCGCCGGCTGGCTGATCTGGGAGCTGAGCCCGCTCCAGGAGTGGATCGGCACCGGCAAGGGCTACTGGGACCAGCTCACCGACTGGTTCAACACCGTGACCGGCTGGTTGGAGAAGCTGGGGAACGGTTCCGGCACGAACTGACCGGAACCGCCCTGCGGGGTTGGTGATTTGTCGACACCTGGCGGGTGATTTCTGCCTCCGCAGTGAAGGTTGGCTCTCCGGGCGCGTAGTTTTAACGACAACACGCGTCGGTAGGAGCAGCCTTGGCACGGAAGATCGGCAGCCGGTACACCGCCCACCAGATCCTGGGGCGGGGCAGCGCCGGCACGGTGTGGCTGGGTGAGGGTCCCGAGGGCCCCGTCGCCATCAAGCTGCTGCGCGAGGACCTCGCCTCCGACCAGGAGCTCGTCGGGCGCTTCGTGCAGGAGCGGACGGCGCTGCTCGGCCTGGAGCACCCGCACGTGGTGTCGGTGCGCGACCTGGTCGTGGACGGCAACGACCTGGCGCTGGTCATGGACCTCGTGCGGGGCACCGACCTGCGGACCCGGCTGGAGCGGGACCGGCGCCTCGCGCCCGAGGCGGCCGTCGCGATCTCGGCCGACATCGCCGACGGGCTCGCGGCCGCGCACGCCGCGGGTGTCGTGCACCGGGACGTGAAGCCGGAGAACGTCCTCCTGGACATGCAGGGACCGCTCGGCCCGGGCGGCTCCCACCGGGCGCTGCTGACCGACTTCGGCGTGGCGAAACTCATCGACACCCCGCGCCGCACCAAGGCCACGAAGATCATCGGCACGCCGGACTACCTCGCCCCGGAGATCGTCGAGGGCCTGCCGCCGCGCGCCTCCGTCGACATCTACGCGCTCGCCACGGTCCTCTACGAGCTGCTGGCCGGCTTCACCCCGTTCGGCGGCGGCCACCCGGGCGCGGTCCTACGCCGGCACGTCACGGAGACGGTCGTCCCGCTGCCCGGCATCCCGGACGAACTGTGGCAGCTGCTCGTGCAGTGCCTGGCCAAGGCGCCGGCCTCGCGGCTGCGGGCCTCGGAGCTCGGCGCCCGGCTGCGGGAGCTGCTGCCGATGCTGGCGGGCATGCCGCCACTGGAGGTGGACGAGCCGGACCCGGAGTCCGCCGAGGAGGCGGACCGGGAGGAGCAGCCCGCCGGACCGGCACCGGCCGGGGAGCGGGTCCGGAGGCGGGGCGCGGTCCCCCTGGTGCCGGGCGCCAAACCGGCCGACTCCAACCGGGACACGCACACCTCGATGCGCGTACCCGCACCCGACGAGCTGGCCGGGGGCGCGCACGGCACGGCCCGGGCCCCGCGCGCGGCGGGCACGCCCCGGCCGGGTTCGGCCCGCAACCGTGCCATCGCCCGGCGCCGCCGCGTGGCCCTGGGCGCGGCCGCGGTCGTCCTGGCGGCGGCGGCCGGCGTCGGGGCGTGGATGTCCACATCGGGCGACGACGCGAGCACCCCGCCCCAGGACACGAAGAACTCGGCCCCGCAGTCCCCCTGACCCGCCCAGGCCCCGTCCCCCTTGATCCCTCCGGCAGGGCGGTCGAGGGACCGGCACTCGGCGCCCGTAGGGCGCCGGGACCTCGGAGCCCCGTCTCCTGACCCGTCGGCTCCGGTGGCCCGGCGCTGGCCGCCGGGCGGAGCCGTTACGCTGGAGGCGTGGCAGTCGTCGATGTATCCGAAGAGCTCAAGTCCCTCTCCTCGACCATGGAGTCGATCGAGGCCGTTCTGGACCTCGACAGGCTGAGGGCAGACATCGCCGTGCTCGAGGAGCAGGCGGCCGCGCCGTCCCTGTGGGACAACCCCGATGAGGCGCAGAAGATCACCAGCAAGCTGTCCCATCTCCAGGCCGAGGTGCGCAAGGCGGAGGCGCTGCGCGGTCGTATCGACGACCTCGCCGTCCTCTTCGAGATGGCCGAGGAGGAGGACGACCCGGACACCCGCGCCGAGGCCGAGTCCGAGCTCCTCGCCGTGAAGAAGGCGCTGGACGCGATGGAGGTCCGCACGCTCCTGTCCGGCGAGTACGACGCCCGTGAGGCCCTGGTGAACATCCGCGCCGAGGCCGGTGGCGTCGACGCCGCCGACTTCGCCGAGAAGCTCCAGCGTATGTACCTGCGGTGGGCCGAGCAGCGCGGCTACAAGACCGAGGTCTACGAGACGTCGTACGCGGAGGAGGCCGGCATCAAGTCGACCACCTTCGCCGTCCAGGCGCCCTACGCGTACGGCACGCTCTCCGTCGAGCAGGGCACGCACCGGCTGGTGCGCATCTCGCCCTTCGACAACCAGGGCCGGCGGCAGACCTCCTTCGCGGGCGTGGAGGTCCTGCCCGTGGTCGAGAAGTCCGACCACGTCGACATCGACGAGAGCGAGCTGCGGGTCGACGTCTACCGGTCCTCGGGCCCCGGTGGTCAGGGCGTGAACACCACGGACTCCGCGGTGCGCATCACCCACATCCCCACCGGCATCGTCGTCTCCTGCCAGAACGAGCGCTCGCAGATCCAGAACCGTGCGACGGCCATGAACGTGCTCCAGGCCAAGCTGCTGGAGCGGCGCCGCCAGGAGGAGCAGGCCAAGATGGACGCCCTCAAGGGCGACGGCGGCAACTCCTGGGGCAACCAGATGCGTTCGTACGTGCTGCACCCGTACCAGATGGTCAAGGACCTGCGCACCGACTTCGAGGTAGGCAACCCCGAGGCCGTGTTCAACGGCGAAATCCAGGGGTTCCTCGAAGCCGGAATTCGCTGGCGCAAGCAGCAGGAGAAGTAAGTTTGTCGACAAGGCAACTGCCGATGTCAGGACGGCAGTTGCCTTTTCTGTGCCCCGCATGTCTGGGTTTTACATCACACTCACAGAGTCAGACTCCCGGCATTGCCCCCGTAGTTGGACATGGCGCCCGCAAACGCCCTTGACGTGTCTTTGAAAAATGGGAAGGGTAAAGCGCGGCATGCGTGTCTCTGGGGCGCATGTGAACCGGGGGGCTCTTCACCGCAGCTATCCCCGTCGAGCACAGCCCCGAGCGGTGCCTAATGACGATGAGCTACTGGGGGTAGCAACCACATGACGAAGAAGACGCGGATCCGTGTCGCGCGGATAGCGGCCGGCGCCGTGATCGCGGCCGGTGCCTCGCTTACCGCCGCCGGTGCCGCATCCGCCGCGGAGTCCGATGACTGCCTGCTGGGCATCCTGTGCGCCGACGAGTCGCCCACCCCGACTCCGACGCCGCCGGTTCCCACCGAGCTCCCCACTGACCCGCCGACGGACCTCCCGACCGACCCGCCGTCGACCGGGGAGCCCACCGACGAGCCGACCGAGCCCACGGACGAGCCGACCGAGCCGACCGAGGACCCGACGAGCCAGCCGAGCAACCCGGGCAACGGGAACGGCGGCGGCAACGGCGGCGGCAACGGCAACGGCAACGGCGGCAGTGTCAGCGGCGGCAACGCCGCCGACCCCGACGGTGGCACCTCCCCGCAGGACGAGGGCTCCTCGTCCCTCACCGACACCGGCTCGGACGCCACCCCGGCGGCGCCGCAGGCCCAGGGCAACGGCCAGGAGCTCGCCGAGACGGGTGCCGCGCAGACCACCTTCCTGGTGATCGGCGCCGCCACGATGATCGCCGGCGGTGTCGGCTTCCGCGTCCTGCCGCGCCTCATGGACGGCCGTGGCGGGACTGCCGCCTAACGGTAGCCCCGTCCTTACGGACAGTAGGCACAGCGCAACGCCGAGGGCCCGGAGCGAAACGCTCCGGGCCCTCGGCCGTGTCTTTCGGACCGCGGTGTACGCCGCGGGCGTATCAGGCGGTCTGGTGCGCCAGCAGCGCCACCGCGGCGATCAGCACTGCCAGCAGTGCGATCAGCGCCATCGGGTTCAGACTCGCGAGGAAGTTCTCCTGCTGCAGCCGCTCGCGGTTCGCACGGCACACGTGGCACCGGCCCTCGCTCACGGGCGCCGCGCAGTTCGCGCACACCAGCCGGTCGTACGTCATGCGCTCGCCCTCCTTGCGCCGGTTCCTTGTGTGTAACGCTCGCAGTGGTGCGAACGTTCCCTCTCCACTGTGCCAGGTTCCTCCGGAGGTCGCGCGGGTCGCTCCCAGAGGGGTGGGTGTGCATTGTTGCGCGGCTGCGGGCCGGTGGGGGCTGGTCGCGCCCACGCGGCGGAGCCGCGTATGTCACATCCCCGCGCCCCTTGGGTCGGCACAAAACGCCACATCCACTACGCAACCACAGCCGGTGACTGCGGTCTGCTGCCCGGTTCGCGTATGGTCACGCTCATCTACCCCCGGCTACCCGTGGTGCATCCGTGATCCGATTCGACAACGTCTCCAAGGTCTACCCCAAGCAGACCCGCCCCGCCCTCAGGGATGTCTCCCTGGAGGTCGAGAAGGGCGAGTTCGTCTTCCTCGTGGGGTCCTCCGGCTCCGGAAAGTCCACCTTCCTGCGGCTGATCCTCCGCGAGGAGCGGTGCAGCCACGGTCAGGTGCACGTTCTGGGCAAGGACCTCGCGCGCCTCTCCAACTGGAAGGTGCCGCAGATGCGGCGCCAGCTGGGGACGGTCTTCCAGGACTTCCGCCTGCTGCCGAACAAGACGGTCGGCGAGAACGTCGCCTTCGCGCAGGAGGTCATCGGCAAGTCGCGCGGCGAGATCCGCAAGTCCGTGCCGCAGGTGCTCGACCTCGTCGGGCTCGGCGGCAAGGAGGACCGGATGCCGGGTGAGCTGTCCGGTGGTGAGCAGCAGCGCGTCGCCATCGCGCGGGCCTTCGTCAACCGGCCCAAGCTGCTCATCGCCGACGAGCCCACCGGCAACCTCGACCCGCAGACCTCCGTCGGCATCATGAAGCTGCTCGACCGCATCAACCGGACGGGCACGACCGTGGTGATGGCCACGCACGACCAGAACATCGTGGACCAGATGCGCAAGCGCGTCATCGAGCTCGAGAAGGGCCGCCTCGTCCGCGACCAGGCCCGCGGTGTCTACGGCTACCAGCACTGAGACCGCACCCGAGAGTCACGGAAAGGCATAACCCCTCGCCATGCGCGCCCAGTTCGTCCTGTCGGAGATCGGCGTCGGTCTCCGCCGCAATCTGACGATGACCTTCGCCGTCGTCGTCTCCGTCGCCCTGTCGCTCGCCCTGTTCGGCGGGTCGCTCCTGATGAGCGACCAGGTCAGCACCATGAAGGGCTTCTGGTACGACAAGGTCAACGTCTCGATCTTCCTCTGCAACAAGAGCGACGCCGAGTCCGACCCCAACTGCGCCAAGGGCGCGGTGACGGACGACCAGAAGAAGCAGATCAAGACCGACCTCGACAAGATGGGCGTCGTCCAGACGGTCACCTACGAGTCGCAGGACCAGGCGTACAAGCACTACAAGGAGCAGTTCGGCGACTCCCCGCTGGCCAGCTCCCTCACGCCGGACCAGATGCAGGAGTCGTACCGCATCAAGCTGAAGGACCCGCAGAAGTACCAGGTCATCGCCACCGCCTTCAACGGCCGGGACGGCGTGCAGTCCGTGCAGGACCAGAAGGGCATCCTGGACAACCTCTTCAAGCTGCTGAACGGCATGAACTGGGCCGCGCGCGCGGTGATGGCGCTGATGCTGGTCGTGGCGCTGATGCTGATCGTCAACACGGTGCGCGTCTCGGCGTTCAGCCGCCGGCGCGAGACCGGCATCATGCGCCTGGTCGGCGCCTCGGGCTTCTACATCCAGGCGCCGTTCATCATGGAGGCCGCGGTCGCCGGGCTCATCGGCGGCACCCTCGCGTGCGCCTTCCTGCTGATCGCCCGGTACTTCCTCATCGACCACGGGCTGGCCCTGGCCGACCAGCTGACGCTGATCAACTTCATCGGCTGGGACGCCGTCCTGACGAAGCTGCCGCTCATCCTCGCCACGAGCCTGCTGATGCCCGCGTTGGCCGCGTTCTTCGCGCTGCGCAAGTACTTGAAGGTGTGACGCATACCAAGAGGGGCCGTGCGGTCAACAAGCCGTACGGCCCTTTCCCTTGTCCTAGACTCACCGGCATGTCAGGTCGTGACCCGTTCTGTCAGCCCCGTCGTAACCGCCGCGGGGCCGCCCTGACATTGATGTTCGCGAGCGTGCTCGTCGCCGGCGCGGCCACGGGATCCCTCCCGCAGGCCGAGCGGAAGTCCGCGCAGGACGAGGCCCGTTCGGCCACCCCGGCCGGGCACCACGCGGACGTCGCCAGGGCGGCCGAGCAGGCCATGGCCGACGGCAAGTCCCCGATGGAGGCCGCGAAGCGCGCCGTCAGCCGCAGCGGTGACCGCTGGGGCGCCGTCTACTCCCGGGGAGACTACGAGGAGCTCGAGGAAACCCTCGACGGCCAGTACACCGGCGTCGGCCTGTGGGCGCGCAGTGAGCGCGACGGCCGTATCGAGGTGACGAAGGTGCGCGCCGGCTCGCCCGCGGCCACCGCCGGGATCCGCCCCGGAGACGTGCTGCGCAGCGTCGACGGCGAGAAGACCGACGGGCGGCCCGTCACGGAGGTCACCTCCTTACTGCGCGGGGACGCCACCGACGCCCCCGCCGGCACCACCGTCCGCCTCGGCCTGGAGCGCGGCACGCGCGCGTGGACCGAGACCCTGCGCCGCGCCCAGCTGTCCACGGACTCGGTCACCGTTCGGGAAGTCGCCGGCCCGGTCACCGTCATCCGGGTCGACACCTTCACCAAGGGCTCCGGCGGCCAGGTCCGCGAGGCCGTCCGGCAGGCCCCGCCCGGCGGCGGGATCGTCCTCGACCTGCGCGGCAACTCCGGCGGTCTGGTCGCCGAGGCCGTGACCGCCGCCTCCGCCTTCCTCGACGGCGGCCTGGTCGCCACGTACGGCGTCGACGGCGAGCAGCGTGCCCTGCACGCCGAGCCCGGCGGCGACACGACCAGACCTCTGGTCGCGCTCGTCGACGGCGGGACGATGAGTGCGGCCGAACTCCTCACCGGCGCCGTCCAGGACCGCGGGCGGGCGCTCGTGGTGGGCTCCCGGACCTTCGGCAAGGGCTCGGTCCAGATGCCGAGCCGGCTGCCCGACGGCTCCGTCGCGGAGCTGACCGTCGGGCACTACCGCACCCCTTCCGGCCGTGCGGTCGACGGCCGGGGCATCACGCCCGACCTGGAGGCCGACGAAGGAGCCCTCCAGCGGGCCGAGGCCGTACTGCGCGGTCTGACCGGTCCCTCGTAATCGACTTCCCGCGGGCCCCCTCCGTAGTGCGAAAATGGGCGGCACTATGGCTAAGGAAAAAGGGCGCAAGATGATCGCGCAGAACAAGAAGGCGCGGCACGACTACCTCATCATCGACACCTACGAGGCCGGTCTGGTCCTCACCGGCACCGAGGTGAAGTCGCTGCGCCAGGGACGGGCGTCGCTGGTCGACGGCTTCGTGCAGATGGACGGGCACGAGGCGTGGCTCTACAACGTGCACGTGCCGGAGTACACCCAGGGCACCTGGACCAACCACAGCGCCCGCCGTAAGCGGAAGCTGCTGCTGCACCGCGAGGAGATCGACAAGCTGGAGTCGAAGTCGCAGGAGACGGGTCACACCATCGTGCCGCTCGCCCTCTACTTCAAGGACGGCCGCGCCAAGGTCGAGATCGCGCTGGCGAAGGGCAAGAAGGAGTACGACAAGCGCCAGACGCTCCGCGAGAAGCAGGACCGGCGCGAGGCCGAGCGGGTGATCTCCGCGGTACGGCGCAAGCAGCGGGCGTGACTCGCATCACACGTCGGGGTCGGGAATGCTCCGGAGCGGGGAGGCGTTGAACCCGGTACGACGGCGGGATGACCGCCGGGAATACGGTGGCATCGGCGGAGGTTGATCCCGTACGATGGCATCTGCACCGCCCAGGCGGTGTGAGCCCCTCACAGCGGGGGCGACGATTGAAAAAACAACATGGGGATGATCGGTTTCGACAGCGGCTGTCGAAGTAGGGGAAGCGTGTCGAGGAAGCGGCCATGATCTCGTAAACCACAGGCCGAAAAAAATAATCGCCAATTCCAAGCGATCCATCTCCCAGGGCGAGCTCGCCCTCGCTGCCTGATCTTCAGGTAGCGAGCAGCGGCTCCCCTACTTAAGGGAGTGTCAGCCCGGGAGTGTTCCCGACCCGGTTCCTGGCATCATTTAGGGAACTAAACCTTGATCCCGGTCACGGGGTGAAGAGGGAAACCAAACAGTGACTGGGCCCGTCGGAGACTTGTCGGCGTGATCTCCGGGGCCGAGAAAAGCACAGCCGACTGCACACGGAGAAGCCCTGGTTCCGCACCGTTGGACGCGGGTTCGATTCCCGCCATCTCCACTCATCCCATGTGGGCACAGGCCCCGTCGCTTACGAGCGGCGGGGCCTTTGTCATGCGGGGCCGGTGCTCGCCCGCTCCGTCAGCCGCGGCGGCAGCAGCGTCATCTCCGGTACGGGAGTGCCGTGCAGCTTTTCCATCAGGAGTTCCACCGCTCGGGTGCCGAGCTCCGCGGCCGGCAGGGGAACCGACGTGATGGTCGCGGGGTCGTCGGGGCAGACGGCCGTGATCGACAGGTCCTCGGGGACGCGGAGGCCGAGCCGCTGAAAGGCCGTGATCAGGGGTTCCAGCAGGGGGGCGTTGTGCACGACCACGGCCGTCAGGGCGGGGTGTTCGCGCAGCAGCCGGTCCGCGATGCCGTGGGCCTCGGCCGGGGCCGGCGCGGCGGGGTGCACCGACGAAGCCAGCCCGTGGTGGTCGGCCGCGGCCGTGAAGCCCTCGACCAGGCGGTGGGCCGAGGCGGTCCTGCCGAGGAAGACCTCCGGCGGCGGGCCGACCAGGGCCACCGTGCGGTGGCCGAGCCGGGCCAGGTGGTGCACGCACGCCTCGCCCGCCGCCCTGTAGTCCAGGTCCACGCAGGTCAGTCCGTGCGGATCGGCGGGCAGGCCGAGCAGGACGGACGGGCGGTCCAGGGAGCGGAGCAGGGGGAGACGTGGGTCGTGGAGGCCGACGTCCATGACCACCAACGCGTCCGCCGGCGCCGATTCCCCGACGCGGGTCAGGCCCTCCTCGTGGGTGAGGAGCAGGACGTCGTGGTCGTACCCCCGTGCCGCCGTCACCACCGACTGCGTCACACGCATCATCGCCGGTACGTGGACGCCGGTGCGCAGCGGAGCCGCCACGGCCAGGACTTTGGACCCGCCGTGCGCCCGCGCGCCCGACTGCGGGCGGTAGCCCAGCTCCCGGGCCGCCGCCTCGACCCTCCGCCGGGTCTCGGCGGAGATCGGGCGCTTGCCGCTCAGCGCGTACGACACGGTGCTGGGGGAGACCCCGGCCCGCCGTGCCACGTCCGTGATCCTGACCATCAGGCCGGCTCCAGCCCCAGTGTCAGGGAGCGGGTCCCGGCCGCTGCCCGGACCTCGTGGCCTGCGGCGGCGAGCGCCCAGGGGGCCGCCGGGTCGCTGCATGTCGCCCGCAGGGTGTCTTCCTCGCGTACGACCGTGAAGGTCACGTCCCCGACCCGTACCGTCGTCTCGTCGCCGGGCCGGAGGCCGTACGCCCGCAGTGTCACCCCGTCGGCGTGGTCGTAGTCCGGGCGGTCGTCCACCGCGCCCACCGGGATCACCGCACCGGGCCTGACCAGCAGCGGCACGCTCAGGAAAGCGTGCCGCTCGCGCACCCAGCGCGGCCCGGTCACCTGCTCGCCGGTGAGGAAGTGCGTCCAGGTGCCCTCGGGGACGTAGTACGTGACGTCGCCCTCGTCGCTGAAGACCGGTGCCACGAGGAGATCCGGACCGAGCATGTACTGCCGTTCCAGGTGCGCGCAGCCCGGGTCGTCCGGGAACTCCAGCACCATCGCCCGCATCATCGGCACGCCCTCGGTGTGGGCGGTCCGGGCCGTCTCGTACAGGTAGGGCATGAGGCGCAGCTTCAGCCGGATGAAGTGGCGCGCGACCTCCACCGACTCCTCGTCGAACAGCCAGGGGACGCGGTAGGAGCCGCTGCCGTGCAGGCGGCTGTGCGAGGAGAGCAGCCCGAAGGCCAGCCAGCGCTTGAACAGGGCCGGTGTCGGAGTGCCCTCGAAGCCGCCGATGTCATGGCTCCAGAAGCCGAAGCCGGACAGCCCGAGGGACAGGCCGCCGCGCAGCGACTCGGCCATCGACTCGTACGTCGCCTCGCAGTCGCCGCCCCAGTGCACGGGGAACTGCTGGCTGCCCGCCGTCGCCGAGCGGGCGAAGAGAACGGCCTCCGCCTCGCCCCGGTGCTTGCGCAGCACCTCGAAGACCGTGCGGTTGTAGAGGTACGTGTAGTAGTTGTGCATCCGCTCCGGGTCGGAGCCGTCGGACCAGGCCACATCGACCGGCACCCGTTCGCCGAAGTCGGTCTTGAAGCAGTCGACGCCTTGCGTGAGCAGCGCCTCCAGCTTGGCGGCGTACCAGTCGCGGGCGGCCGGGCTGGTGAAGTCGACCAGGGCCATGCCGGGCTGCCACAGGTCCCACTGCCAGACGCCGCCGTCCGGGCGCTTCAGCAGATGCCCGAGCGCCTTGCCCTCGGCGAACAGCGGGGAGCGCTGGGCGATGTACGGATTGATCCAGACGGAGACGCGCAGGCCACGGGCCTTCAGCCGGGCCAGCATGCCCTCGGGGTCGGGGAAGACCCGGGCATCCCACCGGAAGTCGCACCAGTGGAACTCGCGCATCCAGAAGCAGTCGAAGTGGAAGACGGACAGGGGGAGTTCGCGTTCCCGCATGCCCTCGATGAAGGACGTCACCGTCTTCTCGTCGTACGACGTCGTGAAGGACGTCGACAGCCACAGGCCGAACGACCAGGCGGGCGGCAGGGCCGGGCGGCCGGTCAGGGCCGTGTACTTGCGCAGGATCTCCTTGGGGGTCGGGCCGTAGACGACGTAGTACGTCAGTTCCTGCGTCTCCGCGCTGAACTGCACCCGGGACACGACCTCCGAGGCGACCTCGAAGGACACCTTGCCCGGGTGGTCGACGAAGACGCCGTAGCCCGCGTCCGTGAGGTAGAAGGGGACGTTCTTGTAGGCCTGTTCGCTGCATGTGCCGCCGTCGGCCTGCCAGATGTCGACGACCTGGCCGTTCTTGACCAGCGGGCCGAAGCGCTCGCCCAGGCCGTAGACGGACGTGCCGACCTGGAGGACCAGCTGCTCGCGCAGGTGGTGGGCGCCGGTCGCGTCCCGCATGATGCCCATGCTCTTGTCGCCGCTGCTGGTGAGAGTGCGGCCGTGCGCGAGGAACTCCACGTGCCATGGGGCGCCGCGGGCCACCCGGACCGACAGCTCGCCCGAGGTCAGGGTCGCGTGCTCGTCGTCGCAGGAGATCCGCGGGGTGGTGCCCGACCCGGTGAGCTCGAACTCGGGGCCCCGCGGCTCCCCTCCCGTGAAGTGCGTCAGCGTCAGGCCGATGACGTCGGGCATGGGCGTGTGCGCGCGGAGCGTCAGGACGGGGCCCTTCAGCAGGTCCCCGCGGGAGCGGACGGGCCGGGTCGGCGCGTGGATCTCCAGGGCGCCGTCCGACTCGGTGACGTCGAGCACCTCGGCCGGGTACGCCGCGGTGACGCCCTCCCGGAGCAGCCAGTAGCCGTCGGTGAACTTCATGTGGGGGGTCCTTCTTCCCGTGCCCGCGGGGATCGGCACGTGACGTCGAAGCGCTTCGACGAAAGAACGTAGGTGGGGTACGGGGGAGCGTCAATGGGGCGTGCGTCGATCGGTGAAGCGATTCGACGTCCCGCGCAGGGACAATGCCAGGGCCACGGCTGCCGCCGCCACCGGGATGCCGTACCCCTCCGTCGCCGACAGGTGCTCCACCGTCCAGCCGCCGAGCGCGCTGCCGCAGGCGATGCCACCGAGCAGGCCGGTCACCGCCAGGGTCATGCCCTCGTTCAGCCGGCCCTCAGGGGTGCGCTGCTGGACCAGCGTCATGGTGGTGACCATCGTCGGGGCCGTCGCCATCCCGGCGATCAGCAGCGTGCCCGCCAGGAGCGGGAGCGAACCGGTGAGGACGGCCGCGAGCAGGGGCAGGGTCAGCAGCGCGGTCATCGCGGCCACGCACCACGGCAGACGGGACGCGGCCGGCCCGGTGGGCTTCGAAGCGCCGTACAGCAGGCCCGCCGCACACGAGCCCGCCGCCTGGAGCGCGAGCACGGCACCGGCCGCCGACCGGTGACCCCGCTCGTCCGCGGACGCGAGCGTGACGACCTCCGTCGAGCCGAACACCGCGCCCATCGCCAGGCAGACCGCGAGCAGCGGGGGCATGCCGGGGGCGCGCAGCGGCGCCTTCGCGGGTAGGTGCGCGCGGACCGGCGGCTCCGTCGCGCGCCGGGTCGTGAACAGGAGCATTCCCGCCAGCAGCAGCACCGCGCCGACGAGCGTGCCCGCCTCGGGGAAGAACGCCCCGCACAGGAAGGCCGCCAGGACCGGGCCCAGCATGAAGCACAGTTCGTCCGCGGCCTGCTCGAAGGAGTTGGCGGTGTGCAGCGCCTTGGTGTCACCGGCCAGCAGATACGCCCAGCGGGCCCGGGACATGCCGCCGGTGTTGGGGGTCGTGGCGGTGGCGGCGTAGGAGGCGAACAGGGTCCAGTCGGGGGCGCCGTGGCGCACGCACAGCAGCAGCGTGAGCGAGCCGAGGACGGCGATGACCGTGGCGGGCAGGGCCACCCGGGCCTGCCCGTGCCGGTCGACGAGCCGCGCGGTCCACGGTGCCACCACCGCGGTCGCCGCGAGCCCGGTCGCCGTGACGGCACCGGCGAGGGCGTACGAGCCCCGCGTCCCGGCGATCATGACGATCGCGCTGACGCTGAACATGCCCATCGGCAGCCGGGCGATCAGGTTCCCGGCGGTGAACGCACGGGCACCGGGCAGCCCGAACAGACGGTGGTACGGGGTGAGTTGCGGCATGCGCCCACCGTCGCCCGGAGGTGGCCGGGCGGTCCAACACCTGTTCCGTGCTCAATCACGCACCTGGGTTGTAGGACGTGGCGGGGCGTGACGGGGACGTGGCGGGAAATGATCGCTGCTTGTTCTTCATACAACGATATAGAGGGTCCTTAATGGCGCATCGAAAAGATGCTCAACCGGGAAATCCTTCACTCGTTTGCCGCGCATCCGCCGAAGTGGGCCGACGGTTAGTCGGTACATGACCGAGGCGACCAGGAAAGACGGTTGGGCGGTAACGCTCGGCCCCTACACTTACATTCCCGCTCCAGCGCACTCGTCGGCCACCATCAACGGCACGCTCACCAAGGCCGGTTGCCCGGTCGCGCTCCACGTGACCGAGCCGGTTCTGCGCGATTTCATCGACACCATGAGCGTGCTGGAAAAGGATCTAGCGCGACGGTGGATCAGTGCGACGGAATGGCCCGCATTCGCGCTCGCGGAATAGTCGGGCCGCGCCATGTATGACAACAAAATCGAGGGCACCGGCCGGCACCGGGCTCCGACCCGGGATTTCGTTACTCCCCTGACGCCACCGGACCCGACCTGGGACCCGGCCGAGGAACTGGCGTTCATCCTCGAGGAGGCACTCGGGGAGCAGGAGTCGAGGATCGCCGCCCCGCGTGACGCGGCACCGTTCGCCCCCGCGGATCCGGCCCCGGGCGAGCGCATGCAGCGGCTCCAGGACATCACCGAGGAACTGCCGCCCGTGCGGGAGGTCCCCCGGCGCCACCGCAAGGTGCGGGCCCGCAGAACCCCCCGCCTGCTCCGCACCACCAGTTTCCTCATCGCCGCCCTGGCGGCCGTCATCGCCTCCGCGGTGAGTGTCCTGAGCGGCATGGTCGCCTACGACCCGCTGCGTCTGGCCGCGCTGTCCCCCGCGGAGCGCAGCCTCGGCGTCTGGTGGCCCCTGCTGGTGTACGGGCCCTGGCTGGTGGCCTCCCTGTCCGTCCTGCGGGCCGCGCTGCACCAGCGCCGCGCCGTGCACTCCTGGTGTGTGGTGCTGGTCTTCTCGTGCGTCGCCGTGCTGCTGTGTGTCGCCCAGGCGCCGAGGACCGTCCTCGGTACAGCGGCGGCTGCCCTGCCCGGGCTGGCGGCGCTCACGTGCTTCCAGCAGGTCGTCCGCCAGATCACGCTGACCCGTCCGCCCGTGCGTACTGTGCCCCGGCATCGCCTGGGGCAGGTTCCGTCGAGGGAGCTGTCCGGTGGGGATGTTCCGGCGGGCGAAGTGACGGGTGCGGGTGCCGGTGGCGGCACCGGTGCGGTTTCGGGCGGGTGTGCGGGTGAGGGCGAGGGGCCTGGGCAAGTTGGCGGGGGCGGAGGAGGTCGCCGGGGCTGATAGGTCGCCGGGGGGCCGCGCGGGCAGCCCGCCGCTGTAGGTTCACGGCATGCCCGCCCACCTCGACCCCCGACTCCTGCGTGCCTTCGTCACCGTCGCCGAGGAGCTGCACTTCACCCGTGCCGCGGTGCGCCTCCACACGGCCCAGCAGGCACTCAGCCGGGACGTGCGGCGGCTGGAGCGGGAGCTGGGTGCCGAGTTGTTCGTGCGGACCACCCGGCAGGTGATGCTCACACCGGACGGGGAGCGGCTGCTGCCGTACGCCCGCCGCGTGCTCCAGGCGCAGGAGGAACTGCTCGCCGCCTTCGACCAGGCCCGGCCCCTGCTGGTGGACCTCAACTCCCCGGGCCTGGTCACACCGCGCCGCGTGCTGCACCGGGCGCGTGAACTCGCCCCCGGGCACGAGCTGATGGCCCGTTACGAGAGCGGCCTGACCGGGGCCGCCGGGGAGTTGCTCGCGGGCCGGCTGGACGCGTCGTTCGGACGGTTCGCCGGGCTGGACCCGGCGCTGCGGTCCGGGCTCGACCACCAGCCCGTGCGGTACGAGCCGATGGCTGTCGTACTGCCCGAGGACCACCGGCTTGCCGCGCTGGCGGAGGTGCCGCTCGCCGAGCTGGCCGGCGAGACCGTCTACGCGGGCGCCGGCAATCCCCGTACGCCGGAGTGGACGGGCCTCGCGCGGCTGCTGTTCGAGGGGCGGGACATCGAGATCGCGCCACCGGCACCACTGGCCGTCGGGGACGAGGAGTTCCAGCGGGTCATGGCCCGTACGCGCACCCCGGTCCTGGCCGTCGTGGGGTTCCCGGCTCCGACGGCGACGGTGTCACGTCCTCTGGTCGATCCCGTGCCGCTTTCCCCCGTCTCGCTGGTGTGGCGCAAGGGCCTGACGCACCCCGCGCTCGACGCGCTGCGACGGGCGGCGGCGCTGCTGGCAGCGGAGGATGGGTGGCTTCGGCGGCCCGCCGGGGGGTGGGTTCCGGCCACCGATCATGTCCTCATGATGTCTCGCCACTGACACGATTCGGCACGTGGTCCGCACATATCCTCCGCGTGCGCTACATTCGACGTCTGAGCACGGTGTGGTAATGGGGGGCGCTCTGGACGGGTTGGGGACCTGGTCCGGACGACGGGTGCTCAGGTCGTACGCGCACCTGAACCATCCCGTGGGGGGAAGTGCGTGCGTGTGAAACCGTGGCGAGAAGACGCCCAACCCGAATGGCCCGAGGTCGCGCCGGCGACCGGTGAACTCCCCGCCGACGGCAGAGCCCGGGACCGGAGAGCCACGCAGGTCTTCGCCAACGGTGACCTCCAGGTTGCGGGCAGCCGCCCGCCCGCCGGGACGGAGCTGACGGAGATACTGCGCGGCATTCCCCGGCAGAGCGAGGGCGAGGCCGACTCGTTCGCGACGGCTCCCGGCACCCGGCCGGCCGTCCGCGACCCCTGGCAGGAGGACGCCGACGCGGTCGGGCAGGTCCGGGCCGGGACCCTCGCCGGGCACACTCACGACCCGCACGAGGTCACCATCCAGCTCGACGCCGTGCAACTCGGGGACGGGTTCGTGCGGCAGGTCGAGGAAGACACCGGCGCGAGCACCGCCGACCGGCCCGTCTTCGTGGACGAGTCCGGTCGCCGCAGCCGTCGCCTCCGCCGGATCGGCATAGCCATCGCCCTGGCCTGCGGGGTCTACGCCGTCGTCATCGTCGCCACGGTGCTGTCGGGCAACTCCAACGCGCCCTGGCTGCCCGTGCCGGGCCAGCAGGAGGGCCAGCCGGCCGGGCAGGTCGACACCCCGTCGCTGCCCACGGAGTCGGCACCGGCCGGCGACAAGGGCGCCACCGCCCCGGGCAGCGCGCCGACGACCGGCGAGGCCACGGCACCTGCGCCCGGCCCCAGCGCCCTCGAACCCACGGCCTCCGCGAGCCCGGGCCGTTCCGGCGCGACCGCCGGGCCCTCGCCGACGGCGACCCCGACCGCACCGGCCCCGGGGAAGGTCGTAACCGACCCGACCCCGACCGAGCCGGCGAACCCGCCGACGACGCCGGCGACCGACCCGACACCGCCGGTCGAGCCCACGCCGACCCCGACCGAGCCCACGGGCGCCGACGACGGCGACGGCACCGAAACGGTCGCCGAAGGCCCGCCCGAGACGCCGCCCGTCGCCCAGCCGCCCGCCGCCGAGCCGCCCGTCGCCGAGCCGCCCGCCGTCTAGACCCGGTCGCGAGGGCGGCGTCCGCCGCGTCCGCCCTCCAGGAGAGGTCCGGGGGGAGGGCGCTCCGGCGCCCCGGATCTCAGGCCCCGAGCTCCCGGTCCCGCTGGAGCGGCGGGAGCCGATGACGCCGCGGTGCATGCCGGCACCGTCCCCGCACCACCCCGTCCCCGCAGCACTTCATCCCCGCACCACCCCGGAGTACCACCACCCATGGCATCCCATACCCGCCGTTCCGGGCCCGCCCCCCGAGCCCGTGGCGGTTCCAGGCGCCGCCTGCCCCTGCGCCTGCTGCTGCCGCTGCTCGTCCTCGTCGCGCTGATGGCGATGCTCATGCTGCGCGGCTACGTGCACAGCGAGATCCTCGCCGACCACCGGGTCCGGCCGCCCGCCGCCACCGACCTGGTGCCGGAGAAGATCATGAACGGCGGCCCGGTCATCGACACCCGCAGCGGCCGCACCGAGAGCCTGCGCGTACCCGACCGCCGTCTGGTCCTCACCTTCGACGACGGCCCGGACCCGGTCTGGACGCCGAAGGTGCTGGACGTCCTGAGGAAGCACGACGCGCACGCCGTCTTCTTCGTCACCGGCACCATGGCCTCGCGCTACCCGGACCTGGTCCGGCGCATGGTCGAGGAAGGCCACGAGGTCGGTCTGCACACCTTCAACCACCCCGACCTGTCCTACCAGTCCAAGAAGCGCATCGACTGGGAGCTGTCCCAGAACCAGCTCGCCCTCTCAGGTGCGGCGGGCATCCGCACCTCCCTCTTCCGGCCGCCTTACTCCTCCTTCGCCGGCGCCATGGACAACAGGTCCTGGCCGGTGACCGAGTACATCGGCCGCCGCGGCTACATCACCGTCGTCAACAACACCGACAGCGAGGACTGGCGCAAGCCCGGCGTCGCCGAGATCGTCCGCCGTGCCACACCCAAGGGCGGCAAGGGCGCGATCGTCCTGATGCACGACTCCGGCGGCGACCGTCACCAGACCGTCGAGGCACTGGACCGCATGCTGCCCGACCTGCGTGAGCAGGGCTACGAGTTCCGCAACCTCACCGAGGCCCTCGACGCCCCGAGCGCGCACTCCCAGGTCACCGGCCTCGACCGGTGGAAGGGCGCGGCGTGGATCTTCCTGGTCCAGGCCTCGGAGCACCTCACCGACGGGCTGGTCGTCGGCCTCGCGATCGTCGGCACCCTCGTCATCGGCCGCTTCGTCCTGATGCTGGTGCTCTCCGGGCTGCACGCACGCCGGGTGCGCCGCCGCGGCTTCAGCTGGGGGCCGCCGATCACCGAACCGGTGTCGGTCCTGGTCCCGGCGTACAACGAGGCCAAGTGCATCGAGAGCACGGTCCGTTCCCTCGCCGCCAGTGACCACCCCATCGAGGTCCTCGTCATCGACGACGGCTCCTCCGACGGCACGGCACGGATCGTCGAGGCCATGGGGCTGCCCAACGTCCGGGTGGTCCGCCAGCTCAACGCGGGCAAGCCGGCCGCGCTCAACCGCGGTGTGGCCAACGCCCGCTACGACCTGATCGTGATGATGGACGGCGACACGGTCTTCGAACCGTCCACCGTGCGCGAACTGGTGCAGCCCTTCGGCGACCCGCGTGTGGGCGCGGTTGCGGGCAACGCCAAGGTCGGCAACAAGGACACCCTCATCGGTGCCTGGCAGCACATCGAATACGTGATGGGCTTCAACCTCGACCGCCGGATGTACGACGTCCTGCGCTGCATGCCGACGATCCCGGGCGCGGTCGGAGCCTTCCGCCGCAGCGCCCTGCAACGGGTCGGCGGCATGAGCGACGACACGCTCGCCGAGGACACCGACATCACCATGGCCCTGCACCGCGACGGCTGGCGCGTGGTCTACGCGGAGAACGCCCGTGCCTGGACCGAGGCGCCCGAGACGGTCCAGCAGCTGTGGTCCCAGCGCTACCGCTGGTCGTACGGCACCATGCAGGCCATCTGGAAACACCGCCGGGCCCTGGTGGACAAGGGCGCCTCGGGCCGCTTCGGCCGCGTGGGCCTGCCCCTGGTGTCCCTCTTCATGGTCGTGGCACCGCTGCTGGCCCCGCTGATCGACGTGTTCCTCGTCTACGGCCTCGTGTTCGGTCCGACCCAGAAGACGATCATCGCGTGGCTCGGCGTCCTGGCGATCCAGGCGGTCTGCGCGGCCTACGCCTTCCGGCTCGACCGGGAGCGCATGATCCACCTCGTCTCCCTGCCCTTGCAGCAGATCCTTTACCGACAGCTCATGTACGTCGTCCTGCTCCAGTCCTGGATCACCGCCCTCACCGGCGGCCGGCTGCGCTGGCAGAAGCTGCGGCGCACCGGTGTGGTCGGCGCGCCCGGCGGCGGCCCCGTGCCGAGCCAGCGGTCCCAGAGCAGTGCCGAGCGGAGGCCGGTGGCATGACCCACGGAAACCCGATCCCCACGTCGTCGGCGGCGTCCGGCATACCGGGGCAGCCGTCGTACGGCATCCCGCAGCAGCGCACGAAGGACCCCGCGGCCACGGGCGGAACCGCCCCCGACGCGGCGCCGCGCCAGGGCGGCGGCCGCGACCGCTACCTGGACCTGCTGCGCTCGATCGCCCTGGTCCGTGTCGTCGTGTACCACCTGTTCGGCTGGGCGTGGCTGACGGTGCTGTTCCCGTCGATGGGCGTGATGTTCGCGCTGGCGGGCTCCCTGATGGCGCGCTCGCTGAACCGCCCCGCGCTCGGGGTGGTCCGGGGCCGGATCCGCCGGCTCCTGCCCCCGCTGTGGGCGTTCAGCGTGGTGGTGCTGGCGATGATGTTCGCGGCCGGCTGGAACCCGCTGAAGGACCCGGACCACGGCGGCACCTGGGGCCTGATCGACCTGTTCAACTACGTCTTCCCCGTCGGCGCCCCGCCCTTCCCCTGGCATCTCGGCGCCAAGTCCGGCCTGCTGGAGGACACCTGGGCGGTGCAGGCGGCCGGTCCGCTGTGGTACCTGCGGGCCTACCTCTGGTTCGTCATCGCCTCCCCGCTGCTGCTGTGGGCGTTCCGCCGGGCACCGTGGCCGACGCTGCTGGCACCCCTGGGCCTCACGGCGGTCGTCGGTACGGGCCTGGTGAAGATCCACGGCGAGACGGGCAACGCCGTGACGGACTTCGCGGTGTACGGCGGCTGCTGGGTCCTGGGCTTCGCCCACCACGAGGGCCTGCTCAAGCAGATCCCCCGCTACCTGTCGATCTCCTGCGCGGCCCTGCTGATGGCGTTCGGCCTGTGGTGGGCCTCCGGCCACCTGGGCCCCGACGGCTGGGACCTGAACGACATCCCCCTGGCCCAGGCGGCCTGGTCCTTCGGCTTCGTGGTGATCCTGCTCCAGTACTCCCCGTCCTGGCGCGAACTCCCGGGCCGCCTCGCCAGGTGGGACAAGCTCGTGACCCTCTCCAACAACCGCGCCGTCACGATCTACCTCTGGCACAACCTCCTCATCATGGCCACGGTCCCGATCCTCGACCTCCTCTACGAACTGCCGTTCCTCCAGAGCGACGGCGCGGTGTCCGCCCTGGACACCACGTACACGATCTGGATGTTCTTCCTGGTCTGGCCCCTGATCGGCGCGGCGATCCTCGCGTTCGGCTGGGTCGAGGACGCCGCGGCGAAGCGGAAACCCCGGTTGTGGCCGAATAGTGCGCCTCGGGTGAGGGGTCGAGGGAGCCGGAGGCGGGCGGCACCCGGCAGCTGAGCAGGGTCGGGCACCGGAGGGGAGAACCGCGCGGTCTGGTCGGCATGTACGCGGGTCCGGGCGGGCTCTCCCTTCCCGTGTGGGGTCCGTAAGGGACAACGGCCCCCGTCTCTCCGGCCTTTACCGGTGTGGAAAACTGCCCGAGTTGCGCATGTGAACAACTGTGCCCAGTGGGTCGACGGGGGAGCGGTCGGATGAGTAAGCGGCAGACACAGAAGATGCTGCGGTTGATGGCGAGCGGAGAACCGGTCGAGCTCACCAGCCCGATGGCGTCCGTGAAGAAGCTCGCCCGGCTGGCTTTCGTCGCCCAGCAGTTCGGCTACGAGTACGCGGACGTCCGGCAGAGCACCGGCCGCAACGGTGCGCTCACCATGCTGATCCTGCCCGACCCCAGCCCGCAGGCCCGGGCCCGGGCCGCACAGAACTGGGCGCAGTACCCGGGCGCCGGCGACGGCGTGTCCCTCCCGCCGCTCGTGCCGGACGCCTTCGAGCTCCTCAAGGCCCGCATCAACTTCGACCTCACCGGCAAGAACGCCGAGAAGCGCATGGGCTACGTGGCCCTCGGCATCACCCTCGGCTGCGCGGTCCTCGCCTTCCGCGCCGGCGGTGAGGCCTTCGACTTCGTGGCGGCGGGTGTGGTGTGGCTGCTGTTCGTGGCGATCCTCGGCATCGGGCTGCTGGTCACGCGCAAGCGCAACACCAAGTTCGCCGCGCGGTTGCAGGCGGCCGGCTTCATGCCGGTGACCGATGAGAACGGGCGGCTGCGGTATCTGCCGCCCGGGGCGCAGATGCCGGGGCACGGCAATCCGTTCGGGGCAGGGCCCTACGGCGGCGGGCCGGGGGCCGGGGCGCCGGGGTATGCCGGGGCGCCGGGGCAGGCGCCCGGGGTGCCGGCCCAGCCCGGCGGTATGCACGCTCCGGCCGGGGGCGCCCCCGCGGGTTACGGACAGCAGGCGCCGGGGGCGTACGCCCAGCCAGGGCCGTACGCCCAGCAGGCGCCGGGCCACCCGTACCCCGCTCAGCCTGCTCCCGGCCCGTACCCCGCCCAGCCCGCGCCGGGCCCGTACGGAGGCCAGCCCGCGCCCGGCCCGTACGGAGGCCAGCCCGCGCCCGGCCCGTACGGTGCTCAGCCCCCCGGCCCCTACAACCAGCCGTATCCTCAGCAGAACGCGCCCGGGCAGCCCCCGCAACGCTGACACAACACCACCGAACCTCTCATCCCGCCCAAGGCCGGGGTGAGAGCAAAGTTCCCTCGCGGTCACCCGCTGGCACAGTCACGAAACGAGTCCTCCCTACCTTCGGGACCAGCACACATGGAACAACCGAGTCCCGGAGCAAGTGGAGGCGTCATGACAGGCCCTGGCACGGCACCCGCACCCCCGAGCAGGGGCGGACGCTGGATCCAGCACTGGGATCCGGAAAACGAGACCTTCTGGAAGGAGACCGGAGAGAAGGTCGCCCGCCGGAACCTCTTCTTCTCCGTCCTCTCAGAGCACATCGGCTTCTCGATCTGGACCCTGTGGTCCGTGCTGGTCCTCTTCATGGGCCCGGAGTACGGACTGACCCCGGCCGACAAGTTCATGCTGACCTCGATGGTCACGCTCGTCGGCGCCGTCGTCCGCGTCCCCTACACCTTCGCCGTAGCGATCTTCGGCGGCCGGAACTGGACGATCATCTCCGCCGGCCTCCTCCTCGTCCCGACCGTCGCCGCGTTCACCGTGATGGAGCCGGGCACCTCCTTCTCCACCTTCCTCCTCGTCGGCCTGCTGGCCGGCATCGGCGGCGGCAACTTCGCCTCCTCCATGACCAACATCAACGCCTTCTTCCCGCTGCGGAAGAAGGGCTGGGCCCTCGGCCTGAACGCGGGCGGCGGCAACATCGGCGTACCGGTGATCCAGCTGGCCGCGCTCGGGATCATCGGCGCCGGCGGCGGGCCGCGCGTGCTGCTCGGGATCTACATCCCGCTGATCCTCGTGGCCGCCGTCATGGCCGCGCTCTTCATGGACAACATCGAGAACGTCAAGAACGACACCGGTGCCGCCAAGGATGCCGCGCGGGACGCCCACACGTGGATCATGTCCTTCCTCTACATCGGCACGTTCGGGTCGTTCATCGGATACAGCTTCGCCTTCGGGCAGGTCCTCCAGAACCAGTTCGGACGCACCCCGCTGGAGGCGGCGTACGTCACCTTCATCGGTCCGCTCCTCGGCTCGCTGATCCGGCCCCTGGGCGGCTGGATGGCCGACAAGTACGGCGGCGCGAAGATCAGCCTGTGGAACTACGTCGGCATGGGCATCGCGACGGCGGTCCTGATCGGTGCCTCGATGGAGAAGTCGCTGGCGCTGTTCACGGTGGCGTTCGTGGTGCTGTTCGTGCTCAGCGGGCTCGGCAACGGCTCGACGTTCAAGATGATCCCGGGCATCTTCCAGAACAAGGCACTCGCCAAGGGACTGGAGGGCGAAGCGGCCGCTGCCTACGGGCGTCGCCTCTCCGGCGCCTCCATGGGACTCATCGGCGCGGTGGGCGCGCTCGGCGGCGTCGGCATCAACCTCGCCTTCCGCCAGTCCTTCCTCTCCTACGGCTCCGGCACCGGCGCCTTCGTCGCATTCCTCGCCTTCTACGCGGTCTGCTTCGCGGTCACCTGGGCCGTATACCTTCGCCGTACGGCTCCCCGGGTACCCGCCACGACGGCGACCTCGGAGGCGGAGCCGCAGCTCAGCTACGCCAGGGTGTGACGTAACACCGTCGTCATCAAGCCGATCCGAGCCTGTCACGAGCCGTTGACAGGCTCGATCGGCATGTAGGTACGCCGTACCCATCAGTACGACGACTCGAGTGCGGGACGAGAGCCATGTACGAGGAAGAACAGCGACCGGACCACGGGCCCCTGGCGGGTTTCACCGTGGGTGTGACGGCCGCGCGCCGGGCCGACGAGCTGGGCACGCTGCTCCAGCGGCGCGGTGCAGCCGTCATGCACGCCCCTGCCCTGCGGATCGTGCAGCTCGCCGACGACAGCGAGTTGCTGGGCGCGACGAAAGAGCTCATCCGACAGGTGCCGGACATCGTGGTCGCCACGACCGCGATCGGTTTCCGAGGCTGGGTGGAGGCCGCCGACGGCTGGGGGCTCGGCGACGATCTGCTGGCACGGCTCGGCGGCGCACGCATCCTGGCGCGCGGCCCCAAGGTGAAGGGCGCGGTCCGGGCCGCCGGGCTGACGGAGGAGTGGTCGCCGTCGTCGGAGTCCATGGCGGAGGTGCTCGACCGGCTGCTGGAGGAGGGCGTCGACGGGCAGCGGATCGCGATCCAGCTGCACGGTGAGCCGCTGCCCGGGTTCGTGGAGGCGCTGCGGGAGGGCGGGGCCGAGGTCGTGGGCGTGCCCGTCTACCGGTGGATGCCGCCGGAGGACATCGCCCCGGTGGACCGCCTCCTGGACGCCGCGGTCTCCCGGGGCGTGGACGCGCTGACCTTCACCAGCGCCCCGGCCGCGGCCTCCCTGCTCTCCCGGGCGGAAGAGCGCGGGATGCTCCCCGACGTACTGGAGGCCATGAGCCACGACGTACTGCCGGCCTGCGTCGGCCCGGTCACCGCCCTGCCGCTGCAATCCCGCGGCCTTGACACGATCCAGCCCGAACGCTTCCGGCTCGGCCCCCTCGTCCAGCTCCTCTGCAAGGAACTGCCCGGCCGGGCACGCGCGCTGCCGATCGCCGGGCACCGGGTGGAGATCCGCGGGCACGCGGTCCTGGTGGACGGTGACCTCAAGCCGGTACCGCCCGCCGGCATGTCCCTCCTGCGTGCCCTCTCCCGCCGCCCCGGCTGGGTGGTCGCCCGCGCGGAACTCCTCCGAGCCCTGCCCGGCTCCGGCCGCGACGAACACGCGGTCGAAACGGCCATGGCCCGCCTCCGCACGGCCCTCGGCACGCCGAAACTGATCCAGACGGTGGTCAAACGGGGCTACCGCCTCGCCCTGGACCCGGCAGCGGACACGAAGTACGCGGACGCGTGACCGGGTCCATGACGTGCGCGGAGGCCTGACCGTGTCCGCTACGTGCGCGGAGGCCTGACCGTGTCCGCTACGTGCGCGGAGGCCTGACCGTGTCCGCTACGTGCGCGGAGGCCTGACCGTGTCCGCTACGTGCGCGGGGGAGTGGCCGCGTCCGTGACGTGTGCGGGGGTGTGGCCGCGTCCGTGACGTGTGCGGGTGTGTGGCCGCGTCCATGGCGGGCGCGGGGGTGTGACCGCGTCCGCGACCTATGCGGACGCGTGTCCCCGCCCGCGACCTACGCGGACGCGTGACAGCGCCCGCGACCTACGCGGACGCGTACCCCCGCCCGCGAGTTGAGCGAAATACCGCCACGCTGACGCCCCCCCCTCGCACGACCGGGGCCGCTAGGCGTGGCGTGTGCGCCGTGACCGGAACCCGTGCCCGGGCGAGGCCGCCTCTCATCACCGGCCCGTGCGAGGGGTTTCCGGCGTCGCAGTGGGCAGGCACTGTAAGAGGGAACGGTTTCCCAGCCCTCTCACTGGCACCCCACCGAACCCCTCGCGACCGGGGTGCACCCTAGGCGGTGACAGGCACATGGCACTGGGTACGGCCACGGCCCCGTACGAGCTGCGGTTCGACGCCGGGCGGATCTGCCTCGATCTGCTCTCCACCACGCACCCGGAGGAACGGCTGGACTCCGTGGACGTGCTGCGCGCCTGGATCACCGGCTCCGGCCTCGTCCCGGCGGACACCGCCCTGGCCCACGCCGACGCCACCTGGCCTGCGGCCTTCCGCGAACTGCGCGGTCAGATCGACCGGTTGGTGCGCGGCTGGCCGGGACCCGGAGCCCCGGCCTACGACTTCGCGCTGGCGCGCGTCAACGACCTCGCGCGTCCCGCGCCCCCCGCCCCGCGTGCCGTCCGCGGCTCGGACGGCGAGCTCGTACGGCAGTTGGACGGCCCGCCCGGCTGCCCCGCCCTGCTCGCGGCCGTCGCCCGGGACGCCGTGGACCTCCTGACCGACCCCGTCGCGCGCGCTGCCCTGCGCCAGTGCGAGGGCGACAACTGCCCGATCGTGTACCTCGACACGTCCCGGGGACGCAGGAGGCGCTGGTGCTCCAGCGAGGTCTGCGGAAACCGCGAACGGGTCGCCCGGCATCGCCGCCGCGCGGCACTCACCCGGGCTTAAGTCCCTTTTGCCCCTCACGACAAGGCCGTTGGGTGGTCGCTACATTCAATTTCCCTGTCCTAAATGCAACTTCTGTGGATGCACTGTCGAAGTGATTTCGATTACACGTCGTTTACCTACGCACCCGTAGGGAAAGCCTGGCTTGATCTGGTCGATGTGGCGGAAATGTAAAGACCGCGGGGTGGGAATGTGCTCCCATGTCCCCCTCGTCACGTCACTTCGAAGAAATCTGTCACGTCTCTTTGAACACCCAACGGCTCGCGTCCGTACGGCATGTGGAGCGACCGACTGGGGGAACCCCCGGACACCGGAGGTGGGCGTGCGCAAGGATTCCGTCGTGGCCAATGAACGTGCACCGAGGGCCCGACATCGCATGTCCCAGCCCTCGGAACCCGACGAGGAGCTGATGCGTGCGCTCTATCGCGAACACGCCGGACCCCTGCTCGCCTATGTCCTGCGTCTGGTGGCCGGAGACCGGCAACGCGCCGAGGACGTCGTGCAGGAGACGCTCATCCGTGCCTGGAAGAACGCCGGACAGCTCAATCGAGCGACCGGATCGGTACGCCCCTGGCTGGTGACGGTCGCCCGGCGCATCGTCATCGACGGCCACCGCAGCCGGCAGGCCCGGCCGCAGGAGGTCGACCCGTCGCCGCTGGAGGTCATCCCCGCGGAGGACGAGATCGACAAGGCGCTGTGGCTGATGACTCTCTCGGACGCACTCGACGACCTGACCCCCGCTCACCGGGAGGTGCTCGTCGAGACGTATTTCAAGGGGCGTACGGTCAATGAGGCGGCCGAGACCCTGGGTATACCCAGCGGCACCGTCCGCTCCAGGGTCTTCTACGCTCTGCGTTCCATGAAGCTGGCACTGGAGGAGCGGGGGGTGACGGCGTGATGAGTGTTTACGGGGGTAACCAGGGGTTCGGTACGGGAGGCATGGGTATGTCTGGACCCATGCAGGAATCTCCGGTGCCGAACGAGCACGAGACCGTCGGCGCCTACGCTCTCGGCATCCTCGACGACGCCGAAGCCACCGCCTTCGAAGCCCACCTCGCGACCTGCGAATGGTGCGCCCAGCAGCTGGACGAGCTGGCCGGCATGGAGCCGATGCTCGCCGCCCTCGCCGACCTGCCCGGCTCGGGCACACCCGCGATCGGCGAGTCGCTGTCCGCGAAGCCCCGGCCGCGCCTGGTGGAGAAGCTGGTCGACGAGGTCGCCGACCGCCGCGCCCAGAAGCGCCGCCGCAGCTTCTACATGGTGGCCGCGGCCGGCGCGCTGATCATCGGCGGTCCCTTCGTCGCGGTCGCGACGAACGGCGGTGGTGACGGCGGCGGCGCCGAGAACCGCCCGCTCGCCGCGAGCCCCGCCAAGGAAGCCTTCGACGGCATCTCCGACAAGATCTCGGCCACGGACCCGAACACCAAGGTCTCCGCGACCGTCGCAGTCCAGAAGAAGGACTGGGGCACCGGAATGGTCCTGGAGCTGAAGAACGTCAAGGGCCCGCTGAAGTGCGCCCTCGTCGCGGTCGGCAAGAACGGCGAGCGGGAGACCCTGTCCTCCTGGTCCGTCCCGGAATGGGGCTACGGCCTCCCGGACGCCAAGTCCGAGAAGGCCAAGGAGCCGCTGTACGTCCAGGGCGGTGCCGCCTTCGAGCCGAACGAGATCGACCACTTCGAGGTAGTGACCTTCGACGGCAAGCGGCTGGTCGAGGTCGACGCGTAGCCTTACCGGGTCCCCTTCGCGTACGGTGGACGGCTGCCCAGCACGTCAGAAGGGGGCCCGGTGGCCGCTCAGGCTCCACAGGAAACCGCGCTCGACTCCCTGAGAGACAGAGAGATCGGCGTCGAACAGGAACACCTGGACCGGGTGTACCGGCGTCTCGAGGAGAAGATCCACGAGGCCGAGTTCCTCATGAACGACGCGGCCCAGCGTGGCCAGGTCGGCACGCCCGGCGCGCTCGCCGAGCGGGACGCCCAGGTCTTCCGGGCCGGCATACACCTCAGCCGGCTGAACAACGAGTTCGAGGACTTCCTCTTCGGCCGCATCGACCTGCTGCGCGGCAAGGACGGCAAGAAGGGCCCCGACGGCGCGTACACCGCCGTCGAACCCGCCGAGGGCGCGATCCGCGAGGACAGCACCGCCGACATCGCCGAGACGCTGCACATCGGCCGCATCGGCGTCCTCGACCAGGACTACGCCCCGCTGGTGATCGACTGGCGGGCCCCGGCCGCCGCCCCCTTCTACCGGTCCACGCCCGTGGACCCCGGCCGGGTCGTCCGCCGCCGGGTCATCCGCTCCAAGGGCCGCAGGGTGCTGGGCGTCGAGGACGACCTGATGCGCCCCGAGCTGACGGCCTTCCTCGACGGCCGCGAGCTGCCGGTCATCGGCGACGGCGCCCTGATGGCCGCGCTCGGCCAGGCCCGCAGCCACACCATGCGCGACATCGTCGCCTCCATCCAGGCCGAGCAGGACCTGGTCATCCGCGCCCCCGCCGCCTCCGTGACCTACGTCGAGGGCGGCCCCGGCACCGGCAAGACCGCCGTCGCCCTGCACCGCGCGGCCTACCTCCTCTACCAGGACCGCCGCCGGTACGCGGGCGGCATCCTGATCGTGTCGCCGACCCCGCTGCTCGTCGCCTACACCGAGGGCGTGCTGCCCTCCCTCGGCGAGGAGGGCCAGGTCGCCATCCGCGCCATCGGCTCCCTCGTCGACGGCGCCGAGGCCACGCTCTACGACTCCCCGTCCGTGGCCCGCGCCAAGGGCTCGTCGCGCATGCTCAAGGTGCTGCGCAAGGCCGCGCGCGGAGCTCTGGAACTGAACGATTCACCGGCCCGGCTGCGTGTGGTCGCCTTCGGCCGCCGCCTGGAACTGGAGGCCGAGCGGCTGGCGGGCATCCGCCGCGCCGCCCTCGGCGGCACCGCCCCCGTCAACCTGCTGCGCCCCCGCGCCCGCAAGCTCCTCCTGGACGCCCTGTGGGAACAGTCCGGCGCCGCGGGCCGGCACACCGACCCGGAGCTCGCCGCCGAGCTGCGCTCCTCCTTCGACGAGGACATCACCTCCGAGGACAGCTTCATCGCCTTCCTCGACGCCTGGTGGCCCGAGCTGTCCCCGGCGGCCGTCCTGGACGCCATGGCCGACGAGCGGCGCCTCGGCCGCTGGGCCCGGCGGATCCTCAATCCCGGCGAGATCCGCAAGGTCGCCCGCTCCCTCAGGCGCGAGGGCCGCTCGGTGCACGACATCGCGATGCTCGACGAGCTCCAGGCCATCCTCGGGGCCCCGGCCCGCCCCCGGAGGAGGCGCGAACTCGACCCGCTCGACCAGCTCACCGGCCTGGAGGAGCTGATGCCGGTGCGCGAGGAGTCGCAGCGCGAGCGCGCCGAGCGCCTCGCGCAGGAGCGCACGGAGTACGCGCACGTCATCGTGGACGAGGCCCAGGACCTCACGCCGATGCAGTGGCGCATGGTCGGCCGCCGCGGCCGACACGCCACCTGGACGGTCGTCGGCGACCCGGCCCAGTCGTCCTGGTCCGACCCGGACGAGGCCGCCGAGGCTCGCGACGAGGCACTCGGCACCCGCCCGCGCCGCCGCTTCGAGCTCACCGTGAACTACCGCAACCCGGCCGAGATCGCCGAACTCGCCTCGAAGGTGCTGGCCCTCGCCATGCCGGGCTCCGCGTCCCCCAAGGCGGTCCGCTCCACCGGCGTCGAGCCCCGCTTCACCGTCGTGGACGACACGTTGGCCGAAACCGTCCGTGCCGAGGCGGCCCGGCTGCTGGAGCGCGTCGACGGCACGGTCGGTGTGGTCGTCGCCATGCAGCGCCGCGAGGAGGCCCGCCGCTGGCTCGCCGGGCTCGGCGACCGGGTCGTGGCACTCGGCAGCCTGGAGGCGAAGGGCCTGGAGTACGACGCGACGGTCGTGGTCTCCCCGGCGGAGATCGCCGACGAGTCCCCGGCCGGCCTGCGCGTGCTCTACGTCGCACTGACCCGGGCCACCCAGCAGCTCACGGTCGTCTCGGCGGACCGGGACGAGCCCGACGCGACGGGAGTACCGGACCTGCTCAGGGACTGATTCCGGTCCGTCCGGCGGGACCGCGCCCCGTTACCCACTTGCCGGCGAAATGAACTCCCGGTACGGGAATGGCCTTACGGGATCTGTTTGTTAGCCTGGACGTGGCACCGGCTCGATCCAAGCCCCCGGGCCCAACCATCGTCGCTACGAGCGACCACTTGCCGCGAGGCGAGCATGGCGGGTCGGTGCCACCTACTTCATAAGAGACCCACGTCCTCACGTGACGTGGGTCTCTTTTTGCTGGCCTGTTCCGCGAACAAAACGTTCGCAATCGAGGGTGGCTACCTGCTACTCAGCGGTAGGTGCGACGATCGGACGGCACAACTCAGCGTCAGGTGAAAGCAGAGGAAGTCGGCCATGGCAACGGCGCCCAGCGTCTCCTACTCGATGACGGTCCGGCTGGAGGTGCCCGCGAGCGGAACCGCCGTCTCGCAGCTCACCACCGCCGTGGAGTCCTCCGGAGGCTCGGTGACCGGCCTCGACGTCACCGCTTCCGGTCACGAGAAGCTCCGTATCGACGTCACCATCGCGGCCTCGTCGACCGCACACGCCGACGAGATCGTCGAGGAACTCCGCGGCATCGAGGGCGTCACGCTGGGCAAGGTCTCGGACCGGACCTTCCTCATGCACCTCGGCGGCAAGATCGAGATGGCGTCCAAGCACCCCATCCGCAACCGCGACGACCTCTCCATGGTCTACACGCCGGGTGTCGCCCGCGTCTGCATGGCGATCGCCGAGAACCCCGAGGACGCCCGCCGCCTCACCATCAAGCGCAACTCCGTTGCGGTCGTGACGGACGGTTCCGCCGTGCTGGGCCTGGGCAACATCGGCCCGAAGGCCGCGCTGCCCGTCATGGAGGGCAAGGCGGCCCTCTTCAAGCGGTTCGCCGGTATCGACGCCTGGCCGATCTGCCTCGACACCCAGGACACCGACGCGATCGTCGAGATCGTCAAGGCGATCGCCCCGGGCTTCGCCGGCATCAACCTGGAGGACATCTCCGCCCCCCGCTGCTTCGAGATCGAGGCCCGGCTGCGCGAGGCCCTCGACATCCCCGTCTTCCACGACGACCAGCACGGCACCGCGATCGTCGTCCTCGCCGCCCTCACGAACGCACTTCGCGTCACGGGCAAGGCGATCGAGAACATCCGCGTCGTCATGTCCGGCGCAGGCGCGGCCGGTACGGCCATCCTGAAACTGCTGATCGCCGCGGGCGTCAAGAACGCCGTCGTCGCCGACATCCACGGCGTC
The DNA here is from genome assembly GCF_029813805.1 of Streptomyces sp. DH10. Taxonomy (NCBI): domain Bacteria; kingdom Bacillati; phylum Actinomycetota; class Actinomycetes; order Kitasatosporales; family Streptomycetaceae; genus Streptomyces; species Streptomyces sp. DH10. Next base: position 93,971 of record NZ_JARVKU010000024.1, read on the forward strand.
GTGCACGCCGACCGCGAGGACCTGGTGGACGCCGCCCCGGACTCGGCGCTGCGCTGGATCGCCGACAACACCAACCCCGAGGGCCTGACCGGCACCCTCAAGGAGGCCGTGCGCGGCGCGGACGTCTTCATCGGCGTCTCGGCCCCGAACGTCCTCGACGGCGACGACGTGGCCGCCATGGCCGAGGGTGCCATCGTGTTCGCGCTCGCGAACCCGGACCCCGAGGTCGACCCGGCAATCGCCCGCCAGACCGCGGCCGTTGTGGCCACCGGCCGTTCCGACTTCCCGAACCAGATCAACAACGTGCTGGTCTTCCCGGGCGTCTTCCGCGGCCTGCTGGACGCCCAGTCGCGTACGGTCAACACCGAGATGATGCTCGCGGCGGCGAAGGCCCTCGCGGACGTGGTGACCGAGGACGAGCTGAACCCGAACTACATCGTCCCGAGCGTCTTCAACGACAAGGTCGCGGGCGCGGTCGCCGGAGCGGTCCGGGAGGCCGCGAAGGCGGCCGGCGCGACGGCGAGCGGCTCGTCCGGCGTCTGAGGACGGGGCGCTCGACCCGCGGTGAGGTCCGGGGGCACCGGCCCCCGGACTGTGAGGATCCCCACGGCAACCCGGAAAACGGCGCGTCGAGGGACCACTGTCAGCGGCGGACCCCTATCGTGGCGGCCAGGCTCAGGCCCTCTTTTCGTGTGACTCCCCAAGGGTGTTCTCACGACTCCGCCGGGTGCCGGATTGGCTTTCCCGCCGCAGGTAGAGGCAGGATGCCTCCCTGGGCGCGAGGGTCTGACGACGGACCCGGGTCCGGGGACTCATTGAGGACCCTGGCAGCATCGGCTTCGATCTGACGCCTCAACGGCAAGATGAACACGGGAGTAACAACATGAACCGCAGTGAGCTGGTGGCCGCGCTGGCCGACCGCGCCGAGGTGACCCGCAAGGACGCCGACGCCGTGCTGGCCGCGTTCGCCGACGTGGTCGGCGACATCGTCTCCAAGGGGGACGAGAAGGTCACCATCCCCGGCTTCCTGACCTTCGAGCGCACCCACCGTGCCGCTCGCACCGCCCGCAACCCGCAGACCGGCGAGCCGATCCAGATTCCGGCTGGCTACAGCGTGAAGGTCTCCGCGGGCTCCAAGCTCAAGGAAGCGGCCAAGGGTAAGTGACCTGGTCGTCCGTGCGTCTCAGGACGGCGTACGAGGCACAGTGACACCAAAGGGGCGGCCACCCGATCCGGGTGGCCGCCCCTTTGGGCTTCACTGCGTGTACTGACCGGGTGCTACCCGAGCGCCTTGCCCGGCAGCTCGACCTTCGCACCGAGCTCCATGAGCTTCTCCATGCTGTGCTTTCCCGGGGGATAACCCCCGGACCCCCAGCCGGGCGGGCGTTGCTCCGGAGCCGGGATCAGCCGAGCGCCTTGCCCGGCAGCTCGACCTTCGCACCGAGCTCCATGAGCTTCTCCATGAAGTTCTCGTAGCCGCGGTTGATGAGGCCGATGCCGTGGACGCGGGACGTGCCCTGGGCCGCCAGCGCCGCGATGAGGTACGAGAAGCCGCCGCGGAGGTCGGGGATGACCAGATCGGCGCCCTGGAGCTTGGTGGGGCCGGAGACGACGGCCGAGTGGAGGAAGTTGCGCTGGCCGAAGCGGCAGTCGGAGCCGCCCAGGCACTCGCGGTAGAGCTGGATGTGGGCGCCCATCTGGTTCAGGGCGGAGGTGAAGCCGAGGCGGGACTCGTAGACCGTCTCGTGGATGATGGACAGGCCCGTGGCCTGGGTCAGGGCCACCACCAGCGGCTGCTGCCAGTCGGTCTGGAAGCCGGGGTGGACGTCCGTCTCCAGCGCGATGGACTTCAGCTGGCCGCCGGGGTGCCAGAAGCGGATGCCCTCGTCGTCGATCTCGAAGGCCCCGCCCACCTTGCGGAAGGTGTTCAGGAACGTCATCATCGAGCGCTGCTGGGCGCCGCGGACGTAGATGTTGCCCTCGGTCGCCAGCGCGGCGGACGCCCAGGAGGCGGCCTCCAGGCGGTCGGAGAGGGCGTGGTGGGTGTAGCCGCCGAGTTTGTCGACACCGGTGACGCGGATGGTCCGGTCGGTGTCCATCGCGATGATGGCGCCCATCTTCTGAAGGACGCAGATCAGGTCCTCGATCTCCGGCTCGACAGCCGCGTTCGAGAGCTCGGTGACACCCTCGGCGAGCACCGCCGTCAGCAGCACCTGCTCCGTCGCGCCCACGGACGGGTACGGCAGCCGGATCTTCGTACCCCGCAGCCGCTGCGGGGCCTCCAGGTACTGCCCGTCCGCCCGCTTCTCGATCCGCGCGCCGAACTGCCGCAGCACGTCGAAGTGGAAGTCGATGGGCCGGCCGCCGATGTCGCAGCCGCCGAGACCCGGGATGAACGCGTGGCCGAGGCGGTGCAGAAGGGGGCCGCAGAACAGGATCGGGATACGGCTCGAACCCGCATGGGCATCGATGTCAGCGACGTTCGCGCTCTCCACGCGCGTCGGATCCATCACCAGTTCGCCGGGCGCGTCCCCCGGGCGCACCGTCACACCGTGCAGCTGCAACAGGCCCCGTACGACCCGTACGTCACGGATGTCCGGAACATTGCGGAGGCGGCTCGGGGCACTGCCCAGCAGCGCTGCCACCATGGCCTTCGGTACGAGGTTCTTCGCACCGCGGACACGGATCTCGCCCTCCAGCGGGGTTCCGCCGTGGACAAGCAGGACATCGTCGTTGACGGTCATGAATCTCGCGTTCCGTGGAGTCGGGCAGGGGCCAGGAGGGAAAGGGTAATCGCCCTCCACCCCCCTTCCGTAAGCCTGGAGCAGACCCAGCCACGTCATAGCTCTGTCACAACACGAACCGTTCCGTGCCGGGCACATGGGGTCACCGTCACATCCGTGCGCGACAAACGCACCAGTGCGCCCTGAGCTGCGTTCCCTCCCGTACCCGCATTGCCTCCCCACGGAAAGGGAAGATGCGGGATCATGTCTGGCATGACCGAGGTGTCCTCGCTCACAGGGCGGTTGCTCGTGGCCACGCCCGCCCTGGCGGACCCGAACTTCGACCGCGCGGTGGTGCTGCTCCTCGACCACGACGAGGAGGGCTCTCTCGGTGTCGTCCTCAATCGCCCCACGCCGGTGGACGTGGGCGACATCCTGGAAGGCTGGGGGGATCTCGCCGGTGAACCCGGCGTCGTCTTCCAGGGCGGCCCGGTGTCGCTGGACTCGGCCCTCGGGGTCGCCGTCGTCCCCGGCGGCGCGTCCGGGGAGGCCGCTCCGCTGGGCTGGCGCCGGGTGCACGGCGCGATCGGCCTGGTCGACCTGGAGGCCCCGCCGGAACTGCTGGCCTCCGCTCTCGGCTCGCTGCGGATCTTCGCCGGGTACGCCGGCTGGGGCCCGGGCCAGCTGGAGGACGAGCTGGTGGACGGCGCGTGGTACGTCGTCGAGTCGGAGCCCGGTGACGTCTCCTCGCCGTTCCCGGAGAGACTCTGGCGCGAGGTGCTGCGCCGCCAGCGCAACGAGCTGGCGATGGTGGCGACGTACCCGGACGACCCTTCGCTCAACTGATGTCTGTGAGCTTCAGTACCCTTGGGCCTATGAGCACTCTCGAGCCCGAGCGCGGGACTGGTACGGGGACCCTCGTAGAGCCGACGCCGCAGACCTCCCACGGTGACGGTGACCACGAGCGCTTCGCCCACTACGTCCAGAAGGACAAGATCATGGCGAGCGCCCTCGACGGCACCCCCGTCGTGGCGCTGTGCGGCAAGGTCTGGGTGCCGGGCCGCGATCCGAAGAAGTACCCGGTGTGTCCCATGTGCAAGGAGATCTACGAGTCCATGAGCTCCGGCGACGACGACAAGGGCAAGGGCGACAAGTAGTCCCGGTCCGCGCGGCGTAAAGCCTCCAGGGTGCGTTTTGCGCACCTTGGAGGCTTTTGTGCTGTTCGGGCGTTGCGCAGGATGCGTCAGCCGGTCACAGAGTGGTTGAGACCTCTTGTGGGCGTGTTCATCCAGTCCATAGCCTCCGGGGTGTTGTGCACAGCGAAACCTTCATTGCGCATGTTGCAACACTCCCTCGGAGGAGCACTCCATGAAGCTGTCCGTCCGATGTGCCGGGCTCACCGCCCTCGCCGCTCTCCTGGCCACCGCCTGCGCCCCCCAGACCGCCACGAACTCCTCCTCCGACAAGGACGAGAAGACCGGCACGCTCCGCGTGTGGCTCTTCCAGGAGGTCGGCAACACCCCCAAGGAGAAGGTCGTCGACTCGGTCGTCGCCGCCTTCGAGAAGGCCCACAAGGGCACCGAGGTCGACGTCGAGTACATCCCGATCGACACCCGCGCCCAGCGCGTCAAGGCCGCGTTCAACGACCCCGCCTCCGCTCCCGACGTGATGGAGTACGGCAACACCGACACGGCCGGCTATGTGAAGGACGGCGGACTCCTCGACGTCACCAAGGAGTTCGGTGACTGGAGCGAGGCGAAGGACACCGACCCGACGGCCAGGCAGTCGGTGACGGTGGACGGCAAGGTCTACGGCGCTCCCTTCTACGTCGGCGTCCGCGCGCTGTACTACCGCACGGACGTGTTCGAGGAGCTCGGCCTGTCCGCCCCGAAGACGATGGACGAACTGGCCTCCACCGCCCGCGAGATACGCGCCGCGAAGCCCGACCTGTACGGGCTGGTCGTCGGCGGCGCCTACACCTACGGCGCGATGCCCTTCGTCTGGGCCAACGGTGGTGAACTGGCGAGCGGCAAGGGGGGCTCGTACGCCTCCGGCATCGACAGCCCGCAGGCGCGGAAGGGCATCAAGGCGTACACGTCCCTCTTCGGCGACGACAACTGTCCGGCCGCCAAGTGCGCGGGCATGGGCGGCAACGACACGATCTCCGCGTTCGCCGCGGGCAAGGCGGGCATGGCGATCGGCGGCGACTTCAGCCACACCGCCGTCGAGGCCGGGAAGGTCAAGGGCAAGTACGCCGTCGTCCCGCTGCCGGGTGTGAAGTCCGGCTCGATCGCACCGGCCTTCGCGGGCGGCAACAACATCGGCGTCCTGAAGAGCACGTCCCACCGCACGCTCGCGGTCCGGCTGATGGAACAGCTCGCCTCGAAGAAGACCCAGACCGAACTCTTCGAGGCGATGGGCTTCCTGCCGACCTTCACGGACGTACGGCAGGAGGTCGCGTCGAAGGAGCCGTTCGTGAAGCCCTTCGTGCGGACCCTCTCGGCCGGCACCAAGTTCGTCCCGGCCTCACCCGCATGGGCCCAGATCGACTCCTCGCTCGTCCTGCCCACGATGTTCCAGGAGATCATCAGCGGGAAGAAGGACGTGACCGCGGCCTCCCAGGACGCGGCGAAGAAGATGAACACCGCGTTCGGCTCCGCGGGGTGAGCCGGGTGAACGACCGGGGGGAACCGGCGGGCGCCGGCCTGGAGGGGAGCGATCCGGCAGGGGAGCGCTTGTCCGGCGCCGCGTCGGCGACGGGTGGCCTGGTGGAGACCGAGGGCGACTCGGCCGGGAGCGTCTCGGAGGTGGCCGGCCTGGCTGAGGATGGCCTGTTCGGGGTCGGCTTGGCGGGGGGCGGTTCCCGTGAGGCCCGCGCCGGGTATGGCGGTGGTCCACGGGGGCGGACTTCGGGCAAGGGCATCCGCGGGAGGCGGGGCGCGGCCGGCGCGTCGCCGCTCGCGGCCGGTGGGTGGACGCCCTGGCTGTATCTCGCGCCCGCGCTGGTCGTGCTCGGGGGACTGCTCGTCTACCCCATCTACCAACTCGGCCTGATCTCGTTCTTCGAGTACACGCAGGCGCAGGTCAGTGGCGGGAAACCGACCGTGTTCCGGGGGGTCGCGAACTACGCCGAGCTGTTCGGGGATCCGCAGTTCTGGCAGGTGCTGCTCGCCACCGTGCTGTTCGCGGCGGCCTGTGTCGTCTCCACGCTCGCGGTCGGCTGTGCCCTCGCCGTGCTGCTCACGCGCGTACGGGCCGTACCGCGGCTCGCGCTGATGCTGGCCGCCCTGGGCGCGTGGGCGACGCCGGCGGTGACCGGCTCCACGGTCTGGCTGTTCCTCTTCGACCCGGACTTCGGCCCGGTGAACCGGATGCTGGGCCTCGGCGACCACTCGTGGACGTACGGGCGTCTCAGCGCCTTCTTCCTCGTCCTGCTCGAAGTGGTGTGGTGCTCCTTCCCGTTCGTGATGGTGACCGTGTACGCGGGGATTCGCGCCGTACCGGTCGAAGTGCTGGAGGCCGCCGCCCTGGACGGCGCCTCGCAGTGGCGCATCTGGCGATCCGTACTCGCCCCGATGCTCCGGCCCATCCTGGTCGTGGTCACCATCCAGTCGGTCATCTGGGACTTCAAGGTCTTCACCCAGATCTACGTCATGACGGGCGGCGGCGGCATCGCGGGCCAGAACCTGGTCCTGAACGTCTACGCCTACCAGCAGGCGTTCGCGTCCTCGCAGTACAGCCTCGGCTCCGCGATCGGCGTCGTGATGCTGCTGATCCTGCTCGCCGTCACGCTCGTGTACCTGCGGCTGCTGCGCCGGCAGGGGGAGGAACTGTGAACCCGCTTCGCGTTCGTGTGCGCCGCCCGGGGCGGCTGGCCGCCGAGGCCTCGGCCCTGCTGGTCGCGGTCGTCGTCGCCTTTCCCCTGTACTGGATGGTGCTCAGCGCCTTCAAACCGGCCGGGGAGATCGAGTCGAGCGAGCCCAGGCCGTGGACTCTCGCGCCTTCTCTGGACTCCTTCCAACGGGTCTTCGGGCAGCAGGAATTCGGCCGTTACTTCCTCAACAGCCTCCTCGTCGCGGGCTGTGTGGTGATCGCCTCCGCGCTCATCGCGTTTCTCGCCGCGACCGCCGTGACACGATTCCGGTTCCGCCTCCGGACCACCTTGCTGATCATGTTTCTGGTGGCCCAGATGGTGCCCGTGGAGGCCCTGACGATCCCCCTCTTCTTCCTCATGCGGGACTTCGGCCAGCTGAACACCCTGGGCTCGCTGATCCTGCCCCACATCGCCTTCTCGCTGCCCTTCGCGATCTGGATGCTGCGGGGGTTCGTGAAAGCCGTTCCGGAGGCACTGGAGGAGGCCGCCTGCATCGACGGGGCGAGCCGGGCGCGATTCCTGTGGCAGATCCTTTTCCCGCTCGTCCTGCCGGGGCTTGTGGCCACCAGCGTGTTTTCCTTCATCTCCGCCTGGAACGACTTCCTCTTCGCCAAGTCGTTCATCATCAGTGACACTTCCCAGTCGACGCTGCCGATGGCGCTGCTGGTCTTCTACAAGCCCGACGACCCGGACTGGGGCGGCGTCATGGCCGCCTCGACGGTGATGACGATTCCGGTCCTGGTCTTCTTCGTACTCGTACAGCGGCGTCTGGTCTCCGGACTGGGCGGAGCGGTGAAGGACTGACGTGACTCCTCCGAACACGGACGTGATTCCGGCGCCCCTGAGCGTCGAGACCGAGGACGGACCGGGCTTCGTCCTCGACGCGGGCACCGGGATCGAGTCGGGCCCCGGCACCGAGCCGGTCGCGCGGTGGCTGCGCGCGACCGTCGGCGCGGCGACCGGTCTGCCGCTGGACCCGCACACCGGCGACGCCCACCGTGTCCGACTGGGGATCCTGCCCGCCCTGGGCGGACCCGAGGCGTACCGCCTCACGGCCGGCGCCGACCGCGTCCTCATCGAAGGGGCGAGTCCGGCGGGCCTGTTCTGGGGCGCCCAGACCTTCCGTCAACTTCTCGGCCCCGATGCCTTTCGCCGCGCTCCGGTGACCCGCCGGCGGAAATGGGAGGTGTCCGCCGTCACCATCCACGACGCTCCCCGATTCCGCTGGCGCGGCCTCATGCTCGACGTCGCCCGGCACTTCATGCCCAAGGAAGGCGTCCTGCGCCATCTCGATCTGATGGCCGCGCACAAACTCAACGTCTTCCACTTCCATCTGACGGACGACCAGGGCTGGCGCATCCGGATCGAGCGGCATCCCCGGCTGACCGAGATCGGCTCCTGGCGGGCGCGGACGAAAACCGGCCACCGGGCCTCACCTCTGTGGGAGGAGAAGCCGCACGGCGGCTACTACACCCAGGACGACATCCGGGAGATCGTCGCGTACGCCGCCGAGCGGCATATCACCGTCGTCCCCGAAATCGACGTACCGGGCCACTCGCAGGCCGCCATCGCCGCGTACCCGGAACTCGGCAACACCGACGTCATCGACACCACCGCCCTCTCCGTCTGGGACACCTGGGGAATCAACCCGAACGTACTCGCCCCCACCGACAACACCCTGCGCTTCTACGAGGGCGTCTTCGAGGAAGTGCTGGAGCTGTTCCCGTCGGAGTTCGTCCACGTCGGCGGCGACGAATGCCCCAAGGACCAGTGGCGGCGGTCGGAGACCGCCCAGGCGCGCATCAGGGAACTCGGCCTCGCTGACGAGGACGAGCTCCAGTCCTGGTTCATCGGGCACTTCGACGCGTGGCTGGCCGCGCGCGGGCGCCGGCTGATCGGCTGGGACGAGATCCTGGAGGGCGGGCTGGCGAAGGGCGCGGCCGTGTCCTCCTGGCGCGGCTACGCGGGGGGCATCGCCGCAGCCCGGGCCGGCCACGACGTCGTCATGTGCCCCGAGCAGCAGGTGTATCTGGACCACCGTCAGGCCCCGGGCCCCGACGAGCCGGTGCCGATCGGGTGGGTGCGCACCCTGGAGGACGTCTACCGGTTCGAGCCGGTGCCGCCGGAGTTGACGCCCGAGGAGGCCGGGCACGTGCTGGGCACCCAGGCCAACGTGTGGACCGAGGTGATGGAGGACCACGCACGGGTGGACTACCAGACGTTTCCCCGGCTCGCGGCCTTCGCCGAGGTCGCCTGGAGCGCCCTGCCCGTCCCGGCGGAACGGGACTTCACCGGCTTCGAGTGCCGTATGGCCGCCCACTACCGGCGGCTCGACGCCCTCGGCGTCGCCTACCGGCCACCCGCCGGACCGCTGCCCTGGCAGCGGCGCCCCGGGGTGCTGGGCCGCCCCAAGGACGGACCGCCGCCCAGCCGGTAACACCGGGCCGTCCCTGCCGAACAGCTCGGCCGTCGCTACCGAACAGCTCGAACAAGCCACGGAAAAAGCGCACAAGGGTCACCGAAAGTGCCAATCCCCACGCACTGGTGAACCCGGGTGAAAACGGACCATCTCCCCGGTGAGGTGGGCGAATGCCTCCTAGCGGACCCGTGTCCTCGGCTCTCGCCAAGATGTGCCAGAGTTGCCACGTCCGCCCTGTCAGCACGTACCGTACGGCAGCACAGGTGGGACCAGGTGGGGCAGCGGGAAGGGGCAGCCGGTTTGACCACGCACGCACCGCAGGCGGCGCAGGCCGTCACGCTGCCCACGACGCTGGACGAGGCCGTCGCGGCACTCACCGCCGTGCCCGCCGCCGTGCCCGTCGCGGGCGGCACCGACCTGATGGCCGCCGTCAACTCCGGACAGCTCAGGCCCGCCGCGCTGGTGGGACTCGGCCGGATCAGCGAGATCCGCGGCTGGCGGTACCTGGACGGTCACGCGCTGCTCGGCGCGGGCCTCACGCACGCGCGCATGGGCCGCCCCGACTTCGCGGCCCTGATCCCGGCGCTCGCCGCCGCCGCGCGCGCCGCGGGCCCGCCGCACATCCGCAACGCGGGCACCCTGGGCGGCAACATCGCCTCGGCCGCCCCCACCGGGGACGCGCTGCCGGTGCTGGCCGCCCTGGAGGCGACACTGATCATCGCGGGCCCGGGCGGAGCCCGCCGGGAGGTCCCCGTGTCGCACCTGCTGGCCGGGATGGACATGCTGCGGGCCGGTGAACTCATCGGCTACGTGCGCGTGCCGCTGCTGCACGCCCCGCAGGTCTTCCTGAAGGCGACCGGACGCACCGGCCCGGGGCGTGCGGTGGCGTCCGTGGCCCTGGTCCTGGACCCCGCACGCCGGGGCGTGCGTTGCGCAGTGGGCGCCATAGCGCCGATGCCGCTGCGCCCCCTGGAGGCCGAGCAGTGGGTCGGCAGCCTCATCGACTGGGACAACAACCGCGCGCTCGTGCCGGAGGCCCTGAGCGCCTTCGGCGAGTACGTCGCCGCGGCCTGCATCCCCGACGCGGCGCCGGCCGAGGACGGCTCGGTCGCACAGCTTCCGCCCGCCGTACTGCACCTGCGGCGTACCGTCGCCGCGCTGGCCCGACGAGCACTGGGGAGGGCGCTGTCGTGACCGACGACCAGCACGGAGAGGGCACGCCCCGGGGCGGGAGCCGCTGGGACCCGCTGCCCCAGGGCGAGTACGACGACGGCGCAACCGCCTTCGTCGAGCTCCCCGAGGGGGGCATCGACGCGCTGCTGGCCGCCGACAGCCCCCTCGCCGCGCCCGGCCACGGCTACGTGCCGCCGCAGATAACGGTCGACCCCGCCGCGACCGCCGGAACCGACCCGGCGGCACCGGGCGCGTGGCCGGTCCCCGGCGCGCCCGTCGACGGCACTCAGTGGCACGACCCGCACGCGGCGCACCGGCAGGGCCACGAGCACGGCGGTCACGAGCAGCCGGGGCACGACACGGGCGAGCGGACGTACGGCACGGAGGCGCCGTACGGATCCGGCACGCCGTACGGCTCCGGCGCGGGGACGGCGCGGCACGGCGAGGACGACCGCTTCATGTACAACCCGGGAGCCACCGGGCAGTGGAACTTCGAGGACACCTCGGCGACGGAGTCCGCGCCCGGCCATGACGTGACCGGGCAGTGGTCCATCCCCGTCGCCGGGGGCGACCTTCCGGACGAGTCGGGCGAGTTCACCACGTCCTCGCTGGTCGAGCAGTGGGGCGGCACGCCGCCACCCACGCTGCCGGGCGGTGCGCCCGCGCCGTGGGCGACACAGGCGGCGGGCCGGCCGTGGGGGCAGCAGGACACGGCGGGGCAGGAGCAGTCCGGGCCGGGTTATCCGCACGGGCACGAGCAGGACGGCGGACACGGACTCGGGCAGCCGCCGGCTGCCGGACCGGCCTCCGGGTACGCGCCGGATCCGGAGGCGCGGCGCGCCCACGCCCCGGAGCAGCCGCCCGCCGGGCCCATGCCGCAGGGGCCGGAGTCGTCCGGCTTCGGTGGCCATGGGCCGGAGTCGCAGGGGTTCGCAGGCCACGGGCCGGAGATGCCCGGTGCCGGTCACGCACCTCAGCCTTCCGACGGTGCCGGCCAGGGGCAGGAGCGGTCTGCTTTCGCCGACCACGGCTCGGATCCGCACGGCGTACCAGACCACGGCTCGGATCCGCACGGCTTCACGGACCACGGCTCGGAGCCGCACGCCTTCACCGACCACCGCCCGGAGCCGTCCGCCTTCACCGAGCACGGGTCGGACCTACAGGGCTTCTCGGGCCACGGCTCGGACGAGCCCGCCTTCTCGGACCACGGCCCGGATCCGCACGGCGCACCCGGCCAGGGCCCCAAGCCGGGCGACGTACCCGGCCACGGCCCGGACCCGCACGGCTTCACGGACCACGGCCCGGATCGGTCCGCCTTCACCGGCCACGGCCCGGAGCCGCACGACACGGACCACCACGGCCCGGAGCCACACGACACGGACCTCCACGGCCCGGAGCCACACGCCTTCACGGATCACCACGGCCCGGAGCCCACCGGCGCACCCGGCCACGCGCCGGAGCCGTCGGGCCACTTCGGTGAGCCGGCCGGGCACTCCGCCGCCACCGATGACGCACCCGAGCACGCCGAGCACTCCGGGGCAGCCCCGCCCGCCCCCGAACAGCCCGAGTCCCCCCAGCCGTACTCCGAGGCCCCGGGGGAGGCCCCCGGCGAGCCCGCGCCCGAGGCGCACGCGGAAGCCGGCGCGCCCCCGCAGACCGCCCAGGAAGCCTCACAGGACGCTCCCGGCCCCGGTGAGGCCGCCGAGGACGCCACAGAGGGCGCAGGGGCCGCAGACGGCGCTGACGCCCCCGCCGAGCCGTCCGCCGCCGGGCCCCTCCCGGCCGAGGCCGGCCCGGACAACGCCGGACCGGAGGACGCCGAAGGCGAGACCCCGGACGACCCGGCAGCGCACGACCACCCCGCCGTCTCGCACGACCCGGCCGGCACCCAGGGCGAGGCGCCCCAGGACGCGCCCTCCACGGCCCCGCAGGAGGACCACCCCCTCGCCTCCTTCGTCCTGCGCGTCAACGGCACCGACCGCCCCGTCGCCGACGCGTGGATCGGCGAGTCCCTGCTGTACGTGCTGCGCGAGAGGCTCGGACTCGCGGGGGCCAAGGACGGCTGCTCGCAGGGCGAGTGCGGCGCGTGCAACGTCCAGGTCGACGGGCGGCTCGTCGCGTCCTGCCTGGTCCCGGCCGTGACCGCCGCCGGCAGCGAGGTCCGTACCGTCGAGGGCCTGGCCGAGGACGGGCAGCCCTCGGACGTGCAGCGGGCGCTCGCGCGCTGCGGCGCCGTGCAGTGCGGCTTCTGCGTGCCCGGCATGGCGATGACCGTGCACGACCTCCTGGAGGGCAACCCGGCGCCCACCGAGCTGGAGACCCGCCAGGCGCTGTGCGGCAACCTGTGCCGCTGCTCCGGCTACCGGGGCGTGGTGGACGCCGTACAGGAGGTCGTCGCCGAACGCGAGGCACACTCCGCGCCCGCCGACGGCGACACCGACGAGGCCCGTATCCCGCACCAGGCGGGCCCGGGCGCCGGCGGCGTCCACGCGTCGGCCTTCGGCTCGCCCCCGGAACCGCACACTCCAGACCCCCATGACCAGCCCTACGGCCAGGACGGAGGCCCCGCGTGAGCAACGAAGCAGCCACCGCGCAGGCCGCGGAGGCCGCCCCCGCCCCCGAACCACTGCCGCACGGCCTGGGCGCATCCCTCCCGCCCGCGGACGCCCGCGCCAAGACGGAGGGCACCTTCCCGTACGCCGCCGACCTGTGGGCCGAGGGCCTGCTGTGGGCGGCCGTGCTGCGCTCACCGCACCCGCACGCGCGCATCGTCTCCATCGACACCTCCCACGCGCGCGAGATGCCCGGCGTACGCGCCGTCGTCACCCACGAGGACGTCCCCGGCAGCCCGTTGCACGGCCGCGGCAAGGCCGACCGCCCGTTCTTCGCCTCCGAGATCGTGCGCCACCACGGCGAGCCCATCGCCGCCGTCGCCGCCGACCACCCGGACACCGCGCGGATGGCCGCCGCCGCGGTCATCGTCGAGTACGAGGTGCTCGACCCGGTGACCGACCCGGAGCAGGCCTTCGAGGCGGAGCCGCTGCACCCCGACGGCAACCTGATCCGGCACATCCCGCTGCGCCACGGCGACCCGGAGGCGGCCGGCGAGGTCGTCGTCGAGGGCCTGTACCGCATCGGCCGCCAGGACCCCGCGCCCATCGGCGCCGAGGCGGGCCTGGCCGTACCGCGCCCGGACGGCGGTGTGGAGCTGTACCTCGCCTCCACCGACCCGCACGCCGACCGCGACACGGCCGCCGCCGCCTTCGGCCTGGAACCCGAGCGGGTCAAGGTCGTCGTCACCGGTGTCCCCGGCGCCACGGCCGACCGCGAGGACCATGGCTTCCAGCTCCCGCTCGGCCTGCTGGCGCTGCGCACCGGCTGCCCGGTGAAACTCGCGGCCACGCGCGAGGAGTCCTTCCTCGGGCACGCCCACCGGCACCCCACCCTGCTCCGCTACCGCCACCACGCCGACGCCGAGGGCAGACTCGTGAAGGTGGAGGCGCAGATCCTGCTCGACGCGGGCGCCTACGCCGACACCTCCGCCGACGCCCTGGCCGCCGCCGTCGCGTTCGCCTGCGGCCCGTACGTCGTCCCGAACGCCTTCATCGAGGGCTGGGCCGTCCGTACCAACAACCCCCCGTCCGGCCACGTACGCGGCGAAGGCGCCATGCAGGTCTGTGCCGCCTACGAGGCGCAGATGGACAAGATCGCCAAGAAGCTCGGCATCGACCCGGCCGAGGTGCGGCTGCGCAACGCGATGGCGACGGGCGACGTGCTCCCGACCGGCCAGACGGTGACCTGCCCGGCCCCGGTCGCCGAACTGCTCCAGGCCGTGCGGGACTTCCCGCTCCCGCCCCTGCCCAAGGACACGCCCGAGGAGGAGTGGCTGCTGCCCGGCGGCCCCGAGGGCGCGGGCGAACCGGGCGCGGTGCGCCGGGGCGTGGGCTACGGCGTGGGCATGGTCCACATGCTCGGCGCGGAGGGCGCGGACGAGGTCTCCACGGCGACCGTGAAGGTCCACGACGGTGTGGCGACGGTGCTGTGCGCGGCCGTCGAGACCGGCCAGGGCTTCACGACCCTGGCCCGGCAGATCGTGCAGGAGACGCTCGGCATAGACGAGGTGCACGTGGCGCCCGTCGACACCGACCAGCCCCCGGCGGGCGCCGGCTGCCGTGGCCGGCACACCTGGGTGTCGGGCGGCGCGGTGGAGCGCGCGGCCAAGATGGTGCGCACGCAGCTCCTCCAGCCGCTCGCCCACAAGTTCGGCATGTCCACGGAGCTGCTCCAGATCACCGACGGCAAGATCACCTCGTACGACGGAGTCCTCTCGACGACCGTCACCGAGGCGCTGGACGGCAAGGAACTGTGGGCCACCGCCCAGTGCCGCCCGCACCCGACCGAGCCGCTGAACGAGGCCGGCCAGGGCGACGCCTTCGTCGGCATGGCCTTCTGCGCGATCCGCGCGGTGGTGGACGTCGACATCGAGCTCGGTTCCGTACGGGTCGTGGAACTGGCCGTCGCCCAGGACGTGGGGCGGGTCCTGAACCCCACCCAGCTGGCCGCCAGGATCGAGGCGGGCGTGACCCAGGGCCTGGGCATCGCGCTGACCGAGAACCTGCGCACCCCGCGCGGTCTGATCCGCCACCCGGACCTGACCGGTTACGCCCTCCCGACCGCCCTCGACGCGCCCGACATCCGCATCGTCAGGCTGGTCGAGGAGCGGGACGTGGTCGCCCCGTTCGGGGCGAAGGCGGTCAGCGCGGTGCCGGTGGTGACGTCCCCGGCGGCCATCGCGTCCGCCGTACGGGCCGCCACGGGCCGCCCCGTGAACCGGCTGCCGATCCGCCCGCAGGCCGCGGTGGTCACGGAACGGTCCTGATGCCCGTTCTGGACGGGGTCGTCCTGGTCACCGGAGTGATGGCGGCCGGCAAGTCGACGGTCGCCCAGGCGCTGGCGGAGGCCCTGCCGCGGGCCGCGCACGTACGTGGGGACGTGTTCCGGCGCATGATCGTGTCCGGCCGCGAGGAGTACGTCCCAGGCGCCGGGGACGAGGCGGAGGCCCAGCTCCGGCTCCGGTACCGCCTGTCGGCGGCGACGGCGGACGCGTACGCCGGGGCCGGGTTCACGGCGGTCGTGCAGGACGTGGTGCTGGGCGAGGACTTGAGAACGTACGCCGGTCTGGTGCGCACCCGGCCGCTGTACGTGGTCGTCCTCGCGCCGCGGCCCGAGGCGGTGGCCGCGCGGGAGGCGGAGCGTTCGAAGACCGGATACGGCGACGCCTGGACCGTCGGCATGCTGGACGAGGCGCTGCGCACGGGGACACCGCGCATCGGACTGTGGCTGGACACCTCGGAACTGACGGTGGAACAGACCGTGGAGGCGATTCTCGCGGAAAGGGAACGCGCGAGGGTGGTCTGAGCGTCTGCTGAGGTGGACGCGCCCTAGGGTCTGTCGTCACATTCCCGTCGTCGCCCGAAGGGCGGCCTCGCGGCGTCAGGTGCGTGCTCTCGGCGTGCCGGGCGTAGGCCCTCGTACTGGACGTACTTGGGTCTGCGCCCGGTGCGGCGAGTGGGGGCACCTCCCACGCCCTTAAGGCAGTGGGGGAGCGTGCATGGCGTCGCGAGGCAGACGGGAATGTGACGACAGGCCCTAGCTGGGCGCGTCGCTGTTCCGGGGCGTTGTCAGTGGTGGGGCGTACTGTTCTGGGCAGTGGGGGACGGCTGCCGGGCCTGGCCGGGCGGTCCGCCGTGCTCCGCCAGGGGACGGTGAGCAAGCGCATGCGGGGGAGCCCATGAGTATGACCGACGCCGGTTCCGCGGTGATCACCCTGACCGAGTCCGAGCTGGACCCGTGGGTGACGCACGCGTCGACGCGGCACTGGCTGACCGGGCCCGGACTGCCGGGCGACAGCGGCGTGCTGAGCTTCGCCGAGCTGGACCGGGAGGGTCTGCGCACGGTGGCGGACTCGACGGGCGGCCCGGAGGACCGGCTGTCGGCGGAGCTGCGCGAGCAGCTCGTGATAGGCGGACTGCTCGGCCCCGGAGGCCTGGAGACGGAGTCCGTCCTGCTGGACGGCGCGACGGGCGAGATCTCGACGACGTACGTCCTGCACGACCGCCCCGACCTGATGGACCGCCGCCCGCTGGCGCCCTCGCTGCGGACACTGGTCCGCTTCGCCGAGGCGACGGACGAACTGGCCGGTCTGCGCGGCCAGTTCGCCTCCTACGCGGGCCGCTTCGGCCCGAAGGCGGTGGCGGAGGCCTCCCAGCACCTGCTGGCGGTGTTCCGGGACGGGACGGACGGCGAGCCGGCCCCGTTCTGGAAGATGGCGGCCCTGATCCGCCCCCTGTCCCTGGTCGCGGGCCGGGGCGGCGCGTCCGGACTGTCCCTTGACCTTCCGCACCGCCTCCTGGACCAGGAGTTCGGCCCCGGCAAGGTGGCCCGCTTCGAGGACCTCGACTTCCCCGCGACCCTCACGCACGAGCCGACCCGCCGTTTCCTGCGCGAGGTGGGCCTGCCGGAGGACGCCTACGTCTTCTCCCTGGACACGGACGTCCCCCTGGCGACGCTCGCGGAGTACTACGCCGACACGGACGGCCCGACGGAACTTCCCTCCGGCGCCCACCGCCTGATACGTCTCGGCCACCTCGTCGAGGACAACAGCCTGGTCGTCGACGGCGAGACGGGCGCGGTCCTGAACTGGTGCGAGCCCGAGGCGACGCTGTACCCGCTGAACACGGACGTGTCGACCCTGGCCTTCACCCTCTGGCTGCTGCACCGCGAGCGCGCGATCGACGCCCAGTCGGACCACGAGCTGACGACCGACACGTACGACCAGCTGGCCATGACGATGCTCCAGGTTCTGTCGGCGGTCGACCCGACGGGCGTCACTGCGGGCGGCTCGGGCCGCCACTACTGGACCGACGCGTTCCAGGACGAGGCGGGCGGGGTGCTGTAGGAGCGGGGCCCACCCGACTGCTCCCGTTGCGCCCCGATTGCGCCCTGGCCGACTCCCGAACGCACGCACATGCTCGGTCCCATGGGGGATACAGGCCAGCCGAGCAGCATCATCCCGTTACCCGATCCCGACGGACACCGGCAACGGCCACCGGGAGCGCCGCAACCATGGGAGAAGACCGACCGGGCCCAGGCGGCGATGGAAGGCGCCACCGGCCCTGAGCCGCCCGCTCCACCCGTCTGCCCCAACTGCGGGCTCGTCGGGGACCGGCGTGTCACCTACTACGGCTGGCACGTCCTCCTCGAACCGGACATGCCGGTGCCCGCTCACATGGTGCCCGCCTGGCACCGCTGGTACCTGGACTCCAACGGGACGGCGTGGAACAGCCGCGAGGACGAGCCCGCGGCGGGTGCCGTGTGCCGTGTACCGCACCGGATCGCCTGTCCCGGGCTGCGGCTGGAGGAGATCGGTCTCTGGCGGTGGCTGGACGCCGTGCGGGCGGAGAACGGGCGCCGGGCGTGGCGAAAGGCAGAGAAGGAAGCCGGTCCGGGAGCGCTTCCCGATGCCGGCTAGTGCCGCCGACGCCGCCGCGTGCGGGCGGGCCGCCCGCTCCCGTGGAAGATCCCCGAGAGGGCGAATAGGCTGGTCGCAGGGGTCGACATGGTTCGATCCGAGGAGCCTTTCATGACCAGGAAAAGGAACGGCGCCTGGCGGGCGACGGGAGTTGTCACCGCACTCGCCACGGCCGCCGCGATCGCCTTCGTCGCCCCGGCCCAGGCTCAGTCCACCGCTCAACTGTCCGCGTGGGTCAGCGACGGCTGGGGCGGCGGAACCATCACCAGCCAGCCCGCCGGGATCAACTGCCACCAGTCGGCGTGGGATCCGTACGCGACCAACGACCCGCAGCCGAACCCGACCGGCACCTGCACCGCGAGCTTCGAAGTCGGCACGACGGTCACCTTCACCGCCACACCCGACCCGGGGTCCCACGTCAATCAGGGCCCCGCACCGAATCCGGTGACCGTGCGAACGGGCTACAACTACACGTGGGTCCTGTTCTGCCCGAACGACGGTCTGTGCTCCGCGGGCTAGCGGCAGAGTGGCCCTTGGGCTCAGGACAGCACGCGGTACGTCAGGTGTGTGACCTGGGTCGCCGGGCGGGACTTCACCTGTTCCAGTCTCAGCGGTGGGACGTCCTCGAACAGGCGCGTGCCGACGCCCAGTGTGAACGGCACGATGTGCAGCCGCAGTTCGTCGATCAGCCCGGCGGTGAGGTACTGGTTGATGGTGGTCGCGCCGCCGAGGATCAGGACGTCGCCGTCGCCGTCGCCGGCCGCGGCCCGGGCCTGAGCCAGTGCCGACGCGATTCCGTCCGTGACGAAGTGGTACGTCGTGCCGCCGTCCATCGGCTGCGGCCCGCGCGGGTGGTGGGTGAGCACGAACACCGGCGCGTGGAACGGCGGATCGTCGCCCCACCAGCCGTTCCATTGACGGTCCCACTCGCCGCGCACGGGACCGAACATGTTGCGGCCCATGATGAATGCTCCGGCGGCGGCCAACTGGTCGATCTCGGCCCGGTTCTCGTCGGGGTGGTCGAACATCCAGGCGTGCAGCTTGTCGCCCGTGCCGTCGCCGCCGTCGTCGCCGAACGGGCGTTCCTCGGTCTGGTCGAGCCCCGCGGAGTAGCCGTCGGCCGAGACCGTGATGTCGCAGATCACCCTGCCCGTTCGTTCGGTCATCGTTCTCTCCTCCAAGCGCCGGCGTGAACAGACACAGCATGACGCTTTGTGGCGGGGAGGCGTACGACCAAGGTCCCAGTCCGGGACCGTCTCGCGACAGGGGTCAAAGTGTTCCGTGGCCCTTACCCTGGCGTTCATGACCGTCCCGAAGCCGCGTGACGCAGATGTCGTGGAAGCCGAAGACCTGGCCTGCGCCCCCGGGGCGGACGAGACCGTGCTGGGGCGGTCCTATCGGGCCCTGAGCTTCGGGATCGTCTCCGTGGTGCTGCTCATCGCCTTCGAGGCGACGGCCGTCGGTACGGCGATGCCCGTCGCGGCGCGGGAGTTGGACGGGGTGTCGCTGTACGCGTTCGCGTTCTCCGGCTACTTCACGACGAGTCTGTTCGGGATGGTGCTCTCCGGGCAGTGGTCGGACCGGCGCGGGCCCCTCGGGCCGCTGACGACGGGCATCGCCTCCTTCGGGGCCGGGCTGTTGCTGTCGGGGACCGCCGGGGCGATGTGGGTGTTCATCCTGGGGCGGGCCGTGCAGGGGCTCGGCGGCGGGCTGGTGATCGTCGCGCTGTACGTCGTCGTCGGGCGGGCGTATCCGGAGCGGCTGCGGCCGGCCATCATGGCCGCGTTCGCCGCGAGCTGGATCCTGCCGTCGATCGTCGGCCCGCTCGCCGCCGGCACGGTGACCGAGCGGCTCGGGTGGCGGTGGGTGTTCATCGGGATACCCCTGCTCGTCGTCTTTCCGCTCGCGCTCGCCCTGCCGCAGATACGGCGCCGGGCGGCCGGACCAGTACCCGCGGCGGAGCCTTCCCGGCCCGGCGAACCCGCCTCCCTCAACGGCCGCCGCATCCGCCTGGCCCTGGCCATCTCGCTCGGCGCCGGCCTTCTCCAGTACGCCGCCCAGGACCTGCGCCCCCTCTCGCTCCTGCCGGGCGCGGCCGGACTGGCCCTGCTGGTGCCCGCCGTGCTCGGGCTGCTCCCGCGCGGGACCTACCGGGCCGCTCGCGGGCTGCCCTCGGTCGTGCTGCTGCGAGGCGTCGCCGCGGGGTCCTTCATCGCTGCGGAGTCCTTCGTGCCGCTGATGCTGGTGACCCAGCGCGGGCTCAGTCCGACGTTGGCCGGGTTCTCGCTCGCCGCGGGCGGCGGGACGTGGGCGCTGGGCTCGTGGGTGCAGTCGCGGACGCGGTTCGAGCCGTACCGGGAGCGGCTGACGACTGTCGGGATGCTGCTGGTGGCGGCGGCCATCGCCACCGCACCGAGTGTGCTGATCGACTCCGTGCCGGTCTGGACCCTGGCCGTCGCCTGGGCCTTCGGCTGCTTCGGCATGGGCCTCGTCATCTCCTCCACGAGCGTGCTCCTGCTCAAGCTCTCCGCCCCGGAGGAGGCCGGCACCAACTCCGCCGCCCTCCAGATCTCCGACGGCCTCTCCAACGTCGTCCTGCTCTCCGCCGGCGGCGCCGCCTTCGCCGCCCTCGGCGGCGGCACGGTCAGCCACACCACCACCGACGCCACCGGCTCCCACCCGGCCGCCTTCGCCGCGGTGTTCCTGCCGATGGCGGTGGTGGCGCTGGTAGGGGCGTGGGTGACCACGCGGTTGCGGGAGCGGTGAGAGCCGGTGGGCGGTGGGCTGGTCCGGCAGGAGCTCGACGACCTGCCGGCCGCCACCGGCCGCCTCCCAGAGGACATCCGTCTCACCGCCGAGCGCCTGCGGGGGCTGTGACGTGGGTCCCACCCTGGTGTGACCCGGCCTGATCCGCGCATGAGCAGTGGTGGGCCGCCGGTAGGGTGGCCCGGTTGTCATACGTAGCCGAGCCGTCAGGCTCCCTCGAACGAGCCGCCCGACCCCCAACGGAGACCGTGACTACCACCGCCGGCACCAGCTCTGCCTCGCACCACCTGTCCCCGGCGTTCCCCGGCCGCGCCCCCTGGGGTACCGCCAGCAAGCTGCGCGCGTGGCAGCAGGGCGCGATGGAGAAGTACATCCAGGAGCAGCCGCGGGACTTCCTGGCGGTCGCCACCCCCGGCGCCGGCAAGACGACCTTCGCGCTGACGCTGGCGTCGTGGCTGCTGCACCACCATGTCGTGCAGCAGGTCACCGTCGTGGCACCGACCGAGCACCTGAAGAAGCAGTGGGCCGAGGCCGCGGCCCGGATAGGCATCAAGCTCGACCCGGAGTACAGCGCCGGGCCGCTCGGCCGGGAGTACCACGGGGTCGCCGTGACCTACGCGGGTGTCGGTGTGCGGCCGATGCTCCACCGCAACCGTGTCGAGCAGCGCAAGACGCTGGTCATCCTCGACGAGATCCACCACGCCGGTGACAGCAAGTCCTGGGGCGAGGCCTGTCTGGAGGCGTTCGAGCCCGCGACGCGGCGGCTGGCCCTGACCGGTACGCCCTTCCGGTCCGACACCAACCCCATCCCCTTCGTGACGTACGAGGAGGGGAACGACGGCATCCGCCGGTCCGCCGCCGACTACACCTACGGCTACGGCAACGCCCTCGCCGACAACGTCGTCCGGCCCGTCATCTTCCTCTCCTACAGCGGCAACATGCGCTGGCGCACCAAGGCCGGTGACGAGGTCGCCGCGCGGCTCGGCGAGCCCATGACCAAGGACGCCATCAGCCAGGCCTGGCGGACCGCCCTGGATCCGCGCGGTGAGTGGATGCCCGCCGTGCTGCGCGCCGCCGACCAGCGGCTGACCGAGGTGCGCAAGGCCATCCCGGACGCCGGTGCGCTCGTCATCGCCTCCGACCAGGACTCGGCGCGTGCGTACGCCAAGCTGATCCGCGAGATCACGGGGAGCAAGGCGACCCTCGTGCTGTCCGACGACTCCGGGGCCTCCGAGCGGATCGACGAGTTCAGCGCGAACAACGACCGGTGGATGGTCGCGGTGCGGATGGTGTCCGAGGGCGTCGACGTGCCCCGCCTCGCGGTCGGGGTGTACGCCACCACCATCTCGACGCCGCTGTTCTTCGCGCAGGCCGTCGGGCGTTTCGTGCGGTCCCGGCGGCGCGGCGAGACGGCCTCCGTGTTCCTGCCGACCGTGCCCGACCTGCTCTCCTTCGCCAACGAGATGGAGCGCGAGCGCGACCACGTCCTCGACAAGCCCAAGAAGGAGGGCGAGGAGGACCCGTACGCCGAATCCGAGAAGGAGATGGAGGAGGCGAACAAGGAGCAGGACGAGGACACCGGCGAGCAGGACATGCTGCCCTTCGAGGCGCTGGAGTCCGACGCCGTCTTCGACCGGGTCATGTACAACGGTGCCGAGTTCGGCATGCAGGCCCACCCGGGGAGCGAGGAGGAGCAGGACTACCTCGGCATCCCCGGGCTGCTGGAGCCCGACCAGGTCCAGCTGCTGCTCCAGAAGCGGCAGGCCCGGCAGATCGCGCACAGCCGCAAGAAGCCGGACGAGGAGGCCGACCTGCTCGAAGTGCCCGCCGAGCGGCGGCCGGTCGTCTCGCACAAGGAGATGATGGAGCTGCGGCGGCAGCTCAACACGATGGTCGGCGCGTACGTCCACCAGAGCGGCAAGCCGCACGGCGTGATCCACACGGAGCTGCGGCGCGTGTGCGGGGGGCCTCCGGCGGCGGAGGCGACGGCGGGGCAGCTGCGGCAGCGGATCGCCAAGGTCCAGGAGTGGGCTACGCGGATGAAGTGACGCCGGTCGTCGTCGTCACAGGGCCGGGCCGAGCCCGGCCCGTTCCGCATGTGTGGGTGCCGTGTGTGCCCTTTGGGGCGCGATGTGTCCCCTGTTGCACGTATCGGGGCAAACAGTGCCAGTCGGCCCCGACGTGTGCCCGGATTCTGGACGGAGCCTTCCGCTCAGCGAACCCCCTTCGCTACTGTCCCGCTACGCATACGCCCCGTGGCAACGCCGCCGCGGAGCGCAGCCGTGAAGCGACGCGGCCCGGACAGGCCGGGCCGCCGGCCGATCGGCGGCCTCTGAAGCGCGTTGCCGACGGGACTCGGTGACGCATCCGACCGCCAGAGGGCCGCCGACCTCACCACTAAGGAGTGGGCGTCGTGACCGCGGAGACCTCCCAGACGCTCGACCGGGGACTGCGCGTCCTCAAGCTGCTCGCCGACACGGACCACGGGCTGACCGTGACCGAGCTCTCCCTCAAACTGGGCGTCAACCGGACCGTGGTGTACCGGTTGCTCGCCACGTTGGAACAGCACGCGCTCATACGCCGTGACCTGGGCGGACGTGCCCGGGTCGGGCTCGGGGTGCTGCGTCTGGGGCGGCAGGTCCATCCCCTGGTACGCGAGGCCGCGATGCCGGCGCTGCGGTCGCTGGCCGAGGACATCGGCGCGACGGCGCACCTGACCCTGGTCGACGGGGCGGACGCGCTCGCCGTGGCCGTGGTGGAGCCGACCTGGACGGACTACCACGTCGCCTACCGGGCCGGGTTCCGGCACCCCCTGGACCGGGGCGCCGCGGGCAAGGCGATCCTCGCGGCCCGGCAGCACCCGATGACGGACCCGGGCTACACCCTGACCCACGGGGAGCTGGAGGCCGGCGCGTGCGGGGCGGCGGCCCCGCTGCTGGGCGTGACCGGCGTCGAGGGCAGCGTGGGCGTGGTGATGCTGGCGGATGTGGTGCCGGAACGGGTGGGGGACAGGGTCGTCGAGGCGGCTCGAGAGGTCGCGGACGCGCTGCGCTGACGGGTGCGGGGCCCTCACGGTGCCCTCCTGCCGGGCCCCGGGTGACCTGGGCCCGGCCGGATTCCGCGCCCGAGTTAGATTGATCCCGTGTTCTCTCGCCTCACGCGTCCCCAGGCCATCGCCGTCTGCGCCCTGCCCGTCGCGGCTCTGCTCGCCACGGCGGTGTTCGCGCCGCTGCCGTTCTCGGTGGCGCAGCCCGGCCAGACGACGAACGTGCTCGGGGAGAACAAGGGCGCCCCGGTGATCACCATCTCGGGGGCACCGGTCCGGGACACCCGTGGCCAGCTTCGGATGACCACCATCGTGGCGACCTCACCGGACACCCGGGTCTCGCTCCCGGACATCCTCGACAGCTGGTTCCGCACGGACCGGGCGGTCATGCCGCGCGACGCGATCTACCCGAGCGGTGACACCGTCCAGGAGATCGAGCGGCACAACGAGAAGCAGATGAAGCAGTCCCAGGACGCGGCGACGCAGGCCGCGCTGAACCATCTCGGCCTCGACGACAAGGACGTCAAGGTCGGCCTGAAACTCGCGGACGTGGGCGGGCCCAGTGCCGGGCTGCTGTTCTCCCTGGGGATCATCGACAAGCTCGACGGTGACGGCACCGGCGGTGATCTCACCGGGGGCCGTGTCATCGCCGGCACCGGCACGATCGCCGCCGACGGCACGGTCGGGGCGGTGGGCGGCGTCGCCCTCAAGACCCAGGCGGCCAAGCGTGACGGTGCGACCGTGTTCCTCGTCCCGAAGGCGGAGTGCGCGGACGCGCGGGCCGAGCTGCCGAAGGGCCTGCGGCTGATTCCGGTGACGACGCTGAAGAGCACGGTGAGCTCACTGGTGGCCCTGGAGACGGGGAAGGGGTCCGTGCCGAGCTGCTAATGGACGGCGGCTGCCGTCCCCGGCCGGGTGGCGAGTCTTAAACCGACCTCTACGAGGGTCCAGCCCAGGCGGGTACGCAGGGCGTTTCGGTTCCGGGCCGCCGGGCGAACGCCGGCCTCGGCACGGAGTTCCGCGGCGCGGGCGTTGTACAGGGCGAGATGGATGTCCGGGTGCATGGGGCTGGCCTCTCACGGCGTCGTCTGGCTGGGGAAGACGTGCGTGTGGACGCGGACCGTTTCCGCGTCCGGGGTGTCCTCGGGCAGAGGGCGGTAGCTCCGCACGAGGTCGTGCATCTTGCCGATCAGCTCGCGGGCGAGTTCGGGGGTGAGGCGCAGGGTGAAGTCGCTCAGATCCGTGGCGCCGTCCCACTCCTCGGCCCAGTCGTTCGCGGTGCCGAGCCAGGTCGCGACCTCCCGGGTGTGCACGTTCGCGAGCTCGTAGCGGAACATGGCGACGGCTCCGCGCACGGCCGGATCCGGGTCCTTGATCAGGGTCTCGTCGAGTTGGACGCCTCCGTCCACCGCCTTCCACCAGCGCTCCCGTCCCTTGCCGCGCTCCGGATCGTCCGCGACGAAGCCGTGCGTGGCGAGCTGGCGCAGGTGGTAACTGGTCGCGCCGCTCGACTCGCCCAGTTTCTCCGCCAGTTGGGAGGCGGTAGCGGGCCCACCGCGCCGCAACGCGACCAGTAGCTGCATCCGCAGCGGATGGGCCAGGCCACGGAGGGATCGGGCGTCGAGCAGGCGAGGAGCCGGTTCTTCGGGCATGCATGCAAAGGTAGCGTTGCAAAGGAGTCTTTGCAACGGCTTCTTTGTAAGTCGGCCGTCCCTGGCCGGTCAGTCGCCCCTCCCCGGCCGGCCAGTCATCCCTCCCTGACCAGCCCCTCCTCCACCATCCACTCCAGCGCCACCTGATGCGGATCCTCCCCCTCCACATCCACCTTCGCGTTCAGCGTCCGCGCCACCGTGTTGTTGAGCTTCGCCGTCACCGGATCCAGGACGTCCGCGATCGCCGGCCACCGCTTGAGGGTCTTCGCGTTGATCATCGGCGCGGCGTTGTAGTTGGGGAAGAACTTCCTGTCGTCCGCCATGACCGCCAGCTTCATGGACTCGATGCGCCCGTCGGTGGTGAACACCTCCCCGTACGGGCAACTCCCCTCGGACGTCTGGGTGTAGATGATCCCCGTGTCCATCTGCGTGACGTTCCGCGCCGGCAGCTTCATCCCGTACGTCTGCTGCATGCCCGGCAGCCCGTCCGCCCGGTTCGCGAACTCGACCTCCACGCACAGCTTCACCGCCTCCGGGTCGGACTTCGCCAGCTTCGCCACGTCCGACAGGGTCTTCGTGCCGTACTTCTTCGCGTTGCGCCGGTTCATCGCCAGCGCGTACGTGTTGTTCAGGGACGACGGCCGCAGCCAGGCCAGCCCGTTCACCGTGTCGGCCTTGCGCACCGCCTCCCATTGCTCGCGCGGATCGGTGATCGGCTCGCTGTGCCCCAGGTACGTGATCCAGGCCGTGCCCGTGTACTCGTAGCCGGCGTCGGCGTCGCCCTTGCGGACGGCCTCGCGGCTGCCGATGGAACCCTGGATGCCCGTGCGGTCGAGTACCTCCGCGCCGGCCGCCTCCAGGGCGATGCCCATGATCGCGCCGAGGATCAGCCCCTCGGTGAACGACTTCGACGTCACCGTCAGGCTCGCGCCCTTCAGCGGCTCGCCCCGCCCGACCGATCCGGGCCGCACGTCGTCCGCCATGGGGGAGCCGCTGGTCAGGCCGCACCCCGCGACCAGCAGTCCCGCTGCCGCCGCCAGGCACGTCCGGCGCCTCATGGCTGGAGCCCCCGGGGCCGCAGGAGCACTTCGGCCAGCGAGGCCAGCCAGTCCACCAGCAGCGCCAGGACCACCGTGAGGACCGAGCCCAGCACCAGCACCGGCATCCGCTGGTTGGTGATCCCGGTCGTGATCAGTACGCCCAGCCCGCCGCCCCCGCCGAAGACCGCCAGGGTCGCCGTGCCGACGTTCAGGACGAGGGCCGTGCGGACACCCGCGAGGATCAGCGGGACCGCCAGGGGGAGCTCCACCCGGGTCAGGACTCCCACCGGCGACATGCCGATGCCCCGCGCCGCCTCCAGCAGCGTCGGGTCGTTCGCCTTCAGGCCGGTGATCGTGTTGGACAGCACGGGCAGGACGGCGTAGACGATGATGCCGATCAGGGCGGCCCTGCGGCCGATGCCCAGCCAGATGACGAGGAGCGCCAGCAGGCCGATCGCGGGGGTCGCCTGGCCCATGTTGGCGAACGCCATCGCCACCGGGGTGGCCCTGCGGAACGCCGGGCGGGTCAGCAGGATCCCCAGCGGGATCGCGATGATCAGCACGAAGAACGTGGAGATCGCGGTCAGTTGGATGTGCTGCCACAGGGCCTTGGAGACCTGGCCGCCCGACAGTGCGTTCCGGGACAGCGCGTCCAGGTCGGCCTGCTCGAACCAGAGCCAGGTGGCGAGCAGTACGGCCACCAGGACGGCGGGCAGCACGGTCAGCTGCTGCCGGCCGACGCGCCGGGGCGGCGGGCCGGGCGGCGTCCGGAGCGCCTCGGCCTCCTCTTCGTCCGCCGGTTCGGGGGCGGTGCGCACCTGCCCCGGAGCGGTCACCGCGTTCCTCCGAAGCCGCCCACGCCCGTGACGCTCCCGCCGCCCTCCTGCTCCGCGTGCGTCTGCGCCGCCCGCAGTTCCTCCAGCTCGTGCTGGTTCTCCAGCGCGTCGAGCCGGTCCGCCTCCAGCATGTCGTGCACCGAGTTGAGGAGCGTCTCCATGTCGACGACACCGGTGTACTCACCGCGCCGCCCCGTCACCGCGACGCGCCCGGTGTTGTCGGTGAGCACCGCCTCCAGCGCGTCCCGCAGGGTCGCGTCCCGGGTGACGGTGTCGTGCACCAGCGTCCCGGCGCGGGCCAGCGAGCCCCGGGCCCGCATCAGGTCGCCGCGCCGGAGCCACTTGTAGGGGCGGCCGCGCCGGTCGAGCAGCAGGACCTCGTTGGTGCCGGTGGCCCGCAGCCGGTTGAAGATCTGCTGCAACGGGTCGTCGATCGTCACCGTCGGGTAGTCGGTGATCTCCACGTCCCGTACCCGGGTCAGGTTCAGCCGCTTCAGCGCCGCCCCCGCGCCGACGAACCCGGACACGAAGTCGTCCGCCGGGTTGGTGAGGATGGCCTCCGGGGTGTCGAACTGCGCGATGTGGGAGCGTTCGCGCAGGACGGCGATCCGGTCGCCGATCTTGATCGCCTCGTCGAAGTCGTGGGTGACGAAGACGATCGTCTTGTGCAGCTCGTGCTGGAGCCGGATCAGCTCGTCCTGGAGATGGTCGCGGGTGATCGGGTCCACCGCCCCGAACGGCTCGTCCATCAGCAGCACCGGGGGATCGGCGGCCAGGGCCCGTGCCACGCCCACGCGCTGCTGCTGGCCGCCGGAGAGCTGGCGCGGGTAGCGGCCGTGGAACTCGCCGGGGTCGAGGCCGACCAGATCGAGGAGTTCCTCGGTCCGCGCCCTGGTCCGGGCCTTGGACCAGCCGATCATCCTCGGGACGAGCGCGATGTTCTGCGCGACCGTCATGTGCGGGAAGAGCCCGGCGGACTGGATGGCGTAGCCGACCTTGCGGCGCAGCCCGACCGGGTCGATGTCGGTGACGTCCTCACCGCCCATGCGGATACGGCCGCCGGTCGGTTCGATCAGCCTGTTGATCATCTTGAGGGTGGTGGACTTGCCGCAGCCCGAGGGGCCGACGAAGACGACGACCTCGCCCGCCTTGATCTCCATGCTCACGTTGTCCACGGCCGGCTGCGCACCGCCGGGGTACCGCTTGGTCAGGTTCTCCAGCTCGATGGAGGCCCCGTGGCCGTCGGTCTCAGGCACGGATCCCCCTGGGAATGGTCAGCCGCCCGATCAGGACGTACGCGGCGTCGAACAGCAGCGCCAGGACGATGATGCCGAGCGTGCCCGCGAGGACCTGGTTGAGCGCGTTGGCGCTGCCCAGCGAGGCGAGTCCGCGGAAGATGACGTTGCCGAGGCCCGGTCCCGAGGCGTACGCCGCGATGGCCGCGATGCCCATCAGCATCTGGGTCGCGACCCGGATCCCGGTCAGGATCGGCGGCCAGGCCAGCGGCAGCTCGATCCGCAGCAGCCGGGCCGGGCGGGACATCCCGATGCCCGTGGCCGCGTCCACCAGCGCCGGGTCGACCCCGCGCAGCCCGACGATCGCGTTGCGCACCACCGGCAGCAGCCCGTACAGCGTCAGCGCGATCACCGTCGGCGCCACGCCCAGGCCCACGACCGGGATGAGCAGCCCGATCAGGGCGAGCGCCGGGACGGTCAGGACGGTGGCGGTGGCAGTGGTCGCGAGGTTCCCGGCCCACTCGCTGCGGTAGGTGGCGACGCCGATCAGGACCCCGAGCACGGTCGCGACGACCATGCACTGGAAGACGGCGCTCGCGTGCTGGTAGGCGTCCGTGAGCAGCTGCTGGTGCCGGCCGGCCAGATACTCCCAGAAGTTCACACGCCCTCACCCCACGACTCAGGTCTCCTCCGCGGCCTGCTCCACGAGCGGGATGATCCGCGGCGGAACGGGGTTCTCCATGACGATCGCCGTGGAGGCCCGGACGATGCCATCAAAACCGACGACCCGGTCGATCACACGCTGGAGATCGGCGTTCGAGCGGGCCACCAGCCGGCACAGCATGTCCCCGCTGCCGGTGGTGGTGTGCAGCTCCAGCACCTCGGGCACGGACGCCAAGTGGGCCCGTACGTCGGCGCCTTGGCCCTGCCGGATCTGGAGCGTCGCGAACGCCGTGACCGGGTAGCCGAGCGCCGCCGGGTCCACCTCCGGGCCGAAGCCGCGGATGACTCCGTTCGACTGAAGCCGGTCGAGCCGCGCCTGCACCGTGCCGCGGGCCACGCCCAGCCGCCGGGACATCTCCAGCACCCCGATCCGCGGCTCCCGCGCCAGCAGCAGGATGATCCGGCCGTCCAGATGATCGATCGCCACAGCAGCCTCCCGGCATGGTCATCCTGTACAGAAGCGCCGTCGATACGGCCGTATTGCTGAACAGATTGCCCAGCGGAAACGCAAACTATTGCGCACCTTGCCGAGCGGGGAGACCCTGCGGCTATGACGCAGACCACACACCACACTCCCGACACCGCCCGGCAGGCCGACCCCTTCCCGGTCAAGGGAATGGACGCGGTCGTCTTCGCCGTGGGCAACGCCAAGCAGGCGGCGCACTACTACTCCACCGCCTTCGGCATGAAACTGGTCGCCTACTCCGGACCGGAGAACGGCAGCCGCGAGACCGCTGCCTACGTCCTGGAGAACGGCTCCGCCCGCTTCGTCCTCACCTCGGTCATCAAGCCGTCCAGCGACTGGGGCCACTTCCTCG
Source organism: Streptomyces sp. DH10 (assembly GCF_029813805.1). Lineage (NCBI taxonomy): Bacteria > Bacillati > Actinomycetota > Actinomycetes > Kitasatosporales > Streptomycetaceae > Streptomyces > Streptomyces sp. DH10. Next base: position 123,807 of record NZ_JARVKU010000024.1, read on the forward strand.
CCCGGCACGTGGCCGAGCACGGCGACGGTGTCGTCGACCTCGCCATCGAGGTGCCGGACGCGCGCGCCGCGTACGCCTACGCCCTCGAACACGGTGCCCGCTCGGTGGCCGAGCCGTACGAGCTGAAGGACGAGCACGGCACGGTCGTCCTGGCCGCGATCGCCACGTACGGCGAGACCCGCCACACCCTCGTCGAGCGCTCCGGCTACGACGGCCCGTACCTGCCCGGCTACGTCGCGGCCAAGCCGATGGTCGAGCCGCCCGCACAGCGCACCTTCCAGGCCATCGACCACTGCGTCGGCAACGTCGAGCTCGGCCGCATGAACGAGTGGGTCGGCTTCTACAACAAGGTGATGGGCTTCACGAACATGAAGGAGTTCGTGGGCGACGACATCGCCACCGAGTACAGCGCGCTGATGTCGAAGGTCGTCGCCGACGGCACGCTCAAGGTCAAGTTCCCGATCAACGAGCCGGCCATCGCCAAGAAGAAGTCCCAGATCGACGAGTACCTGGAGTTCTACGGTGGCGCGGGCGTCCAGCACATCGCCCTCAACACCAACGACATCGTCCAGACGGTCCGCACCATGCGCGCGGCCGGCGTCGAGTTCCTGAACACGCCCGACTCGTACTACGACACGCTGGGGGAGTGGGTCGGCGAGACGCGCGTGCCGATCGACACCCTGCGCGAGCTGAAGATCCTCGCCGACCGCGACGAGGACGGCTATCTGTTGCAGATCTTCACCAAGCCGGTCCAGGACCGCCCGACCGTCTTCTTCGAGATCATCGAGCGCCACGGCTCGATGGGCTTCGGCAAGGGCAACTTCAAGGCCCTGTTCGAGGCGATCGAGCGCGAGCAGGCCCGCCGCGGCAACCTGTGACCCGATCGCTCCTGTGAGCTCGTGCGGGTGTCACGGGGCACCCGCACGCCCTCATTCCTCCTCCATCCGAGGCACCTCGTCCGGCGGCTCCCCCAGCGCCTCCGACGCCGCCCGCGCCGCAGGCGCATGCAGCGGTGAGAAGTGCGGGTTGATCCGCAGCGCCTCCGCCAGGTGGCGTCGTGCGGCCCCGTACCGCTCCAGCTCCCGCTCGATCATGCCGCGGTGATAGGCGTACGCCGCGCTGCGCACCGCGCCCCCGTGGTCGTCCTCCGTCGCCCGCACCGCGAACCGCAGCGCCTCCTCCGGCTCCCCGGCCCGGTGCAGCGCCCAGCCCAGCGCGTCGGCGACCTCGGTCCCCGGCTGGCGGCGCCACTCGGCCCGCAACCGCCGGACGGCCTCCCGCGGATCGCCGTGGTCCGCCTCGAACTGCCCCAGCACCAGCTCCTCGTCGGCCCCGCCCGCGGCGGCGCCCCGGACCCGCTCCCGCAGCAGGTCGTACTGCACCCGGGCCGCCTCCGGCATCCCCAGCGACTCGTACAGCTCGCCCAGCTCCAGGGCGTATCTGGGACAGGGCTGCTTGGCGAGAGCCACCCGGTACGCGTTCAGCGCCTCCGTCGTCCGGCCCAGGGCCGCCAACGCCCTGCCCTGCCCGGCCTGCGCGGCCCGCTGGCCCGGGTCGAGGCGCACCGCCTCCTGGAAATGCCGCAGCGCGTCCTGAAGGTCCCCGCGTTCCCAGGCCAGCTGGCCGGCCCGCTCCAGATAGGCCGCCCGCTCGGCCGGTGTCCGCGCGCCCGCCGCCGCGTCCGCCAGTGAGGCCGCCGCGTCCTCCCGCCAGCCCCGGTCGCGGTAGACGGCAGCGGCCCGCGCCAGCACGGCAGGCCCGGAGCGCAGCTCCGTCAGCCGGTCCAGCGTCCGCTGGGCCGCCGCGTGCTCGCCGAGCCCGGTGTAGGCGTCGATGAGCAGCGGATACGTCGTCCACCGCCGGGGCTCCAGCTTCAGCGCCGCCTCGCCCCAGCGGCGCGCGGCGGGGAAGTCCCGGCGCGCGTTGGCCAGCGCGGCCATTCCGGCCAAGGCCCGTGTGTTCCGCCGCGGCCGCACCTTCAGCGACGTACGCAACACCCTCTCGGCACGCGGGTAGTACGCCGGGTCCGCCAGCCGCCGCCCCTGCTCCACGTAGGCCGCCCCGAGCACCGCCCAGGACCGCGCGTCCCGCGGATGCGTCCGCAGCCGCTTCTCCCGCTCGCCGACCAGCTCCGCCAGATCGGGCAGCGCGGCCGGCACCCCGGCGGTGACCGCCGCCATGGCCAGCGCCCCCGGCGACGGCGGAGCAGGCTCGGCGGGCCGCTCCCACGGCACCAGCACCAGCACCCCGCCGAGCACGGCACACCCCGCGACGCCGACGAGCACCACCCGCCGGGTGCGGAAGCGGCCCCTCGGGCTGCTCCACTGCCGCCGCGGACCCTCCTGCTGGTTCTCCATGGCGCTCACTGTGCGTCAGTACGACGACCACACCCGGGCAGGTGAAGGGTGCAGCCGACGGGGTTCACACCGATGGCCCCGGGTGCGAACCTGTGATCATGAGCCGTATCGAAGCGCCCAGCTCCGAAGGCGCGGACACCGCAGCGACCGGCAACCTCGTCGACCTCCTGCTCAGCGGCCTGCCCGCCGAGACGGTCCTCACCAACCCCGACGTCACGGCCTCCTACGCCCACGACATGGCGAGCTTCTGCCCGGCCGGCGCCCCGGCCGCGGTCGTCCTGCCCCGCACGGTGGAGCAGGTCCAGCACGTGATGCGCACCGCCACCGCCCTGCGCGTCCCGGTCGTCCCGCAGGGCGCCCGCACCGGACTGTCCGGCGCCGCGAACGCCTCCGACGGCTGCATCGTGCTCTCCCTGACCAAGATGGACCGCATCCTGGAGATCAACCCGGTCGACCGCGTCGCCGTCGTCGAGCCCGGCGTGATCAACGCAGCCCTGTCCCGGGCCGTCGGCGAACACGGCCTGTACTATCCGCCGGACCCCTCCAGCTGGGAGATGTGCACCATCGGCGGCAACATCGGCACGGCCTCGGGCGGCCTGTGCTGCGTGAAGTACGGGGTCACCGCCGAGTACGTCCTCGGGCTGGACGTCGTGCTGGCCGACGGGCGGCTCATGACCACCGGCCGCCGCACCGCCAAGGGCGTCGCCGGGTACGACCTGACCCGGCTGTTCGTCGGCTCCGAGGGCTCGCTCGGCATCGTCGTACGGGCCGTGCTCGGCCTGCGCCCCAAGCCGCCCGAGCAGCTCGTGCTGGCCGCCGAGTTCGCCTCCGCGGCCGCGGCCTGCGACGCCGTGTGCCGCATCATGGAGGGCGGCCACGTCCCGTCACTCCTCGAACTCATGGACCGTACGACGGTCAAGGCAGTCAACGACATGGCACAGATGGGCCTTCCGGAGACCACCGAGGCCCTGCTCCTGGCCGCCTTCGACACCACCGACCCGGCCGCCGACCTCGCCGCCGTCGGCGCGCTGTGCGAGGCTGCCGGCGCCACCCAGGTCGTACCGGCCGACGACGCGGCCGAGTCGGAACTGCTCCTCCAGGCGCGGCGGTTGTCGCTCACCGCGCTGGAGGCGGTCAAGGGCGTGACGATGATCGACGACGTGTGCGTGCCCCGCTCCCGGCTCGCCGAGATGCTCGAAGGGGTCGACCGGATCGCCGAGAAGTACCGGCTCACCATCGGGGTCGTCGCCCATGCGGGGGACGGCAACACCCACCCGACGGTGTGCTTCGACCCGTCCGACCCCGACGAGTCCCGGCGCGCCCGCGAGTCCTTCGACGAGATCATGGCCCTCGGCCTGGAACTCGGCGGCACGATCACCGGCGAGCACGGCGTCGGCGTGCTGAAGAAGGAGTGGCTGGCGCGCGAGATCGGCCCGGTGGGGATGGAGATGCAGCGGGCCGTCAAACAGGCCTTCGACCCGCTGGGCATCCTGAACCCGGGCAAGCTGTTCTGACGGCCGGGCCCTCACGGGCCCGACCGGCCCGACCGGCCTGACCGGCCTGACGGGCTTCACCGACTTCACGGGCTTCACCGGCCTCACTGGGCGAGCAACTGGTCCAGTTCGTCGTCGAGACCGAGCTGCTCCCCTTCCGTCCCCGGCGGAACCAGCCGCAGCGTGCGCTCCAGCCAGGCCGACACCTGCGCCGCCGGGGCCTCCAGCAGGGCGTCCCCGTCGGGTGAACTCAGCGCCACCAGGACGACGCCGCGCTCCTCGGCCTTCGCCGGCCACACCCGCACGTCCCCCCGCCCGCACGGCCGGAACACGCCCTCCACCAGCAGCTCCCGGGCGAACGTCCAGTGCACGGGGTGCGCTGAGTCGATGTGGAAGGTGACGTGCACGGCGTACGGGTCGTCGGTGACGTACCCGAGCCGGGCCGGCACCGGGATCCGGCGGTGCGGCGGCAGGACGAGTTTCAGCTCCAGCTCGCGTTCCACCACGGTGCGCATGGCGGTGTTCCCTTCTCTGCACGGCTGCCCGCGAGGGCCGGTCGGGAGGAGAGAGCGCGCGGGGGCGGCGGCATTACGCGTGTTGCCGGAAGTTTTTTCGCACGGGGAGGCGCCGGGCCGCGCGATGCGTAGCACATCGGTGCTCGAAAGGGGTGGGTCCGGTGGGACCGGCGGTGGGGGTTGCGCCCGTCTGATAGATGTGGAGGCCCCCATTTGGCCCTCGAGCAGATACGGGACGACGGAGATGAGCGCCCCAACCCCGGCCCCCGGTGACGACAGGCCCCGCGAAGGTTATTACCCGGACCCATCCATTCCTGGATATGTCCGTTACTGGAACGGTGCGTCCTGGGTACCGGGCACCAGCCGTCCCGCACCCAAGGACGGCGAGACGCTCGCGCCGCCGCCCGGTGCCGCGCCCTCCGGCTCGGGCTCCGGCTCCGGCCCCGGCTCGGCCTCGGTCGAGGAGACCGGCCCGCACTTCTTCGACGAGGATCCGGCCGACGAGCCGTCCCCTGCCGACGCCCAGCACGGCAGCCGTCCCGAGCCCGCGTCCGCCTGGGGCGCCGACCGCTCCCGTCAATCGGGCTTCGGCGGCGACCAGGACCGCCGTGTCGCGTGGGGCGCACCGCAGGGCGCGCAGGGAGCGGCTCAGCAGGGTGCCGACCCGCGGGTGCCACAGGCCGACCGGCAGCCGCCCGGCGAGTCCCCCTCGCAGGGGGAACCGCCGTCCGCCGCCGACCAGGAGGCGAACGCCGCGGCCGCCGGCAGCACGTTCGTCTTCCGGCGCCCGGCGGGGAAGGCCGGGGGAGGGGCCTCCGCCGATGCCCCCGACGACGGCACGATGACGTTCCGCGCGGTGTCCCCGCGTCCGGGCACGGCCGCGTCCGCAGGCGGCTCCAAGCCGGCCGGGGGCACGGGCGGCAACTCCGGGACTCCCGGGTTCGGTCCGGCGGGCTCGGGCGGCCCGGGCAGTGGCCCGGCGGCGTCCGGGTTCGGTGCGCAGGCCGGGCCGGGCGGATCCGGTGGCGGCTCGGCAGGCTCTGGTTTCGGCTCTCAGGGCGCGGCGGCGGCCTTCGGCTCCGCGGGCTCGGCCGGTCCGGCGGGGTCCGGTTTCGGCGCCCCCGCGGGCCCGGCCGGCAGCCCGGCGGGACCCGCCTTCGGCGCGCAGGGCGGTGCGGCCGCCCCCGCCGACGCCTCGAACCGCCCCGGCTTCAGTGCCGGGAAGGCCGCCGCGGCCCGGGCCGCCGCACAGGCCGACCCCGGCGTCCAGGCCTCCGCGGCCGCCCCGGCGGCGCTGTCCGGACCCCAGTCGGCGCCCACCGTCCCTCCGCAGTCCGGCGCGCCCCAGCCCGGCCCCGGCGCCTCCGCCACCCCCCTCAGCGCCGGCCCCGGCGGCGGTCAGTCCTCCTGGGCGCAGCAGGTGCACCGGCTCGCCGGAGCGGGCGACGGCGCCGATCAGCCCGTCGCGCCCTGGAAGCCGCCGACCGAGGACATCTTCCAGGCGGCCGCCCGGCGTCAGGCGTCGGCCCGCCCCGCGGGACTCGGCAAGCGGCTGGCCGCCCGGCTGCTGGACACCCTCGTCCTCGCCGGCATCACGGCCGGGGCCGCCGTGCCGCTCGGCATCAAGGCGGTCGACCACGTCAACGAGAAGATCGAGGAGGCCAGGCTCTCCGGCGAGACCGTCACGGTCTGGCTGCTCGACGGCACCACGTCGGCCTACCTCGGCATCGTCCTGGTCGTCCTGCTGCTCGCCGGCGTCGTCTCGGAGGTGCTGCCCACCGCCAAGTGGGGCCGCACCCTCGGCAAGAAGCTGATGGGTCTCGACGTGCGGGACATCGAGGGCCACGACGCCCCGGAGTTCGGCGCGGCCCTGCGCCGCTGGCTGGTCTACAGCGTGCCCGGACTCCTCGTCGTCGGGATCGTCGGCATCGCCTGGTGCCTCTTCGACAAGCCGTGGCGCCAGTGCTGGCACGACAAGGCCGCGCACACGTTCGTGGCGGGCTGAGCGGCACCCGCACATCCGGCACGGGAGGGCGGCGTACGGCCGCCGCACCAGGTGAATCCGTACCTCGGACGGCCGCCCGCCGGATGCGGAGCCGTGGGGTTCGCGGTCGACTCGGGCCATGAGCAGTGAACCGCCCCCCGGCTCCGGTCAGCAGCCCCCCGAAGACGATCCGTTCAGGAAGCGGCCCCCGGGCGAGCAGCCCGGCGAGGGCGCGGGTTCGCCCTACGACCACGAGCCCCCGCCGTACCCGGGCGGCGGGCCAGGTGGCGGCCAGGGCGGCGGTCCCGGCGGTGTTCCTCCCGGCGGCGGCCAAGGCGGCGGCCCCTACGACGGCCCTCCCGGTGGTGGCCCCGGTGGCCCCTATGGCGGTTCGCCCTACGGCGGCGGCCCCACCGACCCCCTCGCCGGCATGCCCCCGCTCGCCGACAGCGGCAAGCGCACGCTCGCCCGCATCATCGACATGATCCTGGTGGGTGTCGTCGTCTGGCTGCTCACCTTGGGCTTCGACGTCAACGAGTACGACGTGGACAGCGACCGCATCGACATCGGCAGGTCCTTCTGGCAGTCGGCCGTCGCCGCCGTCCTCTACATCGCCTACGACACCGTTCTGACCGCGCGGACCGGCCAGACCCTCGGCAAGAAGCTGTTGCACATGCGGGTGGCCAACCTGGACAACGGTGCCACGCCCTCCGGGCAGAACGCGCTGATGCGCGCGGCGGTGCTGTGGATCCCGTTCGCCTTCTGCTGCGCCTGCGTCTGGACGGCGATCTCGGGCGGCTGGAGCTTCTTCGACCGGCCCTACAAGCAGGGCCTGCACGACAAGGCGGCCAAGACGGTTGTGGTCGGCACCGATTGAGGCACAGAACGCCTCAACTGAAGGTAGGAAAGGGTCAGCGGGCGGTCAGGAGACCGCCCGCTCGCGCACCGGTTCCGGAGCCGGGGCCGGGGCCGGGGCGGGAACCGAGGCCCGTACGGGTTCCCCGGGCGCGGGCTGTTCCACCGCCGCCGGGCGCTTCCCGGACAGCGGCACCGTCATGGCGACCAGCAGCCCGAGGGCGAGCGCCGCGACGGCGATGATCGCGATCCCCACGGCCGAACTCGTCTGTGACAGCAGCAGCATGGCGAGGGTCGAGAAGATCACGGTGCAGGAACCGTAGGCGAGCTGTGCGGCAGTCGGACGGGGCATGGCCATCATGTCCTCGAAAGTGGGGGTCCACGGGGGTGTCGGCCTGGCATTCCGCCAGCTTCCGGGCGTTCCGCCAATCGACTCTAATCGGCAGGGTGCCCGAGTGGAACGAACGGTAAGCGTGACCTAATCAACAGGGCCGGAGCACAGGGGGCGCACGGAGTCATGGCGTCCAAGTAGTGGACATATGCGCGCGCCCACCGGACGGTGGCACGTGCCTGTGGGGCGGCGGACTTCGCCGGTCCGGAACCGACTTGATTGTCCGTTAAACGAACATCGGGCTCCGCATAATGCACTTGACCTGTCCAAGTCAAGATCTGTCTTTTCTTCTAAACCTCTAGTCAAATGTCGTCACTTGACTACACGCGTTGATCACGCGCGCGCGGACCCCTTCGACACCAGACCCCTTCCTCCGCGCGCACGAACGCGGGGGAGGAACTCAAGTGACCAGTAGACCCTGGACGTTCAGAGCGGCGGCCATCGGCGTGGCGCTCGCGGCGGCCACGGCCACCGTCTCCGCATACGGCGTGGCCCAGGCCGACGACACCTCCGCTCCCAGGTCCACCACCGTGGACCGGCACGACCCGGCGGATAGCCACCACGGCGAGCACGACCTCGAAGGCCCGCTGAGCAAGACCCAGGAGGCCCAGCGCCAGGAGGCCCTGAAGCAGGTCATATCCGGCAAGAACACGGTCAAGAACCGTGACGGCTCGAAGGTCGTCCAGCTCAAGAGCAAGAAGGGCGACAGCAAGTACGTCGAGCTCGGCCGCGAGAAGACCGACAAGATCTTCACCATCCTGGTCGAGTTCGGCGACAAGATCAGCGAGTTCGGCGGCACGCCCGGCCCGCTGCACAACCAGATAGCCAAGCCGGACCGCAAGAAGGACAACTCCACGGCCTGGCGGGCGGACTACGACCGGGAGTACTTCCAGGACCTCTACTTCGGCACCGGCAAGAAGACCGAGTCGGTGAAGAAGTACTACGAGAAGCAGTCCTCCGGCCGTTACTCGGTCGAGGGCGAGGTCTCCGACTGGGTCAAGGTCCCCTACAACGAGGCCCGTTACGGCAACAACGCCTGCGGTGACAAGAACTGCCCGAGCGTGTGGAACGTCGTCAGCGACGGTCTGAACGCGTGGGTCTCCCAGCAGAAGGCAGCTGGGAAGACCGACGCCGAGATCAAGGCGGACGTCAAGCAGTACGACCAGTGGGACCGCTACGACTTCGACGGCGACGGCGACTTCAACGAGTCGGACGGCTACATCGACCACTTCCAGGTCGTCCACGCCGGTGAGGACGAGTCCGCGGGCGGCGGCGCGCAGGGCGAGGACGCGATCTGGGCCCACCGCTGGTACGCCTTCGGCACCGACGCCGGCGCCACCGGCCCCGAGGACAACAAGCTCGGCGGCGCGAAGATCGGCGACACCGGCATCTGGGTCGGCGACTACACCGTCCAGCCGGAGAACGGCGGACTCGGCGTCTACGCCCACGAGTACGGCCACGACCTCGGCCTGCCGGACCACTACGACACCACCGGTGACGGCGAGAACTCCACCGGCTTCTGGACCCTGATGTCCTCCGGCTCCTGGCTCGGCACCGGCAAGAAGGAGATCGGTGACCTGCCCGGCGACATGACCGCCTGGGACAAGCTCCAGCTGGGCTGGCTCAAGTACGACACCGCGAAGGCCGCGACGAACTCGTGGCACAAGCTGGGTCTCGCCGAGTACAACACCAAGCACAAGCAGGCCCTCGTGGTCGACCTGCCCAAGAAGAAGGTCACCACCGAGATCGTGGCCCCCGCGCAGGGTGCGAACCAGTGGTGGAGCGGCAGCGGCGACAACCTCAAGAACACGCTGGCCCGTTCGGTCGACCTCACCGGCAAGAAGTCGGCGTCCCTGACCCTCGACGGCTGGTACGACATCGAGGCCAACTACGACTACCTCTACACCGAGGTGTCGACCGACGGCGGCGCCAACTGGACCGCGCTCGACGGCACGGTGGACGGCCAGCCGCTCCCGCGCGACGGCAGCGACAAGCCGGTTCTGACCGGCACGTCCGGCGCGTACAAAAAGCTGGCGTTCCCGCTGGACGCCTACGCGGGCAAGAAGATCGACCTGCGTTTCCGCTACCAGACCGACGGCGGCGTGGCCCAGAAGGGCTTCACGGCCGACCGCATCACCGTGACCGCCGACGGCGCGGCGGTCTTCTCCGACGACGCCGAGTCCGCGGACGCGGCCTGGAAGGCGGGCGGCTTCTCGCGCATGGGCGCGTCCTTCACCAAGGACTACGCGCAGTACTACATCGCGGAGAACCGCCAGTACGTGTCGTACGACAAGACCCTCAAGGTCGGCCCGTACAACTTCGGCTTCACCGACACCCGTCCGGACTGGGTGGAGCACTACCCGTACCAGAACGGCCTGTTGATCTGGAAGTGGGACACCTCCCAGGCGGACAACAACACCAGCGAGCACCCGGGCACGGGTCTGCTGTTGCCGGTCGACTCGCACCCCAAGGCGCTGAAGTGGACCGACGGCACGCTGATGCGCAACCGCATCCAGTCCTACGACTCGCCGTTCAGCCTGTACCGCACGGACGGCATCGAGCTGCACAACGCGGGTGTCGCGACGCGCATCCCGTCGTCGAAGGGGGTGTCGGTCTTCAACGACCGGGTGAACACCTACTACGACGAGTCGAACAAGACCGGTGGCGTCAAGATCACTGACACCAACACCAAGATCAAGATCATCAAGGAGGCCAAGAACGGCTCGACGATCGAGCTCGAAGTAGGCCCCGCAGCGAAGTAAATCGCGTTTTCCCAGGTCAGAGCATGATCGGCGGTGACCCCCTGGCGGGTCACCGTCGATCCGTGTTTAGGTGCGTCCTGTGGTTCTCTTATTGACACCGACCGACACACCGACCGACACGGGGGTATGACCGCATGGCCGCAGGAGGCTTCTGCAAGCTGCCGAACGGCACCGTGGTGGTGGCGCTGAACCTGCCCAGCCCCGCCGCCGACGGCCCCGGCGCCGTCCGCGTCCTCGTCCACTCCGTGAACCGGGCCCGAGCCCTGACCAGGCTCCGCAACCTCGGCCTGCGGTCGGTCTACCTGCGCGGCAACGCCGCCCCACCGACTCCCGACGAGATCACGGCGGTCCTCCACCACCCCGACGGCCTGATATGGCGCACGGCCCCTGACAACGGTGTCGTGGGCGGCCCGGACCTCGTCCTGGAACTGTGGCGCCCGATCAGAGCCCTCCTGAGGCGCCCTACGGCCCAGACGTAGCGACGCCGCGGGCCACCGCGACTGAGGCGGTGACCCGCGTCCGGGCCGCTTCTCTGGACCGGCCGCTGCCGGCGCTCTCGCCGGCCGCCGCCGTCCGCGCTACTTCTTGCGCTGCTTGGCGCTTTCCTTGGCGGCGGCCACCGCGGCCGCCTTCTTCAGGTCGGCGACCGTCGTGGTGAACTTGCCCGGGCGGGTCCCGCCCGAGCTCTTGCGCACCTTCTCGGCCTCGGCGGCGGTCAGCGCCACGATGTTGGAAGAGGCCGGCTGGACGCTGCCCTTGCCGAGCACGAACACGCCCTGGTTGCCGCCGACGGGGATCCAGAACGTGGGCACCGAGGTGATGCCCGGGTGGTCCCCCGCGGCGAGCTGCGTCAGGTAGAGGGCGTACTGCTTGCCCACGCTGATCGGCGTGGTGCCCTCCATCGACACGGCGTCGGTGTCGATGTTGCCGACGACGATCTCGTCACCCTCGGTGACGCCGAAGCCGCGCTTCATCATCCCCGAGACCCGCACCTTCAGGAACACCATCGGCATGCACTGGGCGTCGCCCGGAGGGTCGCCCGCGATCCCGGACGGAGTCGCCGTGGGGTCGGGCACGGTGCTGGCCGACGGGTCGGGGTTGGTGTCGACGCTGTCCGCCGCCGTCGGGTCGATGGTCGGCTCGGTGGTGGGCTCGCCGCCTTCGTCGCACTCCTTGGTCTGCACGCTCAGCACGGCGCCGGTGATGGCGATGTCCGAGACGGTGGTGACCTCCTCGGCGCTGGCGTACTGGGCGTAGTCCGCCTCCACGTGGTCCTGGCCGGCGCCCTGGGACGACGACGACCCGGGGCCCGAGCAGGCGGTGAGGCAGGCGAGGGCCAGGCCGACGGCTGCGGCGGGCACGCGCATGGTCTTCTTCATGTTTTCCTCGCTCGCTGTCAGTACTTGGCCTTGACGCCCTGGACGTCGTCGTACCAGGGCCCGTCGCCGCCGCAGCCGAACTTCCCGGTGCCCTGGCGCATGACGGCCGGGCCGGGGTTGGAGCAGGTGAGGGAGACGTGGTTGAGACCGTAGGCGTGGCCCAGTTCGTGCTCGGCCACGATCTTCTTCTCGCGGGCGGACAGGCCCCCCATGGTGCGCGTGTTGAAGGAGATCTGGACCTCGTCGTAAAGCCAGTAGCCGGCGGTGCAGCCCTTCCACGTGGCGCGCGCCCAGTCGCTCCAGGCGTAGGACTTGTCGCGCACCTCGATCTGGGGGTCGCCGTTGCTCTTCTCGTACCGGAAGAAGCCGGGTGCGCTGGTGTCGTCCCAGCGGCCCTGGGCGCTGTTGAAGGCGTTGTAGTAGGTGCTGCTCACGTCGTAGTAGCGGTACGAGATCGGGTCGTTGCCGCCCACGCCCCAGAACGAGCCGCACAGGTGCGTGTACGCCTGCGCGGGAGCGGCCGTGGTGAAGTGCGCGGCGAGAAAACCGGTGCACAGCAGGAAGACCTGCAGCAGGCGTATGGGTGCCGATTGTCTGCGCTTGCCGCGCGTCCGTAGAGCTGTCGCCATCGATGTGACTCCTGAACAGTCCTCGAAGAAACCTATGTATTGCGGATGTGAATGCTCGAGGAACGGCGCCATTTCGGGCGCTCCTGTAGAAGCCGGATTTCTCGTACGGCTGACGATCTTCCCCCGTCCCCCTGGCTGCGCAGATAGTACACAGCTCCTTCACTTTATGGCCATGAATAATTCGGGAAGAAGTCACGGCCGTCTGGGCCGGAAGGTGATCCGGAATGCAAATAATCCACTTGTGAAGATGGGGCAATAAGACTCCGCAAAGAGGGGCGAAAGCTCAGAACAATGCATGAAAAAAGCCGGGCAAAACACCCTGAGGTGCCTTGCCCGGCTCGGCCGGTGAGGGTTTAGACGACGGGCTTGCCCGAAAGCCCGACCCCGGCCTCGCGCATCTCCTCGACAGCCCGCTCCGTGGTCTCCTCGGCCACCCCCGCGGTCAGGTCCAGCAGCACCTGCGTACGGAAGCCCTCCCGTACGGCGTCCAGCGCGGTGGCCTTCACGCAGTGGTCCGTGGCGATGCCGACCACGTCGACCTCGGTGACCTCGCGGGAGCGGAGCCAGTCGGCCAGTTTCGCGCCGTTCTCGTCCGTGCCCTCGAAGCCGCTGTACGCCGCCGCGTACGCGCCCTTGTCGAAGACGGCGTCGATGGAGCCGGAGGCGACGGCGGGGGCGAAGTTCGGGTGGAAGCCCACGCCCTCCGTGCCGGCGACGCAGTGCGCGGGCCAGGAGCGGACGTAGTCGGGGTTGGTGGAGAAGTGACCGCCGGGGGCGATGTGGTGGTCGCGGGTGGCCACGACGTGCTGGTAGCCGGCCCCGGCCGCCTGGCCGATCAGCTCGGTGACGGCGGCGGCCACGTCGGCACCGCCGGACACCGCGAGGCTGCCCCCCTCGCAGAAGTCGTTCTGCACGTCTACGACGATCAAGGCGCGGCGCATGGTCGGTGTCCTTCGGCTATGAGGTCGGCAAGCCCGGCCGGTGAACTTCCGAGCCTATTGACATGGAGGAGGGGACGGGAGGGGGCAGGCTCGGCGCATCGCGGCACACCGCAACTAGCTACCCGAGGCTCCGTGCGCGTACTCCGTCGGAATGACGGGCTCCCCGCGCGAGAGCTGCGTGGCCGACATCGGGAGCCCCGCTCGCGCCGCCGTGTGCCGGTCCCGCGCCGCGTCCAGCGGCTCCCGGGCGACGACCTCGCCGCCCTTGACCAGCTCCACGAGCAGCTGCCGGTCCGCCAGGTCCGCCGGCACCGGCCCGGTGCCGATCACCTCGGCCTCGGCGACCCCGTAGGAGTCCAGCCGCCGCGCGGCCCACTTGCGCCCGCCCACGGACGTCTTGCCCCCGCTCGACTTCTTCGCCACCGGCACCAGCGGCGCGTCCGGCCCGGCGGACTCGGCCCGCGCGACCAGCTTGTAGACCATCGAGGACGTCGGGTGCCCGGACCCGGTCACCAGCTGCGTACCGACGCCGTACGCGTCCACGGGCGCCGCCGCCAGCGACGCGATCGCGTATTCGTCCAGGTCCGAGGTCACGATGATCTTCGTGTCGGTCGCGCCCAGCTCGTCCAGTTGCTGGCGCACCCGGTGCGCCACCAGCAGCAGGTCGCCGGAGTCGATCCGCACCGCCCCGAGCCCCGTCCCGGCGACCTCGACGGCGGTACGGACCGCCTCGGCGACGTCGTAGGTGTCCACCAGCAGCGTCGTGTCCCGCCCCAGCGTGTTCACCTGGGCCTGGAAGGCGTCCCGCTCGCTGTCGTGCAGCAGGGTGAAGGCGTGGGCGGAGGTGCCGACGGTGGGGATGCCGTAGCGGAACCCGGCGGCCAGGTCCGAGGTGGTCGCGAAACCGCCCACGTACGCGGCCCGGGACGCCGCCACCGCCGCCAGCTCGTGCGTGCGCCGGGCACCCATCTCGATCAGCGGCCGGTCCCCGGCGGCCGACGACATGCGCGAGGCGGCCGCGGCGATCGCCGAGTCGTGGTTGAGGATCGACAGGATCACGGTCTCCAGCAGCACACACTCGGCGAAGGTGCCCTCGACCCGCATGATCGGCGAGCCCGGGAAGTACACCTCCCCCTCGGGGTAGCCCCAGATGTCCCCGCTGAAGCGGTAGCCGGCGAGCCACTCGAGGGTCTCCTCGCCGACGATCCCGCGCTCGCGCAGGAAGTCGAGGACGCCCGCGTCGAAGCGGAAGTTCTCCACCGCGTCCAGCACCCGCCCGGTGCCTCCCACGACGCCGTAGCGGCGCCCGTTCGGCAGGCGTCGGGTGAAGACCTCGAACACACTCCGCCGCTCGGCCGTGCCCGCCTCCAGAGCGGCCCGCAGCATCGTCAGCTCGTACTGGTCCGTGAAGAGCGCCGTCGAGGGAACATCCACCGGCAGCCCAAGGTCCGCTGTGTTCATGAGCGGGATCGTACCCCCATTTCGTCAGTTTGACGATTTACGGCAAGGCCCCCGGTTTCCAGGCCCATTTGTGCGACTACCCCCCTCGGGTGGCAGCATGGGCAGTGTGACGTCACCCGCGCCCCTGGAGATCGAACGGACCGAGTCGGCGGAGGAGGTCTTCGCCGTACCGGAACCGGACCTCCCCTGGGTCACCATCGTCCACAACGACCCGGTCAACCTCATGAGCTATGTGACGTACGTCTTCCAGACGTACTTCGGCTACTCCAAGGACAAGGCCACCAAGCTCATGCTCGACGTCCACCACAAGGGCCGGGCGGTCGTCTCCAGCGGCAGCCGCGAGGAGATGGAACGCGACGTGCAGGCCATGCACGGCTACGGCCTGTGGGCCACCCTCCAGCAGGACCGCAAGTAGCCAGCTCCCCGCCCAGCAGCGAAAAGGCGTTCATGCCCGGAACCTTCGAACCGCTTCCCGGCGGCGGCGCGGCCGTCGCCCTCGACGACGTCGAGATCTCCATCATCCGGTCGCTGGCCGTCCAGCTTCTGGAGCTCATCGGCCCCGGCCCCGCCGAGGACGCCTCCGACGACCCGCTCGCCGAGCTGTTCGCGGACGGCCCGAGCGAGCCGCCCGCCGACCCGGTGCTCAAGCGGCTCTTCCCGGACGCCTACAGCGACCCCGAGCAGCCCGCCTCGCCGCAGGACGCCGAGGAGCGGCGGGCGTACTCCGCCGAGTTCCGCCGCTACACCGAGAACGACCTGCGAGCCGGCAAGCGGGACAACGCCCTCGCGGTGATCCGCTCCCTGGACGCGCTCTCCTCGGCCTCGGCCGGCGAGGGCGGCGCGGTGCTGAAGCTGTCGGTGGAGGAGTCCCAGCGGTGGCTGTCGGCCCTGAACGACCTGCGGCTCGCGATCGGCTCGCGGTTGGAGATCGCCGACGAGGAGGACACCGACCTCCTCTACCGCCTCCCGGACGAGGACCCGCGCAAGCCGATGGTGATGGCCTACCTGTGGCTGGGTGGACTCCAGGAGACGCTGGTCGGAACCCTTATGCCCTGATCCGTGCAGGTTCTGTGACCTCCGGATGGCCCATTCGTGTTCGCTCAGAGGACACTCAAATCCGGATAACGATCCCGTCACCGCACCCGCCTCCTATGGCCTCTTTCGGGTGCGCTTTGTCCGGTTTCTCTGTGTGGTGCGCCACATCGCGCCTCTGTGATCAGTATTGCGGCCGTGATAAATCTTCACGACCGCCCGGCCGACACCACCCGAATGTCCGGCCGGGTGCGCCACCGAGCCGGTAACCGCCGGCCAGGCACCGCTCCATTTATCCGGGGGGATCGAGACCCGATCCGAGGCCGACGAAGGTCCGGGTCGGCATGGAGAAAGGCGCACCACACATGACCTCTGCGCAGGTCGACACGGAAAACGTCCCTGAAGAGGGGTACGAGCGCGGACTCGGCAGTCGCCAGGTCCAGATGATCGCGATCGGCGGCGCCATCGGCGTCGGCCTGTTCATGGGTGCCGGAGCGAACATCGCCAAGGCGGGACCCAGCATCATCCTCATGTACGCCCTCGCCGGCGTCGTGATCTTCTTCATCATGCGGGCGCTGGGCGAACTGCTCCTCTACCGGCCCGTCTCCGGCTCCTTCGCCGAGTACGCCCGCGAGTTCCTCGGCCCGTTCTTCGGGTTCGTCACGGGCTGGACGTACTGGCTCATGTGGGTGGTCACCGGCATGGCCGAGCTCACGGCCGCCGCGATCTACATCCACTTCTGGTTCCCGGAGATCCCGCAGTGGGTCAGCGCCCTGGTGTTCCTGGTGGTGCTCTTCGGCGTCAACCTGATCTCCGTCAAGATCTTCGGCGAGGTCGAGTTCTGGTTCTCGATGATCAAGGTCACGGCCATCATCGGCATGATCGTCATCGGCCTCGGCGTGCTCACCCTCGGCTTCTCCGACGCCGGTGACACCGCCACCGTCTCCAACCTCTGGTCGCACGACGGCTTCTTCCCGAACGGCATCGGCTCCAGCCTGATGACGCTCCAGGGCGTCATGTTCGCCTACCTCGCCGTCGAGCTCGTCGGCGTCACCGCGGGCGAGTCCGAGAACCCCGAGAAGACCCTGCCCAAGGCCATCAACACCCTGCCCTGGCGCATCATCGTCTTCTACGTCGGCGCGCTGCTGGTGATCCTCTCCGTCGTCAAGTGGACCGAGTTCTCCGCCGGCGAGAGCCCGTTCGTCCACGCCTTCGGCAAGATCGGCATCCCGCTCGCCGCGGGCATCGTCAACTTCGTGGTGCTCACCGCGGCCCTGTCGTCCTGCAACTCGGGCATGTACTCGACCGGCCGGATGCTGCGCGACCTGGCCTCCAACAGCGAGGCGCCGCAGGCGTTCGGCAAGCTCAACGCCCGCAAGACGCCCGCCGTCGGCATCACGGTCTCCGTGGCGCTCATGGGCATCGGCGTCGTCCTGAACTACGTCGTCCCGGAGAAGGCGTTCCTCTACGTCACCTCCGTCGCCACCGCGGCCGGCATCTGGACCTGGATGATGATCCTCGTCAGCCACATCCGCTACCGCGCGGCGGTCGACGCGGGCCGGCTGCGCGCCTCGTCCTTCCCCGCCCCCGGCGGAGCGCTCTTCAGCTGGGTCGCGCTCCTCTTCCTCATCGGCGTGACCTGCATGATCGCGTACGACAAGGACGCGCGGATCTGCCTGTACGTCGCGGCCGGCTGGGCCGTCGCCCTCGGCATCGGCTGGGCGGTCCTCAAGAGCCGCAACCCGCAGATCGCCGAGCGCCGCGACGCGGAGTTCGAGAAGGTCGGCTGAGCTCCAAAAAGGCCGGCCACGAACCAGACAGGACGTCCAGCCGCAGGGAGTACTCGTGGCACCCCCTGCGGCTGCCGCTCAGGGCGTCCGGCATGTGGGCCGTTCCGTACCAGCCATCGGTACGGAACGGCCCTTCTGCTTATCCTGACGAACATGCTGACCATCACCCAGGCCCTCGTCGACCAGATCGTCGCCCACGCGCGCAAGGACCACCCCGACGAGGCGTGCGGCGTCGTGGCGGGCCCGGCGGGCTCGGACCGCCCCGAGCGCTTCATCCCGATGCTCAACGCGGCCATGTCGCCCACGTTCTACGAGTTCGACTCCGGCGACCTGCTCAAGCTCTACCGCGAGATGGACGACCGTGACGAGGAGCCGGTGGTGATCTACCACTCCCACACGGCGACCGAGGCCTACCCCTCCCGCACGGACATCTCCTACGCGAACGAGCCCGGCGCGCACTACGTCCTCGTCTCCACGGCCGACACCGACGGGGCCGGCGAGTTCCAGTTCCGCTCGTTCCGGATCGTGGAGGGCGAGGTCACGGAGGAGCAGGTCGAGATCGTCGAGGCCTACTGAACGGGCCTGAACAGCGCGGTCTCACTCCCCGGCCTCAAATCGTCCGCGATGTGGGATCACATTCCAGAACCCGGACCGGGAATCGATACGATGAGCCCATGGTTTTCCACGACGTGAGCGACAAGACGCCGGGCACGCTGCTCGTGGCGCGGCTGCACGTCGACCTGTGCAGGCTCGCCAGCGCCATCTGTTGACGCCGGTCCCTGCCGCCGTACGGCCGTGAGCCGCGGCGCTGCACACACGCACCACCCCGCTGTTTCTGCGCTGCCGCGCGCCCGACTGACTACTCCCGACAGGAGCCCTGAGCCATGGCCATCGAGGTCCGCATCCCGACCATCCTCCGCCAGTACACCGACGGTCAGAAGGCGGTGGAGGGCAGCGGTGACACCCTCGCCGACCTGTTCGCCGACCTCGAGAAGCGGCATGCCGGCATCCAGGCCCGCATCGTGGACGGCGACCAGCTGCGCCGCTTCGTCAACGTCTACCTGAACGACGAGGACGTGCGCTTCCTCGACGGCATCAACACCAAGCTGACGGACGGCGACAACGTCACGATCCTGCCGGCCGTGGCCGGCGGCATGGTCTGATCACCGATGCGCTACGACTCACCCCTGGCCGCGGTCGGCAACACCCCCCTGGTGCGCCTGCCGCGGCTGTCGCCGTCCGCCGACGTGCGTATCTGGGCGAAGCTGGAGGACCGCAACCCGACCGGGTCGGTCAAGGACCGCCCGGCCCTGCACATGATCGAGCAGGCGGAGAAGGACGGCCGCCTGACCCCGGGCTGCACGATCCTGGAGCCCACGTCGGGCAACACCGGCATCTCCCTGGCCATGGCGGCGAAGCTCAAGGGCTACCGCATCGTCTGCGTGATGCCGGAGAACACCTCGCGGGAACGGCGCGACCTGCTGGCCATGTGGGGCGCCGAGATCATCTCCTCCCCGGCCGCGGGCGGCTCCAACACCGCCGTGCGCGTCGCCAAGGAGCTCTCGGCCGAGCACCCGGACTGGGTGATGCTCTACCAGTACGGCAACCCGGACAACGCGGGCGCCCACTACGCGACGACGGGCCCCGAGATCCTCGCGGACCTGCCCTCCGTCACCCACTTCGTGGCGGGCCTCGGCACCACCGGCACGCTCATGGGTGTGGGCCGCTACCTGCGCGAGAACAAGCCGGACGTCCAGATCGTCGCTGCCGAACCGCGCTACGACGACCTGGTCTACGGCCTGCGCAACCTCGACGAGGGCTTCGTCCCCGAGCTGTACGACGCGTCGGTCCTCACCAGCCGCTTCTCGGTCGGCTCGGCGGACGCGGTCACCCGCACCCGCGAGCTGCTCCAGCAGGAGGGCATCTTCGCCGGCGTCTCCACGGGCGCCGCGCTGCACGCCGCGCTCGGCGTCGGCAAGAAGGCCGTCAAGGCCGGCGAGCCGGCCGACATCGTCTTCGTCGTCGCCGACGGCGGCTGGAAGTACCTGTCGACGGGCGTCTACACGGCGACCACGACGGAGGAGGCCATCGAAACGCTCCAGGGGCAACTCTGGGCGTAACCCGACGGCGAACCAGAGAAGAAGGGCCGGAGTGAGGACTCCGGCCCTTCCGCGTGTCCGGCCTTTCCGCGTTTCAGCCCGCAGTCCCGGCGGGACCCAGCCCGGGCGTGGGCCGGTCCCCGGCCAGCCCGGCTTGCTGAACCGCCCTGGCGGCCGGGCGGGCCCGCCGGAAGCCGACCGCGGTCATCGCTGCCGCGCTGGTGCCGCACCTGCTGCTCCCACGGCCGTGGCGAGGGTGGCGGCAGACGGCCGGGGGCACGGCCCGGGTTTTGGCGCGGCGGCGCGGTCGCCGTGCCTGGGTCCCGGCCGTCGCGCCCCGTCCGCGACATGTTCCCGTGGGGATACCGCACAGGGAGCCCTGGCTCTCAACCGGCCATGCACCGCGCGGTCATCGCTGCCGCGCTGGTGCCGCACCGGCGGCTCCCACGGCCGTGTGCCAGGGCGTCGGCCGACAGTCGGGACCCCCGTCCGGCCTCGGCGCGAGGCGGCGCCGTCGTCGTATCCGGCTTCTCGCGCTCGGCGGACCTGCCTGAGCCTCGGGTATCCCGCCCAGTCACCCGCCCGGGTCCCGGTTGTTGGACCGGGGCCGACCCGCCCCGGGCCGTGGGTCGTCGCGCCCGGCCACCGACCCGGGCCCCCGCCATCGACGTCGGCCGTCGCGCCCGGCCACCGACCCGGGCCCCGGCCCTGGCCGTCGGCCGTCGCGCCCGGTCCCGCGGCAAGTTCCCGCAGGGACGCCGTAATAGGAGCCCCGGCTCTCAGCCGGCCAGGTACCGGACCTGGTCCCACAGCGCCGGGTCCACCACGCCGACCCGGCGGCGGAAGCCCCACACCGGGACCTCCCGCAGTTCGTCCGTCTCCAGGAAGCTCGCGCGGCCCTGGGTGTCGCCGACCGAGCCCGGGGGGAGGGGGATCACGCCGGTGCGCTCGTGCCGGAAGCGGGTGGTGATCTTCGCGACGGTCGCCCGTTCCCCGCGCACCGCCAGCACCAGGCAGGGGCGGTCCTTCGTGCGGGCCTCGTCCTCGTAGGGGACGTCCGCCCACCAGATCTCCGCCGGCTGCGGCAGCCCCGCCGCCGTGGCGGTGGCAGCCGCCGTCCGGCCCCGCCGCGCCGACGACCGCAGACCCCAGCCGTCGACGAGCGTGGCGACGAGCGCGAGCAGTACCACTGCGGCGAGCGCCAGCCACCAGGACGTGTCCATACTGAGACGGTACCGGCGCCGTCCCTCCCACGCGCCCCCCTCGCAAGGATCACGCCGCGCCCTGCCAGCCGAACCGGTGACACCACAGGTGAGTTCGCCCACAACGGCCCTTGGCGGAGGAGCGACCGGAGGTTTTGCGCCTTACGCTCGACGCACCGCACGACCCCCGACGCCCCTCTCAGACTTATCCCGCCAGCGGAGGTTTCTGCTTCATGAAGCTCACCGTCGTCGGCTGCTCGGGGTCGTTCCCGTCCGCGGAATCGGCCTGCTCGAGCTACCTCGTCGAGGCCGACGGCTTCCGGCTGCTTCTCGACATGGGCAACGGTGCCCTGGGCGAGTTGCAGCGCCACTGCGGTCTCTACGACCTCGACGCGATCTTCCTCAGCCATCTGCACGCCGACCACTGCATCGACATGTGCGCGTACTTCGTCGCGCGCTACTACCGCCACGACGGCGGCCGCTGCGATCCGCTCCCCGTCTTCGGACCGGAAGGCACGGAACACCGGCTGACCACCGCCTACGCGGACACCCCCTCCGCCTCCTCCATGAGCGAGGTCTTCGACTTCCACACGGTCAAGCCGTCCACCTTCGAGATCGGCCCGTTCACGGTGCACACCGAGCGCGTGGCCCACCCCGTGGAGGCGTACGGCATCCGCGTCGAACACGACGGCAAGGTCCTGACGTACTCCGGCGACACCGGCCTGAGCCCCGCCCTGGACGAACTCGCCCGGGACGCCGACCTGTTCCTGTGCGAGGCGGCGTTCACGCACGGCAAGGAGAACATCCCCGACCTGCACCTCAACGGCCGCGAGGCGGGCGAGACGGCGGCCCGGGCAGGTGCCCGGCGCCTGGTCCTCACGCACATCCCGCCGTGGACGGACCCCCAGGTCAACCTGGCCGACGCCCGCGCGGTGTACGACGGCCCCGTGGACCTCGCGGCACCCCGGCAGACGTACGAGATCTGAAGGGGCCACACCCCGCACCCGAGCACGACGAGGCCCCGGAACCGAAGCGGTTCCGGGACCTTCCGCGTGTGCCGGACCTGTCGCTCGAGGCAGGTCCTACTTCGCCTCCGCCTTCTGGAGTTCCGCGAGTTCCTCGTCGGACTCGCGGCCCGGCGTCGGCAGGTTGAACTTCGTGATCGCGAAGCGGAAGACCACGTAGTAGACCGCCGCGAAGCACAGCCCCACCAGGGCCAGGCCCCACGGGTTGGTCGCGATGCCGAGGTTCAGGAAGAAGTCCACCGCGCCGGCCGAGAAGCCGAAGCCGTCCTTCATCCCCAGGGCCCAGGTCAGCGCCATCGAGACACCGGTGAGCACCGCGTGGATCGCGTACAGCACCGGCGCGATGAACATGAAGGTGAACTCGATCGGCTCGGTGACACCCGTGACGAACGACGTCAGCGCGAGGGAGAACATCATGCCGCCGACGACCTTGCGGCGCTCGGGCCGGGCGCAGTGCACGATCGCCAGGCAGGCGGCCGGCAGGGCGAACATCATGATCGGGAAGAAGCCGGTCATGAACTGGCCGGCGCTCGGGTCGCCCGCCAGGAACCGGGCGATGTCACCGCTCTTGCCCTCGTAGGTGCCGGCCTGGAGCCAGGGGAAGGAGTTCAGCAGGTGGTGCATGCCGATCGGGATCAACGCGCGGTTGGCGACGCCGAAGATGCCCGCGCCGACGGCTCCGGAGCCCACCAGCCACTCGCCGAGATTGTGCAGGGCCGTGCCGAGGACCGGCCATATGTAGCCGAAGACGATGCCGATGGCCAGGCCCGCGAAGGCGGCGAGGATCGGGACCAGGCGGCGACCGCCGAAGAAGCCCGCCCAGTCGGGCAGCTTGGTGCGGTAGAAGCGCTGGTAGAGCAGGGCGACGACGAGGCCCATCACCACACCGCCGAGCACCTTGGCGTCCACCGGCGCGTCCGTCATGACGACCTTGCCGTCGACGGCCGTCGCCACCTGGGGCAGGTTCGGGTCGGTGAACGTGGCCAGGACGTTCTTGAAGACCAGGTAACCGACGACGGCGGCGAGAGCGGTCGAGCCGTCCGACTTCTTCGCGAAGCCGATCGCGATGCCCACGGCGAACAGCAGCGCCATGTTGTCGAGGATCGCGTTGCCGCCCGCGCTCATGAAGCCCGCGATCTTGGTGATGAACTCCGGGAACGACTCCCGCCCGAGCATGTCGGCGTTGCCGAGGCGGACCAGGAGCGCGGCGGCAGGCAGCACGGCGACGGGCAGCATGAGGCTGCGGCCGATGCGCTGCAGGACCGCCATCACCGCCGACCCCTTCTTCGGGCTCGCGGGCGCGGCTGTGGTTGTGGACATGAACTTCCTCCATGGGGCACGGCGCCGCCCAGGGAAGAGTTCGACGGGGGACGGCGGCGTCTCAAAAGGGGAACGCGGTTCACAAGGGCACCGCGCGACCTCCACCGGTGAGTGGTGTAGACCAGTTGTAGCACGGCCACCCGAACGAGCGGAACCCGCCAATTCCGCCCGCCCCGACGATCACGCCTCGGCGCTGTCGTCGACTTCCTCCTCGGGCTCGCGCCCCGGAGTATTCAGGTCGAACTTCGTGATCGCGAACCGGAAGATCACGTAGTGGACAGCGCGGGCAGGACTCGCGGCGGCCTCGGCGCCGACGGGGCCTCGGCACTTATTCCCGGTCCCTTTGTCGAGAGGCAGGCTCCTGGTGTAGACCAGTCGAACGGACGGTCGCACACTGACGTGACGCCATCCTTCGGCACGCACGACATGACCGCTCGCAAAGTTGGGTCAACTGTGGGTTACTGCGACAAAGCGGTTCGGATCAGGGAGAAGGAACATGGCCACCAAGGCTGAGAAGATCGTTGCCGGGCTCGGCGGCATCGACAACATCGAAGAGGTCGAAGGCTGCATCACCCGCCTGCGCACCGAGGTCGTGGACCCCGCCAAGGTCGACGAGGCCGCCCTGAAGGCCGCCGGCGCCCACGGCGTCGTCAAGATGGGCACCGCGATCCAGGTCGTCATCGGCAC
This sequence comes from Streptomyces sp. DH10, assembly GCF_029813805.1. NCBI lineage: Bacteria > Bacillati > Actinomycetota > Actinomycetes > Kitasatosporales > Streptomycetaceae > Streptomyces > Streptomyces sp. DH10. Next base: position 147,729 of record NZ_JARVKU010000024.1, read on the forward strand.
CGACGCCGACCCCATCGCCGCGGAGATCGAAGACCTGATGTGAAGCGCGGGGATCACCCCGGGCTTCACCCCCTGACGGACCCCCGAGGTCAGTCGTGAGGGCCCCTCCCCACCGCGGGAGGGGCCCCTTCCGTATGTACGGATAGGCTCAGCGGCATGTCTCGAATCGACGGCCGCACCCCCCACCAACTCCGCCCGATCACCATCGAACGCGGCTGGAGCAAGCACGCCGAAGGCTCCGTCCTCGTCTCCTTCGGCGACACCAAGGTCTTCTGCACCGCCTCCGTCACCGAAGGCGTCCCACGCTGGCGCAAGGGCAGCGGCGAAGGCTGGGTCACCGCCGAATACTCCATGCTGCCCCGCTCCACCAACACCCGCGGCGACCGCGAGTCCGTCAGGGGCCGCATCGGCGGCCGCACCCACGAGATCTCCCGCCTCATCGGCCGCTCCCTGCGCGCCGTCATCGACTACAAGGCCCTCGGCGAGAACACCATCGTCCTCGACTGCGACGTCCTCCAGGCCGACGGCGGCACCCGCACCGCCGCCATCACCGGCGCCTACGTGGCGCTCGCGGACGCCGTCGCCTGGGCACAGCGCAAGAAGCTCATCAAGGCCGGCCGCCAGCCCCTCACCGGCACCGTCAGCGCCGTCTCCGTCGGCATCGTCGGCGGCGTCCCCCTCCTCGACCTCTGCTACGAGGAGGACGTCAAGGCCGACACCGACATGAACGTCGTCTGCACCGGCGACGGCCGCTTCGTCGAGGTCCAGGGCACCGCCGAGGCCGAACCCTTCGCCCGCGACGAACTCAACGCCCTCCTCGACCTCGCCGTCGCCGGCTGCACCGAACTCGCCGCCCACCAGCGCACGGCGCTTGATACCGTCCTCGAAAAGTAAAGGGCGCGCCAAGACAGGTGCTCGGCACGGGCAACCGCGCCGAGCACACTCGCGTCTGAAGGAGTACGGGCGCACGGCTCATCCCTGTGCGTCCGGCCAGCCACACGGGCCGCCCGGCCCGACCGACGAGAGGGACCGTTCCATGGCCGCGAGCCGCCGCCGACGCCGCACCGCAGCCGTCGCCGCCACCCTGGCGGCCGTCGCGCTGACCGCCGGACTCACCACCGGCTGCGCCGCCGTCGACAAGGCGCTGGACTGCGTCCAGACCGCCGACGCCATCGCCGACAGCGTCACGGAACTCCAGCAGGCCGTGGACAACGCCGCGAACGACCCGACGCAGCTCGACGAGTCCCTCGACTCCATCGACAAGAACCTGACCAAGATCGGCGACAAGACCGACAACGCGGACGTCAACAAGGCCGTGGACGACCTCAACCAGGCCGTCGGCAACGTCCGTACGGCGATCAAGAACGGCGACGAGACGCCCGACATCAGCCCGGTCACGGACGCGGCGGGCGAACTGACGAAGGTCTGCACGCCGTAACGCTGCCGCGACGCTGCGCTGGCTGGGCAGGGCTTCTCGTCTGCCGGGTCTTGTCGGTGGGTGGGTGCGGGTCCGTGGTGGCTGGTCGCGCAGTTCCCCGCGCCCCTGACGGGGCGCGGGTGCGGCGATACTGGGGGCCATGAGTCGTCTGATCCTCGCCACCCGCAACGCCGGAAAGATCACCGAACTGCGCGCGATCCTCGCCGAAGCCGGACTGCCCCACGAACTCGTCGGCGCCGACGCCTACCCGGACATCCCCGACGTCAAGGAAACGGGCGTCACCTTCGCGGAGAACGCGCTGCTGAAGGCCCACGCCCTGGCCCAGGCGACGGGCCTGCCCGCGGTCGCCGACGACTCCGGCCTCTGCGTCGACGTCCTGAACGGCGCCCCCGGCATCTTCTCCGCCCGCTGGTCCGGCCGCCACGGCGACGACAAGGCCAACCTCGACCTGCTCCTCGCCCAACTCTCGGACATCGCCGACGAACACCGCGGCGCCCACTTCGCCTGCGCGGCGGCGCTGGCCCTGCCGGACGGCACGGAGCGGGTGGTGGAAGGCCAACTGCGGGGCGTCCTACGCCACGAGCCGACGGGTTCGGGCGGCTTCGGCTACGACCCGATCCTCCAGCCGGAGGGTGAGACACGGACCTGTGCGGAGCTGACTCCCCAGGAGAAGAACGCGATCAGCCATCGGGGGAAGGCGTTCAGGGCGCTGGTGCCGGTGGTGCGGGAACTGCTTGGCTGACGACGGCAGGGAGAAGGGCGCGCCACTGAGTGGTGCGCCCTTCGTGGATGGGCCCGGTGGGACTCGAACCCACGACACACCGGACCTAAACCGGCGCCCTCTTGCCAGCTGGGGTACGGGCCCACAGCGCTGCCTACTCTACTTGGCCTGGTGGACCGCTCGGCGGCCTCCTCGGCACCACGTCCTGGTGATCGCGTGGCAATTCGGGCACAGCAGCCGCAGGTTCTCGCGCCGGTCGTCGCTCCAGTCCCCGTTGATGTGATCGACCTCCAGCGTCATGGGCTTGCCGAGCCACTCGGGGCCGATGCCACACCGCGCGCACCGCTCAGGCACGCCAACGGCTCCGAGAGCGCGGCGCAACAGTGACGTGCTGGTCCTGCGCTTGCCGTCGTGCCGGACCAAAATTTCCTCGGGACGCTTGGCCGGGATCGTTCCGGGTTTGCCCCGGTTGTGTGACTGTCCCAGAAAATGCGCCGTGTCGATGTGCTGCCGGCTGATCCACTGGCGCAGCATCGCCCGCTGCCCGCCGTTGTCCGGCCGCCCAAGGTGGCGCAGCACCTCTGCGAGGGAGACGGACTGGGCGACGGCGACGCGCAGTTCTTCGGGAGTGGGCCGGGCTCGTCGCCTGCTCATGAGGCACGGTCCCGCGTGCACGCCTTGCCGCGCCCTCGGTAACTGTCCGCCGTCGAGTGGCAGTTGGGGCAGAGGAACCGAACGTTTTCGACCCGGTTGTTCCGCCAGTCGCCGTCGATGTGGTCAACCTCCAAGGGCAGCGTTTTCCCCAGCCAGACCGCTTCGAGGCCGCACAGAGCGCAGCGCTCCTCGATGCCCAGCTCGCGCATCGCCCTTTTGAGCCGGGCACTCGGGACCCGTCTGGCATGCGTCGACGTGTCCTCGACGAGGATTTCCTCAGCGGTCCGACGACGCTGGTTGTGCCTCATCCTCTCCGTGCGGACCACAGGCACGAAATGCGACGTGTCGATGCGGTAGGCCTTGATGCGGCGACTGATGTGCGTGTGATGTCCCCCGACCAGCTCGAGGCCGAGATGACGCAGCACATCATTCGTGTTGGTCGAGGCGGACACAGCCGCTTGCAGGATCTCCTTGGTCCACTTGTTCCCCTCCCGCACGAAGTGGGAGGTGTCCACCCCCAACTTCTTCATCCGCTGCCTGAGGTACTCCCGCGTGGCGCTCCCCGGATCCACCCCCAACCGCACCAACGCCTCCGACAACGTTCGCGCCCCCCGAGCCGCCTCCTCCAGCCGCTCCCTGGTGTACGCACTCGCCCCCATCGAGCCCCTCCGTCACTCCGTCTACCGACCACTCGTTCGGGATCTCGCACGGAGTAACGAACCGTTGATCGGACGGTCACGCCCGAAAGCCCCTTATCACGGGCGCCGGGGCTTTTGCGGAACAGGGAGGCCGAAATGCTGCGGTCGGGCTCGCCGGAGCTGGTGGGTCAGGAGGTCTGGACCACCTGTCGCTTGTCACTTTCCGAGCCGGATCGGGGTGCGGTCGGCGTTGCGAGTGCGATGCCAGACCGGCGGGAGGTGTCGAGGCTCCGGCCGTGCGGTCCGCCTTCTCTGCCGGGGGCACTGAGAGGCCCTTTCCACAGGTCGTAAGGCCTTGAATCGCTCTCGTACGAAGAACCGCACGCTCGTCGAGCGGACCGACGCCACCCGCAGAGCTCGACGGCTCCTTCGCTGTCGCAGTGCTCGACCACCCGGATCGCCGCATCCGTGCAGGTCATCCACACCTTGCACCTCGTCAGCTCAGACCGGCGGTTCGAGGCACGAAATGCTTACGTCACATTGACTGAAAGATCATCTGTTCGATAGCTTCCACGCCTCGCCTGATGTGGACAGGCCTCGTGGGGGGCCGTATCAGGTGGGAGATTCGGAGTTCCCGCATGTCGGGCAGATCCTCCAAGCGCGCAGCCGCCGTGGTCGCCATGGCGTCAGCCTTCACTCTCGCGTTGTCCTCTGGTGCCTGGGCCAACTGGTCGAGCAGCATCAACTCGTGGACGGACGGCGGCGGGAGCAACGGGCAGTCCCGCTACTGGGCGGACCAGAGCTACTCGGAGATCATCTTCAAGGGTTGTTCCGTGCAGGGCGGCAGCAAGACCACGGGGGTCGAGCTGTGGGACTACGACGCGCTGTCGTCCAACGACTTCTACGGTGAGAAGACGTTCACCAACTGCTTCAACGGCACGAGCTACGCGAGCCGGGGCGAGTACAACGGCCTGCCCGAGGAGTCGGACTACTTCTTCCAGCTCGACAACGTCGGCGGCGGAAGCAACGCGTGCTGCCTGCTGTGGGCGACCTACGCGGGAGTCGACACCACTCTCGCCGATTCCTGATCAGTGATCTGCAGCGTGGTGGCCCCCCGCCCGGCGGGGGCCCCCCCCCCCGGGCCCCCCCCCCCCAGCACGCGG